>CAZIQR010000031.1:0-19365 GCA_964541055.1 uncultured Eubacteriales bacterium
CGATCCGTATCTCTTTCATATCCAGGTCCCAGAAGAGATTGAACTTGATTACGCGATTAGGCGCTTGGAATCGAATCCATATGTTGAATATGTTGAAAAGAACGGCATCGCTCGTCTTGCGACCGATGATCCCTATTTTAGTGAGCAATGGGGCCTCGCAAAGATACACGCTGAGGAGGCCTGGGCGAAATCGACTGGAAATTCGGAGGTCGTAGTGGCGGTATTGGACACTGGCCTCGATTATGAACACGAGGATATCATGGGCAATCTTTGGGTGAATCCCAACGAAATTCCAGGTGATGGCCAAGACAACGACCACAATGGCTTTACAGATGATGTGAAGGGCTGGAACTTTGTCTCTGGATACCCAGGCTCCGCAGACCCCATGGATGACCAGACTTACAAGGAAAACGGGGAATTTGTCTGCGCTCCGACATGGAATGACTATCATGGGACCCATACTGCGGGAATTATCGGCGCTGTAGGTAATAACAATAAGGGAATCAGCGGAGTTTGCTGGAACGTTAAGATAATGCCCATCAAAATCGTTAACTACTGCGGGCAGGTCTTAGACAGTAGAATAGTTAATGGGGTCGACTATGCAACAAACAATGGTGCTTTTCTAACCAGCAACAGTTACAGGCAACTCAGCGAAAATTATAGTATCTCTGTCAAGCTCGCGATCTCACGGGCTCAGGAGAAGAACAGGCTATTTGTCGCTTCAGCAGGAAACGAAAATGGAAATCTCGATGCCAATCCCAGATATCCGGCTTGTTATCCGAACGAGAACATCATAGCTGTCTTGGCAACGAACGACGATGATACGAAACGGAGCGATTCAAATTATGGGCAGAATTCTGTCGATATCGGGGCTCCGGGTTCAGAGATCTGGAGCTTAAGGCGCGGAGACTACTATCAGCAAAAGAGCGGGACTTCTATGGCTGCCCCTCACGTTGCTGGGGTAGCAGCTTTGGCGCTGGGAGTATGCCCCGGACTTACATATGGTCGGCTGAAGGATCTAATAATCGACGGGGCCGATTATGTAGCTTCGCTTAACAACAAATGCGTAGCCGATGGAAGGCTAAACGCATTCAATGTCCTTAACAGTCTTGGGGGATCTACGCCGCCAAACGCTCCGTCTAATCTGGTTGTATATCAGATAGCGTGGAATATCCTCGGGCTTAGCTGGAATGATAATTCGAATAATGAACTCGGATTCGAGGTCCAGCGAAAGGATGAATATCGACCGGTCTTCATCCATGAAAACTGTGCTGACATGAATTCAACTTCATATGCCTACTGCCAAGATCCAATAGATACATTGAGAACTCAATATTCCTATCGGATAAGGGCCGTTAACGGAGCAGGGATCTCTGACTTCTCATTGTGCGATTTTGAGATCCCCCAAGTCGTGCCTGACGCACCAAGCGATCTGTGCGGACAATCCTCGACCCTTGAACAAAATGTGAATATCTCTTGGTCAAATCAATATAAAAATACACTCTATAATTATATCGAACGCCGAATTCCGGGAATCACGGGTTGGTCAGTAATCGCGACGGTCGGCTATAACGTCGATTCATATTCGGACGATGGCGCACAGGCTGGGCATACTTATGAATACCGGGTTAGGGCAGGCAACCCGATAGGGTATTCCACATATTCCAATATCTTGTCTATCGAGGTCATAGAATGGTAAAGGACTACGATGCAAGAAGCAAGAGGATTCAAACATAATAGGTCTTTCTGAGAGTCGTCCTTTCTGCCTCGGTCCTATTTCTGATCCCAACGATTTCGTTCGCGGACGACGAGTTCAGCCTCCCGCTCCGGGGAGGCTGGACATCTAGGTGGCGAGCTCAGATGGCGATCCGCATCCGCCTCTAGAATACTGGAATCTTGCTGAAATCATACAGGAATCTCCTTGAGGACCTGATGGGATTGTGCTATACTGCGCCGAAAATGGAAGGGAGACCGACGACATTCGCAGAGCGGCGCTGGCCCTTGCGGACGGGACCGTCCTCGAGGGCGTAGGTTTCGGCGCGGACGTCAAGTCCGGGGGGGAAGTCGTTTTCAATACCGGGATCGTCGGCTATCCGGAATCCATCACCGATCCGAGCTACAGGGGTCAGATCCTCTGCCAGACCTATCCCCTCATCGGCAACTACGGCATTGACCCGTCCCGCTTCGAGTCCGACCGGCCGCAGATCACGGGCTACGTCATCTCCGAGCTCTGCGAGCATCCGTCGCACGCGACGTCGCGGAAATCACTTCACGACTGGCTCCGTGAGAACGGCATCCCCGGGATCGCCGGCGTCGATACCCGGGCCCTGACGAAGAAGCTCCGCGTCCACGGCGTCATGACCGGCCTGCTTGACGCGGGCGACGGGAGCATGAGCCCGGCCCGGCTGCGCCGCGAGGCGGCCGAGGTCGCCGACCCGAACGCCCGCGACCTCGTGGCCGAGGTCACGACTCCCGAGATCCGCATCTATAATCCCCAGGCCCGCCGAACGATCGTCCTTATCGACTGCGGCGTCAAGATGAACATCATCCGCTCGCTCACCCGGCGCGGCGTCGCTGTCGTCCGCGTCCCGGCCGATTCCGACGCCGAGCGCATCCTCTCGTTCGCGCCGAAGGGCGTCGTCATCTCCAACGGCCCCGGCGATCCCGAGCGGGCCACGGCCGCGATCGAGGCCGTGCGGCGCCTTCTCGGCGAAGGGCTGCCCCTCTTCGGCATCTGCCTCGGGAACCAGATCCTGGCCTTGGCCGCCGGCGGCCGGACCTTCAAGCTCAAGTTCGGCCACCGCAGCCAGAACCAGCCCTGCCTCGAGGACGGCACCGAGCGCTGCTACATCACCAGCCAGAACCACGGCTTCGCCGTCGACGCCGGGAGCCTGCCGCGCGGCTGGCGGCCCTGGTTCCGCAACGCCAACGACGGCACGAACGAGGGCATCCGCCACGGCCGCAAGCCCGTCTTCGGCGTCCAGTTCCACCCCGAGGCCTGCCCCGGGCCGACCGACACCGAGTTCCTCTTCGACCTGTTCCTCCAGGCGGCCCGATGACCAAGCCCCGCAAGGTCCTCCTCCTCGGCAGCGGCGCCCTCAAGATCGGCGAGGCCGGCGAGTTCGACTATTCCGGGAGCCAAGCCATCAAGGCCCTCAAGGAAGAGGGGCTCGAGGTCGTCCTCGTCAACCCCAATATCGCCACGATCCAGACGTCCGAAGGGATGGCCGACAAGGTCTATTTCCTGCCGGTGACGCCCTTTTTCGTCAAGAAGATCATCGAGCGCGAGAAGCCCGACGGCCTGCTCGTCTCGTTCGGCGGGCAGACGGCTCTCAACTGCGGCATCGGCCTCTGGAAAGGCGGGGCCCTGGCCGAGGCGAAGCTGCACGTGCTCGGGACGCCGATGGAGGCGGTGGAGAAGACCGAGGACCGCAAGCTCTTCAACCGGGCCCTGGCCGAAGCCGGGCTCAAGACGCCGCGGGGCGTCGCCGTGCGCACGGTCGAGGCGGGCCTGCGCGCCGCGGCCTCGATCGGCTACCCGGTCATGACCCGCGTCGCCTACGCTCTCGGCGGCAAGGGCAGCGGCATCGCCTATACTCCGCGCGAGCTCCGCGAGGCGCTGCGGCGGGCCTTCACGGCCACCCCGCAGGTCCTCATCGAGGAGTATCTCGAGGGCTGGAAAGAGATCGAGTACGAGGTCGTCCGCGACCGGGCCGACAACTGCGTCACGGTCTGCAACATGGAGAACTTCGACCCGATGGGCATCCACACCGGGGAGAGCATCGTCATCGCCCCGTCGCAGACGCTGACGAACGAGGAGTACCACCGGCTGCGGAGGATCGCCATCACGGCCATCCGCCACCTCGGCATCGTCGGCGAGTGCAACATCCAGTACGCCCTGAACCCGCACAACGGCGACTACCGCATCATCGAGGTCAACGCCCGCCTTTCGCGGAGCTCGGCCCTGGCCAGCAAGGCGACCGGCTACCCGCTGGCCTTCGTCGCGGCCAAGCTGGCCCTCGGCCACACCCTCCCTGCCCTTCCGAACTCGATCACCAAGGTTACCTCGGCCTGCTTCGAGCCGGCCCTCGACTATCTCGTGGTCAAGATCCCGCGCTGGGACCTCAAGAAGTTCGGCCGGGTCTCGAAGAAGATCGGCTCGGAGATGAAGTCGGTCGGCGAGGTCATGGCCGTCGGCCGCTCCTTCGAGGAGGCCGTGCAGAAGGCGGCCCGGATGCTCCAGGTCGGCGTCTACGGCCTGGTCGCCAACGAGAACTACTCCTTCCGCAGCCTCGAGAAGGAGCTCCGCCACCCGACCGACGAGCGGCTCTTCGGCATCGCCGAGGCCCTCAAGAAAGGGATGACGGTCGACCGCATCCACGAGCTGACCCGCATCGACCGCTGGTTCCTCCACAAGATCAAGTCGGTCGTCGAATGCGAGGCGCGGCTGCGGGGCGTCCGGATCGGCGAGGCCGGGGCCGACCTCCTCCTCGAGGCCAAGCGCAAGGGCTTCTCCGACAAGCAGATCTCGCTCCTCACCGGCTCATCCGAGCTCGAGGTCCGGGCTCGCCGCAAGGCCCTCCGCATCGTCCCGGCCGTGAAGCAGATCGACACCCTGGCCGCCGAATACCCGGCCCAGACGAACTACCTCTACGCGACCTACCACGGCCGCGAGGACGACGTCCCCTTCCGCAACGGCAACGGCCGGCCCGGCAAGGTCATGGTCCTCGGCTCGGGCTCCTACAGCATCGGCTCCTCGGTCGAGTTCGACTGGTGCTGCGTCAACGCCGCCCTGGCCCTCAAGAAGATGGGCTACGGGACGATCATGGTCAACTACAACCCGGAGACGGTCTCGACCGACTACGACATCTGCGACCGGCTCTACTTCGACGAGCTCAGCTTCGAGCGCGTCCTCGACATCTACGAGAAGGAGAAGCCGCTCGGCGTGCTCCTCTCGATGGGCGGCCAGATCCCGAACAACATCGCCCTGCGCTGCCACAACGCGGGGGTGCGCGTCCTGGGAACGCCGCCGCCCTCGATCGACCGGGCCGAGGACCGCTACAAGTTCAGCAGGCTCCTCGACGGGCTCGGCATCGACCAGCCCGAGTGGCGCGAGCTCCGGAGCATCGCCGAGGCCAAGCGCTTCGCCCGGACGATCGGCTATCCGGTCCTCATCCGGCCGTCCTACGTCCTCAGCGGGGCGGCCATGAGCGTCGTCTTCAACGAGGAGTACCTCGACCGCTACCTCCAGAAGGCCTCGCGGGTCTCGCCCGAGTACCCGGTCGTCATCTCCAAGTTCATCCTCAACGCCAAGGAGATCGAGCTCGACGCCGTCGCCGACCGCGGCGAGGTCATCGCCTCGGCCATCGTCGAGCACGTCGAGAACGCCGGCGTCCACTCCGGCGACGCGACCATGGTCCTGCCGCCGCAGAAGCTCTACATCGAGACCATCCGCCGCATCCGCGAGATCGGCCGCGAGATCGCCCGGGCCCTGGAGATCACCGGGCCGTTCAACATCCAGTTCATCGCCAAGGACAACGCCATCAAGGTCATCGAGTGCAACCTGCGGGCCTCGCGCTCCTTCCCGTTCGTGAGCAAGGTCGCCCGCACGAACTTCGTCGAGCTCGCCGTGGCGGCCATCATGGGCCGGGGCGGGCTGAACCGCAAGACGACGCTCGACCTCAACTATGTCGGCGTCAAGGCGCCGCAGTTCTCGTTCTCGCGCCTCAAAGGGGCCGACCCGGTGACGGGCGTCGAGATGGCCTCGACCGGCGAGGTGGCCTGCCTGGGCGAGGACGTCTATGAGGCTTATCTCAAGGCCATCCTGGCCACCGGCTTCACGCTGCCGAAAAAGAACATCCTCCTCACGGTCGGCGGCGAGGAATCCAAGGGCCGCTTCCTCGGCGCCGCCCAAACCCTGGCCGGGCTCGGCTACCGCATCTTCGCCACCGACAAGACCTCGGCCTTCCTCAAGGAGAACGGCGTCCGCAACACGCGGCTCTTCAAGGTCCACGAGCGGCGCGGCCCGAACATCCGCGACTTCATCGCCGGCGGCAGGATCGACCTCGTCATCTCCATCCCCAACCCGGCGAAAAGGGTCGAGTACAACTCGGCCTACCGGCTGCGCCGGCTGGCCGTCGATTACTCGATCCCCATCCTGACGAACCTCCAGGCCGCCGACCTCTTCGTCCAGGCCCTGGCCGCCCACAAGTCCGCCGACCTCGCCATCAAGCACTGGGCGGAATACGAATAAGCTCCGCCAGGATATAACTTGACGGCGGCGCCGCGCATGGTTATATTATAACTGGATGAGTTACCAGATCAGGATCAAGAAGAAAACCGGGCGCGGTCTGGCCAAGTTGCCCGAGAACGTTCGACAACTTCTGTACTTGCTCGTGACGAACCTGCAGGACTCGGGCCCGATCCAGCCGACTTGGAGGAATTTTTCATGCCTTGGCGACGACCGATACCACTGTCATCTGACCTATCGATATGTGGCGTGTTGGACGCATCGCAAGGGCGAGATCATCATCGAGGTGTACTATGTTGGCAGTCGTGAAAAAGCCGCGTACTGAGTTGTCCATCCACGGCGACCGCCCCGGAGAGATCGTCGATTGGCTCCGGAAGAAGTACGAGGTCACCGTCCTGGCCGCGGAGGAGGATGAAGCGGCGATCCCCATCGAAGGGACCGAATTCTGGAAGGAGATGGAAAAGAACCGGGTCGGGAATCTCCTGGCCGGCGCCCGGTTGAAGGCCGGATTGACCCAGGAGCAGCTGGCCGGCAAGCTCGAGATCCGGCAGAACATGGTCTCTGATTACGAATGCGGCCGGCGCGCCCTTTCCCCTGAAATGGCCAGGCGTTTCAGCTCTGTCCTTCAAGTCCAGGAAGCTCGGCTGAAATATGGGCCGCCGCCGCAAGCTCCCCGCCGGCGTGCGGCGGGGCATGCCGCGCGATCATGAGCCGGCGCCGTCTCTCCCCCTCGCCTTGCCCATTGGCGGGAGTCGTTCTATAATCCGATCAGGGTGAACCCGCCATGCGCATCATTCGGACGATCGCCTTTTCCCTTCTGATCCTGGCCGTCGGGACGGCGCTGGCCGCAGCGGCCGGGTCGCCCCAGGCCCGGACGATCAAGCTCAAGGTCACGGCCGAGCAGGCCAACCTCCGCGAGAAGCCGGACATCGGCAGCTCCGTCATGCAGGCCATCCCCGAAGGCACCCTCCTCGACGCGGACAAGAAAGAGGGCGAGTGGTATTTCGTCCGCTACACGCTCGAGGACGGCGGGGTCATCGGCGGCTGGATCCACGAGAGCCTGGTCGAGGTCGTTGGCCAGGGCGAGCCCATCAGTCCGCCGGCCGCCCAGCCCCCGGCGAAGACGCCGGCCCGCGAGCCAGCCGCGCGCCAGCCCCGGACCGGGGGCATCAAGATGCCGGAGTTCCGCACGGGGACGATCCCGCTCGAGTTCGCCGTCTCGATGGGCGTCGCCACCCTCGCCCCGCGCGATCTCAACGACGGGACGCGCGGCTTCGCCGACTGGGCCGCCGCCTCGGCCGGCCTGACCGTCCCCGACCGGCCGGATATCCTGAACCTGGCCGGCCTTATGGGCTTCGAGCTCGCCTACCGCTTTTCGACGCAGCTGACGTTCGGCGTCGGCGCCGACCTCCTGACGGGTTCCAACGGCAGCGCCGTCAAGCTCGGCGGCGGGGACGCGTCGGAGACCGTCCGGACCAAGCCTTACGTCCGGGCCGTCCCCTTCAAGCTCATGGTCCGCTTCTACCCGGGCTCGGGTTTCTACCTGCGCGGCGGGTTCGGAATCTATTCGGCCAAGGCCGGCTATTTCTATCGCAATGAAAGCGCCGACGCCTGGGAGCAGTGGAAGGGCTCGGCTTCGACGTCGGGCCTCGGGTTCGAAGGCGCCTTCGGCGGGGAATGGGACATCGCCCCGAGGACCGTCCTCTTCGTCGAAGCGGGGATGCGCATCGCCAGCTTCTCTGGCCTCACCGGCCAGGACCAGCACCGCAGCTCGGCCGGCGATAACACCACCGAGGCCGGGACGCTCTTCTTTTTCCACAAGACGGCGGGAGGCGCGGAGGATTATCCGCTGATCGTCGTCCGGCCGAGCGCGCCGGCGGAGGAAGGCGTCGTCGACGCCCGGCGGGCCCGCATCAACCTCTCGGGGACCGCGGTGCGCGTCGGCGTCCGCTACAAGTTCTGAGCGAAGGCCTCGACTTTTTTCTCCCAGCCCTCTTCGAGGGGCCCCTTCAGGCCGGTCACCCGGACCTTGCCTTCTGCGACCTTGACCAGGCCCTTGCCGTCGAGGATCCCGGTCATGATCGGGGCGACGCGCTGCCAGCGGGCCATCTCTTCGGGGGTCGGCATCTGCCCCGTTTTCTTGTTCGGCTGGGGCGCCGACTCGGTGACGAGAAGGGCGTACTTGGCGCCGGCCGGCAGCTGGAGTCTCTTCAGGAAACGGCGCATGCGGCCAATGGGCCGTCCCATGCGGCCGGGCGAGCTAAAGACATAGAGGTCGGCCGCGGGCATCTCCTTGGGACGGGCGTCGCGGGCGTGGCGGACGTTGACCGCGACCCCCCGCGCAGCCATGAGCCGCTTGAACTCCTCGGCGACCCGCGCGCCGTTCCCGTACTTCGAAGCATGGACGTATTCGATGGTCATGCGATCTCCCAGGTATCAGATGCGGGGGACGCGAAGGAACTTTTCGATGTAGTCGTCGGGCAGGCCGCATTCCTTGGCCCCGTCGATGACGATCCGCTCGTAATCGGGGTGGGGCTTGCTTAGGGGCCGCCCCGTCCGGAAATAGGTCATGGCCCGGTCGATCTTTCCCTCGCGGTCCCTGACGTCGACGTCCTTGTGGTCATAGTTCCGAGGATAGCCCTCGAAGGCGTCCAGGGTCAGGCGGTCCCGCTCGGTGATCTCATAGAGGGCGCCCCAGACGCTTTCGGTCGTGGACTGGACGATGTTGCCGGTCGCGCCCTCCCAGGACACGGAGAGGCCGTCATAAACAAAGCGATATCCTTCGAGGATGACAGCCTTGAGGAACCGGCTGGCCGGGCACCAGCGCTTCATCTGCGCCTGGTTCATGTTGGACGCGAAGGCGAAGTAGAGCACGGCCGGCCTCCTTCGTCAGCGGTTCAGGACGGCGATCTCCATGACGGGGTTGACCTCGTGCCAGCCCCGGCCCGGCTGGGCGTCGAAGCGGGCCCGGCCGTAGACCCGGACGCGGCTGCCCGTCCCGGGGATGGTCAGGCGGCCGGCGTCGCGGACCTCGCAGATGACAAACGGGCCGGTCCCGCCTGATCTCTCGCCCAGCTTGATGTGCAGGGTCTGCTCCTGCTCATCGTAATAGACATCCTGCACGTAGCCCTCGGTGACGACCTGCCGGCGAGAGTCGATGCCGAAGTCGCGGATGGCCAGCTTCATGAAGGCGCCCGAGGGTGTGATCTCGGCCGGGCCGATGGCCGCGCCGCCCGTCCCGACCGCTTGATGACGGCCGGTCACGGCGAAGAGCACGACGATGCAGGCGGCGGCGGCAACAAGGGCCGGGGCGGCGAACGCCGCAAGCCGAGCCCAGGGACGGCGGTCCGGGCTGCGGACCTCCTCGAAGTCCGAGAAACGGCCCGGCGGAACCGGGGCCAGCCGGCCGAACGCGCGGCCCGCTTCATGGCCGGCCTTGACGCGGGCAAAAAGCTCGGAGCACCGGGCGCAGCGTTCCAGATGGCGCTCGAGGCGCGCCACGGGACCGGAGGGGACCTGCCCCTCGAGATAGGGCACGAACCTGCGCCGGGCGAAGAAGCAGGAGAAGGTCATCGGGCCCCTCCCCGCGAGCGGAGCCGCAACTCGAGCTCCAAAAGGGCCCGGTTGAGCCTCGAGGCCACGGTCCCGGGCGGACAGCCGAGGACCCGGCTCATCTCTTCATAAGAGAGGTCCTCCTGGTATTTGAGGACAACGACCTCGCGGAGCTTGAAGGGCAGATCGCGGACGGCCGCTCTCAGGGTGTCGGCCGGACCGGAGGATCCGCCGCCCGGGACGGCCGAATCGGCCTCGTAGCGGCTGCCGAGGATCGTTTCGAGGGGGACCGTGGCGGGACCGCGCCTCCTGAGGTGGTTACGGCACTCGTTGCATGCGATCCGATACATCCAGGTGAACAGGGCGGACCGGAAGCGGAAGCCGGAGAGGCCCCGAAAGGCCTTGAAGAAGACGTTCTGGAGGATGTCCTGCGCCTGAGGGACGTCCCCGACCAGGGAGACGATGACGCGCCAGACCGGCTCGCGGTAGGTCCGATAGATCTCCCGGAGCGCGGCCTCGTCGCCGCGGGAGGCGGCCAGGATGAGGGAGGTTTCCCGGTCGGCGGGGCCGGTCCTGGGGAGGGCGCGTTCGGAGGACACTTCAGGTGGCACGGCGTCACTCTATCCCCGGCGGAGGAGCGGTGTCAAGCCGGTCCCGGCCGCCGATACGGACGACCGAAGAAATCTCCGAAGAGACGTGTCTAATCCTGTATATGGAGGTATCGTCATGCCCAGACTCGCCCCCCGTTCGTTGACAGTCGTCCCCCTGATCCTCGTCGCCGCGGCCCTCCTCGCCGGCCCCTCGTTCGCGGCCTCCCCCGCCAAGAAAGCCCAGGAAAAAGAACAGACGTCGGAACGGGCCCAGAACGTCGAGATCACCGTCACCGCGCCCCGGGTCGAGATCCCGCTCAAGCAGAATCCGGCGGCGACCACCGTCGTCGAAACGCCCATCCTCAACGCCATGCCGAGAACGGTCGGCATCGACGAGGCCCTCAAGCTCGTGCCGGGCGTCCGGGTCGACAACCAGGCCGACGGCGAGCGCGTCCACCTCTATATCCGCGGCGAAGGCATCCTGACCGAGCGCGGCACGCGCGGCATCAAGACTCTCGTCGACGGCATCCCCCTCAACGATCCCTCGGGCTATGTCCCGGACTTCTACGACATCGATTGGGCCGCGGTGCGGCGGATCGAGGTCCTGCGCGGGCCGGCGGCGGCGTTCTACGGCAGCGGCTCCTCGGGCGGCATCCTCAACGTCCTGACCCGCGACGGCGGGACGGAGCCGGTGGCGGCGGGCGTCAACCTCGTCCGCGGCGCCTTCGGCCTCAAGAAGGGCTACGCCGAGCTGGGGGGCACGAGCGGCAAGCTGAACTACAGCCTGACCGGCTCCCTCCTTTCAGGCGACGGCTACCGCGTCTGGTCCGCTTACAAGGCCGACAACGTTCGGGGCAAGTTCGCCTTCACCCTCAGTCCCAAGGTCAAGATCACGGCCATCGCCGGCTGGACCAATTTCTACAACCAGAATCCCGAGGGCCTGAACCTCGATTGGTTCAGCGCCAACCCCAAGGTCCTGCGGCGTCAGGCCAATCCCGACTCCGCGAGCAAGAACGAGTTCCAGAGGACCCAGCGCGCGACCGGAGGCCTCATCGGCACGTTCGAGCTGGCCAGGAACCTCGACCTCAACGTGACCACTTATTACCGGAACACCAAGTACGGCGAGGCCGTGCCCTCGACGGTCATCCACCGCCAGTTCAATACCCCCGGCGTCATGAGCCAGATCAACCACACCGCGTCGTGGGGCCGGGTCACGAACCACCTGACCGCCGGCGTCGATTACGCCTGGCAGTCGATCGACGAGACGAAGTTCCCCAACCTCGGCGGGGCCGTCGAGGGGCCGGACCTCGTCGCCGACCAGACCCTGACCCAATCGGGCATCGGCGCCTTCGTCCTCGACCGCATCGAGCTCGGCCAATGGGGAGTCTTCGCCAGCGGCCGCTACGATCGCGTCTCGAACCGCCTCGCCGACCATCTCCGCGCCGGCGGTGTCGACCTCAGCGGCGAGGTCGTTTACAAGAAGCCGACCGGCCGGGTCGGCATCACCTGGAACCCGCGGCCCGACCTCGGCTTCTACGCGAGCTGGGGCACGGGTTTCCTGCCGCCCGGCACCGAGGAGCTGGTCAATAATCCCTTCGCCCTCGGCGGCTACAACACCCAGCTTGTCGCCGCCACCTCGAGCGGCGAGGAGCTCGGCGTGCGGGGCTCGGTCGCCAAGAACGTGAGCTATGACGTGGCCCTGTATTATCTCGACACCGAAAACGATTTCGGGCGCTACCGGATCACGACCCGGCCGCTCGAGACCTTCTACGGCAACGTCGGCTCGAGCCACCGCTACGGCGTCGAGACGTCGCTCGCGTGGTTCCCAGTCGAGGCCCTGGCCCTGCGCGCGGCCTACACCTACTCCCACTTCAAGTACGTCACGGTCGAGACGCTCACCGGCGACACCTATACCGGAACGTGGCTCCCGAACTCGCCGCAACACGACCTCTACGCCGACGCCGAATACAAGTTCAGCCCGGCCGTCGTCGGCGGCGCCGCTCTCGAATACGTCGGCGGCTGGTACGTCGATTCCTCGAACCGGATCCTGCCCAATGGCTACGGCCGGACCGATCCCTACGCCCTGGTCCACGTCCGGATCGGGTACAAGTTCGAATGGAGCGGCATCCCCCTCGAGCTCATGCTCTCGGGCCGGAACATCTTCAACGTCCTCTATTACGGCTTCACCGAGCCCGACCCGGACGGGAACTCCTACCAGCCGGCGCCGACGGCCGAGTGGAGCCTGAGCCTGCGGTTAGGGCTGAAATAGGAACAGAGCCGGCGAACTGTTCCCGCGGTCCGAGGCCTGGAGGATCTCGATCTCGGGGGCGTATTTGCCGTAGAGGGTGATCAGATAATAGGCCTCGTAGATGTCGTTCGAGGGGATGTGGATATGGGCGACCTTGTACCCGGCGCTCCTTGCATCAATATTCGTGGATTCGGGCGCATTGACTAGGGCTTTTTCGGTTGCATGAATGCCCGATCTAGGTTAACGGATCTTGTTCGCGGATCGGAGCCGCCCGTTTATGCGCCAAGAGCCTTTTCTCAATGCGCCAATTGAGAGCGCCAAACGCAACAATCATCAAAACGGAGAGGAAAGATAAAGCCAAGTATAGCAAAAGAGGTTCGGTTTCGAAGCCGCGGCGGGCTCCCGCTTCCTTAAGGCGCTCAAGCTTCAGCCGCCGACGTCGGTCGGGGCCGAGGCTAAAACCTACTTCAGCACGAAACGCTTCGTCCAGTCACGCTCTACCGCCGGAGGCGCCTGGCGACCCGCACTGGCTCGGGGGGCTATTCTACACTGCTCGCCTTTGCTGGAGGGAACTCAATGGACGTGCTGCTTGATCGATTCACGCAGTTTCTTAATGCAGGCCTCTATAACTTCCGCATAGATTGGGTCCTTAATTTCTTCAAGGGCTTCTATGCGCTTTTCGTATTCATGCTTTAGCGCGCACGGATGGGATTCATATCCTTCCCCGACAAAGTCCACAGGAGGACCGAACCTTCTCAAATGGTCCAGATTCTTGTAGGCCGAAAGTACTTCAACGAAAAGTCTGGGTTTGCTCCGCACTAGCCCCGCAAGCATGGTCTCGACGGTATCGCTATAAGTACCGTCGGTAATATTAAAGAAACGAAACATGATTTCAACGGCTAACCTGTCCCCTGCAAGGACTTCAGAACGCATTACGGGGAAGTGCGCCCCCCCAAAGATATGCGATAACCCTCTTTCAGCAGATCCAATTTCCTTTTCCGGCCTGTTCACAGGTAGGGCATTCAATAGAGCCTTAGCGTTTTCAGAGGAGGGGCAGTTGATATAGGCGTCATAAATAGGAGTCAGATCCTCCCAATTAAGAACCTGCTCTGACATTCTAGTCTGGGAGATCCCCCTCGTCGTCAGGATCGCGTTGATCCAGATCATAGAGAAACAAAGTAGACCATTCAGAGCCATACGGGAATTACCATTTCTCATGATCCTTCTCCTAGATAGAGATTCCGACGAGACACCTCGAAATGAGGATGCCCAGCAAAACAGGTGTCCACTGTACGGTCACAGTAATTTCGGGAAAATCATTGATTGAAAATAATCCCGCAAACCCCTCATAGACTTGAAGTACCGAACTGCAGGTGTCTAAAGCACTTTCGGCAAGATCAATAGTATTGATCATGTCCTGCCTTGCGGTGTCCGGTTGCCCAGATGTAATCATATAATCCACCAGAATGCAGCCTCTTGTTATGGTCCCGGAATGTATATATATGCCCGTGCGATTTCCCAGCAGGTTGTTATTAACTAGGCGGATAGCATCAACAATATAGCCCCCGATGTTCGCTCCCCTCTCGAGCACGCCTTCGTAGGTTCCCGCCTGAATTGCGCTTTCGCTGTCCCTGGTCCGTGCCTTTGTCGTGCCTTTGTACGGAGGTTCGGTAGTCCTATAAGAACTGGTGCCGAAAGGCGTTTCCATCGCGAGCGTGCCTGTAATCCCCGATGAGGTCATCCCTGTTCGAGTTACGACGATTCGGACAGCGAACGCTCCGTTTGGATCAAAAAAAGAGATAGGATTGTCCCTGGAGAAGGAATAGAAATTTGTATACTGGGCGTCAAACAGCGGAAGACTCGCATTCCTCACAGCGTCGACGGATATGAACCTATACTGGCTCCGGTCGTAATACCTCGCTCCGAAATAATCGAGCTGGGACTCCGCATCTCGCTCCTTGCCCGAGAACTTGATCTGGGGATCGAAGGTGCTGACCAGGGTTTGCTGAATTCCCCCATACGGATCGTGGACCGCTGAATAAACGACGTTGCCCACTTGGTCCGTCACGACTCGGGTCGTGTTGATCTGATCGGGGGTGTAATAGAGGTAGCGGGAGCCGACATGATCATATTCGGCGATGAGCCGGTCGCCCATATAGATATAGTCCTTGAGGAGGTGCCCGTAGACATCGTAAACCTGGAGGAGCTTCCCGTCAAAGGAATAGATGTAGAAGTTCCCGACCGGGGAGGCCGACATCATCTTGGCCGAGCCTGATGAGGAGTCGGTAAACCTGTCTGTTCTGCTAGCCGGGGAGGAGGCATCAGCCGCTTTCTCCCGGGTTCGTTCTGCCTCTCTATCGGCCTCCTTCCCCTCCCGTTCGCGCCTCTGCTCGTCCATGAGCCGGCTCCGGGAGATCGACTGGCTCTGAACCACGATCTCCCCGGCGCCGATCGAGAAGTTCCCGTCGGAAACGCCGAACGGGACTCGGGTTGGGAGGCTCAGCCGCTTGGAAACGATGGTTTCTTCTTTCCCGTCCGTCTCGATAAGGAGCGAGCGGAGCCCGGTCGCGGAGTCGGATAAATCAAGCAGACTCGATTCCTGTCAACGAGAGGCCCGTTGACGCGAGCCGCGGGGGCCGCTATTATGGAATGAAGGACACCGACCATGCCGATCAACCCTGCGCTCCTGGCTGTTCTGGCCTGTCCCCTGTGCCAGGCGGACGTCAAGCTCACGGCCGACGAGAAAGGCCTGAAGTGTGTCTCCTGCCAGCGGGTCTACCCGATCAAGGATGACATCCCGGTCATGATCATCGACGAGGCCGTCGTCGATCCCGGCCGGGCCGTCAAGGCCTGACGATGTGCGGCGTCATCGGAATCTGGGGCAACGGCCCCGTCGTCCGCGATCTCTACCAGGGCCTTCTCGCCATCCAGCACCGCGGCCAGGACTCGGCCGGGGTCATCACCTTCGACGGCCGCTTCCACGCCTTGAAGGGCAACGGCCTCGTCCATGACATCTTCACCCCCGAGGCGGTCGAGCGCCTGACCGGACCGATCGGCATCGGCCACACCCGCTACCCGACGATCGGCGGCGGCAGCTACGAGGACGCCCAGCCCTTCCAGCTCAACTCGCCCTTCGGCATCATCATGGCCCACAACGGCAACGTGGCCAACTACAAGGAGCTCCGCGACGAGCTCTACCGGGACCAGCACCGGCTGCTCAATTCCGACTGCGACCTCGAGATCATCCTCAACCTCTTCGCCGAGTCCCTGGCCCACGCCAAGACCAAGTCCGTCGAGCCCGAGCACGTCTTCAAGGCCGTCGAGGCGGTCATGGACAAGGTCAAGGGCAGCTACTCGGTCGTGGCCTACGTCGCCGGCCAGGGCCTGGTCGCCTTCCGCGATCCCTACGGCATCAAGCCGCTCGTCTACGGCGTGCGGCGCGACGGGCTCCTCCCGGCCTACGCCGTGGCCTCCGAGACGGTCAGCCTGAACATCATGAACTTCGGCGAGATCAAGGACGTCGAGGCCGGCGACGTCGTCTTCATCGACAAGTCGCGGACCCTCCACCGTAGGCGGATCCGCAAGGCCTGCCTCTCGCCGTGCCTGTTCGAATGGGTCTATTTCGCCCGGCCCGACACGTTCATCGACAAGGCCAACGTCTACAAGTGCCGGGTCAACCTCGGCCGGTCCCTGGCCGCCGATATCAAGCGGCGCAAGCTCGACATCGACGTCGTCGTGCCCGTGCCCGATTCGGCCCGCGACGCGGCCATCGAGATCGCCCGCCGCCTCAACCTGAAATACAGCGAGGCCCTGGTCAAGAACCGCTACATCGGCCGGACCTTCATCATGCCCGCCGACCAGAAGCGCAAGAGCTCGGTCCGCCAGAAGCTCAACCCCATCGCCTCGGAGATCAGGGGCAAGAAGGTCCTGCTCGTCGACGACAGCATCGTCCGCGGCAACACCTCCCGGGCCATCGTCGGGATGCTCCGCGAGGCCGGGGCCAAGAAGGTCTATTTCGCTTCCTACTCGCCGCCGCTCCGCCACCCCTGCGTCTACGGCATCGACATGCAGACCAAGACCGAGTTCGTGGCCCAGGACGCCGACGAAGAGGCCGTGGCCAAGAAAATCGGGGCCGACAAGGTCATCTACCAGACCCTCGCGGCCCTGAAGAAGGCGGTCCAGCAGGAGAATCCGAAGATCAAAAACTTCTGCGCCGCCTGCTTCGACGGCATCTACCCGACGGGCGACATCACCCCCGAGATGCTGGCCGACATCGAGTCGGACCGCAAAGAAGCCCAAGACCAGCAGCTCGAGCTCAACCTCTGAGCCGCGAAGACCGCCCCTAGAACCCGAATCCCCCGAGGAAATCGAGCGTCCGGCCGATCGAGCCGAGGCCGAGCGAAAGGCGGATCTGCGTGTCGGGCTTGGCCCGGTAATGGAACGAGCGGACGTCGACGAGGATGTCGACGCACTGGTAGTGATAGGTCAGCACCGCCCCCGTGTAGAGGAGCTTGCGGTCCTTGACGTTGTAGTCGGCCTCGAGCTGGAGGTCGACCCGGAGCCGGGGCAGGCGCAGGCCGCCGAGCGCGCCGAGCTGGTCGCGGTTGTAGAGGGCGACGAGCGCCGGGTCGACCCCGGTCACCCAGGAGTTGCGGCTCGAGAACCAGTTGACGGTCAGGAAGTCGCCTGCGGGCTTGTCGCCGGCCGTGAACCCGAAGCGCAGGCTGGACATCGATTTGTAGTAAGGGTTGTAGCCGGCCGAGGCGTCGAGGCTGAAACGGGCCTTGGGGTAAAAACGGACGGTCCCGCTGATCTCCGAGAAGCGCGGCGGCTTGCCGTCGACCGGGTAGAGCGAGAGCGGGCCGTCCTCGGGCGAGAAATAATAGGTCTGGGCCAAACCCACCGACAGGACCTCGGAGGCCTGCTCGGAGGCGCCCCGGAACAGGAAGCGGCTCGTCAGGCCGTAGCTCATCTGGTGATAGCGGAAGAAGCCGTAGTTGGTCACGATCCGGTCGGAGGCGTTGGTCGGGCTGTCGTAGGAATAGCTGAGGTGCGGCTCGAGGATGTTCTTGAGCCGGACCTTGCCGTCGCGGCCGTAGAACAGCCGGTAGAAGACGGGGCCGACGACGTCGATCGCGGCCACGAAATTGCGGGTGAAGAGCGGCTCGTTGACGATGGCGTGCGTCGTCGTGTCGAGGCTCTGGCCGTAAGAGTTGAGGTTGGCCGTGACCGAAGACGTGGCCGCGATCCACGGGACGGACGTGAACGGCACGCTGAGGGTGGGGCTGACGCCGAAGCGCGACGTGCGCCGCTCGGTCCCCGCAGCGTATTCGGACTTCCAGCCGTACTGGGTGCGGGAGATGGTGCTCGCCAGCGAGAAGTAGACCGGCGCGAAGATCTTGGTCTTGAAGACGTTGAAGTTGATCTGCGGCAGCGAGGTCGAGACGTTCGAGTCGTCGATCTGGGAGAAGTAGGTCTCGAACCGCGAAGCCCGGGCGCTCAGGCTCATCCGGCCCCACGAGCGCGAGAGGAAGACCTGCGAGGTCCGGGTGAAGGACGTCGACCGCTGGAAGTTGTTGTCGAAATCGCGGAGGAACTGGTAGGAGGTCTGGTAGTCGACATTGGCGACGAGGGTGAAGCCGAGAGGCAGCTCCTGGGTGTGGTTGAGGCGGATGATGGAGGAGTTCCCGGGCTTGGTGCCGTCGGAGAGTTTCTTGGTGAAGAAATAGTAGAGGTTGAGATCGCCCTTCGTGCCGCCTGGGAAGAGATAGCGGTATTCGAGGCCGGCGCCCGTGCCGCGGCGGGGGTAGTAGTCGACACCGACCGTGGCGTCCATGTTCGAGGCGATGGCCCAGAAGAAGCTTTCGGAGAGGGACAGGCCCTTGTCGCCGCTGGAGCCGAGCTGGGGCAGGAGGAAGCCCGTGGCCCGGTCGCGCAGCGGATAGCGGAGGTAGGGAAGATAGAAGACGGGCACGCTCTTGATGCGAAGGACGGCGTTCCACATCTCGACGTAATCGTCCTGTTTGAGGTTGGCGCGGGAGAGGCTGAAGGACCAGCGCGGGGTCGGCTGGGCGCAGGCCGTGAAGCGGCCCTTGGTCATGGAATAAAGATCGGATCGCTCGCGTTCGAGCGAATCGGCTTCGAAGAGGAGGGAGGGCTGGACGATGCCGGAGGCCTTCTCGATCGTGGCCCGGCCGGAATCGAGGTTGCAGAGGACGCGCTCGCCGCGGATGACCTCGGGGCCGGATTGGACGACGACGTTGCCCTCGGCGACAAGGTCCTTGGTGTCGAGATCGTATTCGACGCGGTCGGCGAAGATGAGAAATTCGCCATAATGGATCTCGACGTCGCCCAGAGCATAGACGCGCTGGCCGGCCCGCTCCAGGCTGCGGGCCACGATCCGGGTCCCGGGAGAGACCTCGGCGGAAACCGCAGGGGCGGGCTGAACGCTCGGCTTGGCGGGAGGCGGGGGGACCTTCTGCTGCTGGGCGTAGAGGCCGAGGGCAAAGAGCGCCAGCGCCAGACCGAGCCCGGCGGCTCGGCGCGGCCAGCCCGGAAAGAAACGACAAATCCCCACGGCAAATTTGTAACACAGCGAATTGGCGGACGCAAACGCGGCAAGAAGGGGTCAAACCTCCACTTTCCCAGAAAAGTGGGAAAGTGGAGGTTTGACCCAGGCCTGTCCGGTTGTTGTTTTTCTAAAAGCTTCTAACTTGTTGAATAAG
>CAZIQR010000032.1:0-13130 GCA_964541055.1 uncultured Eubacteriales bacterium
CCTCCTTACATAAGAGGGGGACTATACGCTCGGCCGGGAAGCGTGTCAAAACCCCCCGACCTGACATATAATAGCGGCGCGATGAAA
Source organism: uncultured Eubacteriales bacterium (assembly GCA_964541055.1). GTDB lineage: Bacteria > Acidobacteriota > Aminicenantia > Aminicenantales > Saccharicenantaceae > RBG-16-66-30. The sequence goes on from CAZIQR010000032.1 coordinate 88, forward strand.
GCCGCTTACTTGACCGGCGTCCGGACGATCGAGATCCGGGAGACGCCCGCGCCCAAGATCGTTCGCGACGACGACGTTCTCGTCCGCAGCCGGGCCGTCGGCGTCTGCGGCAGCGACCTTCACTATTATCTTTCGGATCACGTCGGGGGCGACCACGTGTCCTATCCCTTCATCCCCGGCCACGAATGCGCCGGGATCGTCGAAGAGGTCGGGCGGGCCGTGACCCGGGTCAAGCCGGGGGACGCGGTCGTCATCGAGCCGGCCGTGTCGTGCGGCACGTGCGACCAGTGCCGGACGGGCCGTCCCCACACCTGCCGCAAGCTCCTCTTCCTCGGCCATTACGGCGAGCTGACGGGGGGCATGGCGGAACGGACGGTCGCCCCGGAGCGGAACTGCGTACCGCTTCCCGCCAAGATGACCGTCGTCCAGGGGGCGCTGGCCGAGCCATTGTCGATCGCCCTCTACGCGGCCGGGCTCGGCGGCTCGATCCGGGGCAAGAGCGTCGCGGTCCTGGGAACGGGGCCGATCGGGCTGTGCCTGATCATGGCCCTCAAAGCGGACGGCAGCGGCCCGGTCTATGCGACGGAGATCGTCGAGGCGCGGCGGGCCGCGGCAGTCAAAGTTGGGGCGGACTGGGCCGGGAATCCGGGCCGCGAGGACGTCGTCGCCGAGATCCGGGCCCGCGAGTCGCTCGGGCTCGACCTCGTCTTCGAGTGCTGCGGCGAGCAGGCCGCGCTCGACCAGGCCGTCGACCTCCTCAAGCCGGGCGGGACGCTGATCGTCGTCGGCATCCCCCTCTCGCCGCGCGTGACCTTCGACAGCTCCAAGGTAAGGCGCCGCGAGATCCGCGTCCAGAACGTCCGCCGCCAGAACAAGTGCCTCGAACGGGCCCTGGGGATGATCTCTAACGGGCGCATCCAGCCGGATTTCTTGGCCACGCACTTCTTCAAGCTCGACCAGGCCGGCGAGGCTTACGAGCTCGCGGCGGCGCGCCGCGACGGCGTCATCAAGGCCATCGTCCAGCCGTAGCCCGGCACGATCGACAAGGCCAATCGGCTACTTCTACGTCCGCCGGAGCTATCGGATGAGCATCCGCCGGCGAGAATCTTCCGCCAATCGGAGCGTCTTTTCTTTTGAAGGCGGCTTAAGGCCCCAGTTAGGATTGACATAATGATGTAGGTGTGTAATGATGTGTTTATGGACAAGAAAAAGAAACCCATGAAGCGCGTCAACGTCATCCTCGAAACGGACCTCTACGACAGGGCCCGTGTCATCGGTTTCATCCGGAAGAAAAGCCTCTCGGAGATCGTCCGGGACGCCCTTCGCGAATGGCTGAGGACAAATGTCGATGAAAGAGCCGAATTGGTCCTATCAGAAAAAGAGGAGCGCCGGCTCCTCAAGATCCTGGCTGAGGATGACTTCGTCCCTTTGGAGCAAGTTAAGAAATCGCTCGGCCTCTGATGAACATCCTTTTCACAAGGCCAAGCCGGAAGTATCTCGCTCGCTGCGATAAGAAGATGAGGACGGTCATCATCGAAGCGATCGAGGGATTGCCAGACAACGGCGATATCCGGATGCTCAGAGGGCAAACCATCCGAACCACCTATAGACTAAGAGTCGGGAGGTATCGGGTCATCGATATTCGCGAGGAAGACAAGATCAGGATCATCGATATTGATAAGCGCGGCGACGTCTACAAATAGCGGGAACCAGACTCGATCGATCGGAGAATCAGATCTCCTTGAATCCGATCGTCCTCAGGTACTCATAGGTCGGGTCGTAGAAGGATGGGTTCCGCGTCGGATCATCCTTATCTCCCGGCGGCACGACGATGACCATCCCCTGACGAGCCCGGGTCAGTAAAACTCGATAGGCATTTTTCTGGTAGTTCCGAAGCTCATCCTTGTTGATGCTCTGCCACCTGTGCCCACGGAAAGACTTCTGGACCCAGCTTTTTCCGGCATATTGGAAATCCGCATCCCAGGTCACGCAGCCCCAATCGAGCTCCAGGCCCTGCACGTGGAACTCGGTAGCGACGTCTTCCAGATAATAGGAGGACCGGACGTCGGTCTTCCCATCAAGGAACCAATGAACCGGGTCCATCGGCGCCTTGACGAAAATGGCATGGGGCTTAAGGCGCTCGGCCTGCGAGGAAACCATGATCCCATATCTTTCGGTGCCACGGGCTTGTGACTTGAGCCAGCTTTTCGCCTTCGCGACATCGCGGGTGATGACGATCGGGTACTTGGCACGGAGCTGGCCCAACGTCCGGCGGGCCCCGTCGGCGTCAAGGTCCAGGACCTGCTTGACGAGAAGCGACACGTTCTCGGCGCGGAAGGATCGCATCGAGACGGAGAGATGCAGGGAGGGATCATAGCGGACATTTTGACAATGCCCAAGCTGCCTCAGGACCGCGCCCGCGCCATATTCGCTGTCGTTCAATTGAGGCGAGATATACACATGCCAATCTGGATAGGACCGCATCAGCGAGTCGACCCACTCGGCGATGCCCGCTTCTCCCCGATTGATCTCCTGACCGCCGCCGACCAAGCAAACCACGACGGCCCAATCCGGGTGGCGGTCGAGGCACGACATGAGGAACTCCGGCTCCGACTGATCAAATCCGGGATGATGCTTCTTCCGCCTCATGAAATCGACCGTCATGCTCTTGGTCCAGGCCCGCTGGGCCTCGTCGAACAAAGCCACGTGATCGATCGGCGGCTTGGGGTCGCGGACACCCTCGTCCCGGAAATGATGGACGTTCTGGATGAACGCCTTGACCTGGCTCTTGGCCTCCCCCTTCTTGATCCTCTTCCCTTTGGCTTTTGTTCTGGAGACCATATCTCGCGTCAAAGCTTCCTGAAGGATCTTGACCAAAGGACCGTTCCCGGAAAGAAAGACGCTATGGTGAGCGTCGGCCTTATCGATGTATTTGGTGGCGATATTGAGTCCGACCAGAGTCTTCCCGGCGCCGGGAACCCCCGTCACAAAGCAGATCGATTTTCGGTTTTGGTCCTTGGCGTCCCGGATGATCTCGGAGACGGCATCCGACGTCTGATGGAGATTGATGGCGCCGGCATCGCTTCGCGAGATCTCGGCCACCGAGTGGTGGCGATAAAGGGACAAAGCGGCCTCCATGATGGTCGGGGTCGGACTGTACCGTCCGGCCTGCCATCGATGCCAGTCGACATCCGCGCCCTGGGCAGCGCCGAGGACCTGCTTGAGAACATCCCCAAGGCCCTCGGCGTTGGTTTTGATGGGGAGGAGCAACCTGTCATTTTGGGGGGCCTGGGCGACGAGAGGCAGGATTTCCTTGGCATCGGTCGCGACGAGAACCGGCGCCACGAACAGGTCATGGCTGGTCTCATGGAAATTCTTGAGGTCGAGCCCGTAGTCCGTCACCTGGTCGAGGGCGTAGCGGGTGAACTCCTTGGCGCCGACCTTGAATTCGATAACGAAGATCGCCGGGCCGATCACGAGCAGAACGTCGATCCGCTCGCCCATGCGAGGGATCGAATATTCAAAGTGAATACCGCCCGAATATGCGGAGAGGATCGGCTTGAGGATCTCGATTTCGCGGGCCCACGCGTTGATCTGTTCAAGTTCCGCGGGGAATTCGCTATTTCTGGTCAGTTTTCCGACGATCTCGTCCGTTGAACATCGCAGGAAGTTCGAGATCGTATCGGAATAATACTCGCGGTTCACTTCATTTTTCCCCGCATCTTCGCTTCGTTGGCCGACGGCCAATAGCCGCAATCGAGCTCGAGGAAGACGGACGTGTAGGGGACGGCCAGGGTCGTCTTGACCATGACGATCTTGAACGCCTTGCCGGCTTGGTCAAGCCGGGCGATGAGGTCCTCGTGGAGGACGGGCTGGGCGCCCCGGCCCTCGAGGGCCTTTTCGAGTTTCTTCTTCGTCTCGTCCGCGCCAGGCGCCAGGTCTTCGGTCACGTAATTCAGCTCCTTGTCGAGCCAGATCTTGGGCCGGATGTGCTTGGCCCCGTCGACCATCTTAAAGACCTTGTCGAGCACGGCGAAATGGTCCTCGCCGGTGACGATGGTCTCGATCCCGGGACTGATCTGGAGGGGAAAGGCCGAATCCGCGACGACGATCCAGTTCCGGTGCCCGAGGGCGGGCAGATACGTCGCCAGGGTCTGCTCCCACGTCGGAGCCTTCGTCTCTTGGGCTTTCGGCACGGCAACGGCCTCCTCTTTTCCGTTCTTCTCGGATCCGCAGGCCGCGAGGGCCGCGAGCATTGCGGCGATCACAACAAGGGGAACGAACTTGCGCATGAGAACCTCTCTTGTCGGACTATTCGGGGTTGATCCGGTGGGTCGCCTTGATGGGCACGACGGGCTTGAGCATGGCCCAGACGGGACAGAACCGCTCTTCGGAAAGGGCCAGGGCCCGCTCGACCGAGGGGCCATCGACGGTGCCGCCGCGGAACTCGAAATCGATCTCGATCGAGGTCAGCACGGCGGGGTGGACCTCTTTCTTGGCGGCTTTGGCATGGACGAGCAGATCGTGGACATCCTGCCCCATGCGCTTGAGGAGGCCGACCACGACCTGCCCGCTGCACGTCGCCAGGCTCGTGAGCAGGAGCTCGAGCGGCAGGAACCCTTCGACCGGCTCGTCCTCGCGCCCGAAATCGACGGCGACGGACGCGCCGGCCCGCCCCGAGATGCCGTCGAACCGCATCCTGCCCTTGAAGACGATGTCGGCGTGAATTTCTTTGGCCATCTCCCTCTCCTCGGGGCCGAACCCACCCCTTGGCTAATATCCTACGGGAGGGAGGCGGCCGTCAATACGGCGAGCCGCGGAGCGTCCGGCGGATGAGATCGCGAAGCGCCGACGCGACCTCCCCGACCTCGGGCGTGAACCCTTCCCCAAACGACATGTCGCCCGGAACGACACCGAGCAGGAAGACCTTCTTGCCAGCCTCCTCGAGGAACTTGGCGCTGAGTGAAAGGGCGAGCTTGTGGGTGGAAAGGCTCGGCGCTTCCTTGAGATCGGCCAAGGGCCCGTAGACAAGAGTCCCGGCCCGGCCGTCCGCCGCGACGGCGTCGATGAAGATCACGTTCAGGCAGTCATCGCGCGCCACGACGGGAGCGAAGTTCTCGGGAACGTCCTGGGCGTCGAGGACGCGGACGCTCGTCCCGGCGACCGCCCCCCGGACGGCGCCGGCGATCCAGGGCCCGATCCCGTCATCGTGGCGGAGCGGGTTGCCGACGCAGACGAGGCAGGTTGGCTGCCTCAGGAGATCGACGAGCCAGGTCTCCGCGCGCGGATCGATCAGGAGTTCCTCCGGGGCCTATATACCATCAACGGCCGGCGGCTGTATAGAGAGAGCCCGGCCTAGAGCTCCTGGTGCTCGGTGCGGTGGATGATCTCGTTCTGGAGCTCCGTCGAGCAGTCGACGAAATAGTCGCTGTAGCCCGCGACGCGCACGATCAGGTCGCGGTGCTGCTCGGGGTGGGCCTGGGCCTCGCGCAGCGCGTCCGCCGTCACCACGTTGAACTGGATGTGGTGGCCCATGAGCCGGAAGTAGGACCGGACGAGGTCCTTGAGGCCGCGCAGGCCGGTGTCGTCGGCGAGGAGCTGGGGCGTGAACTTCTGGTTGAGCAGCGTGCCGCCCGTCCGGATGTGGTCCATCTTGCCCAGCGACTTGACGACGGCCGTCGGGCCCTTGCGGTCCGCGCCCTGGACCGGCGACACGCCTTCCGAGACGGCCTCGCCCGCGAGCCGTCCGTCGGCCGTGGCCCCGGTCATCTTACCGAAGTAGATGTGGGCCGTCGTCGGCAGGAGGTTGATGCGGTAGGTCCCGCCCCGCGGCGAGGGCCGGCCGTCGATGGCCTCGAAGTAGGCCTCGAAAACGCGGGTCATCAGGCTGTCGGCATAGTCGTCGTCGTTCCCGAACTTCGGCGTCCGGTTGAGAAGGCGCTGGCGGAGCGCCTCGTGCCCGGCAAAGTTGTCCCGGAGCGCCGTCCGGAGCTCGCCCATCGTGACGTGGGCGTGGTCGAAAACGTTGTAGCGGATGGCGCTGAGGATGTCGGTGATCGTGCCCATGCCGACGCCCTGGATGTAGTTCGTGTTGTAGCGGGCGCCGCCGGCGTGGTAGTCCCTGCCGTTCTTGACGCAGTCGTCGATGAGGACCGAGAGGAACGGCGCAGGGAGATACGTCGCGTAGAGCCGCTCGATGACGTTCGAGCCCCGGACCTTGATGTCGACGAAGTGGCGGATCTGGCGGCGGAAGGCCTCGAAGAGCTCGTCGAAGGTCCGGAAAGACGCGGGATCGCCGGTCTCGAGGCCGATCTTTTTGCCGGTCCGCGGATCGACGCCGTTCCCGAGGGTGATCTCGAAGACCTTGGGCAGGTTGAAGTATCCGGTCAGGATATAGGCCTCTTTGCCGAAAGCGCCCGACTCGACGCAGCCGCTCGAGCCGCCGTTGCGGGCGTCGGCGACCGATTTCCCCTGGCGGACGAGCTCCTGGACGATGGCGTCGGTGTTGAAGATCGAGGGCTGGCCGAAACCGGTCTTGACGATCTTGAGGGCCCGGAGCAGGAACGCGTCCGGCCCCTTGGCGCTGATCTGGACCATGGAGCTCGGCTGGAGGATGCGCATCTCCTCGATGACGTCGAGGATGAGGAAGCTCAGCTCGTTGACGGCGTCCGTGCCGTCCTCCTTCAGGCCGCCGACGTTGATCAGGGCGAAGTCGGTGTAGGTGCCGCTCTCCTCGGCCGTGACGCCGACCTTGGGCGGGGCCGGCTGGTTGTTGAACTTGACCCAGAAGGCCTCGAGCAGCTCGCGGGCCGACTCCTTGGTCAGCGTGCCGTCGGCCAGGCCCTTCTGGTAGAACGGCCAGAGGTGCTGGTCGAGGCGCCCGGGGTTGAAGGAGTCCCAGGTGTTGTATTCGGTGATGACGCCGAGGTGGATGAACCAGTACATCTGCAGCGCTTCCCAGAGATCGCGCGGCGCTTCGGCCGGGACGCGGTCGCAGACGGCGGCGATGCGCTCGAGCTCGCCCTTGCGGACAGGATCGGTCTCGGCCGCGAGGAGCTCGCGGGCCTTGTCGGCGTGGCGCCGGCCGAAGGCGATCACGGCCTCGCAGCCCGCGTGCATGGCCTTGAGCTCTTCCTGCTTGTCGTAGGCGAGCGGGTCGGCCAAGAAGTCGAGGCGGGCCAGGGCGGCCTCGATGTCCTTCTGGAAGTCGCGCAGCCCCTTCGTGTAGATCTTGCCGTCGAGGACGGTGTGGCCGGGGGCCCGCTGCTCCATGAACTCGGTGAAGAGGCCGGCCTCGTAGGCGTCGATCCAGGCCGGGGCCATCTCGGCGAAGATGCGGTCGCGCTGCGAGCGGCCCTGCCAGAACGGGATGATCTCCTCGGCGTAGAGGCGCCGCGTCTCGTCGTCGGAGGCGAAAGCCGTCTTCTTGCGGTCGTTGAGGTAGCGGAGGTCCTGGAGGGAGTGGATGCAGACTTCGGGATAGGTCGGGGTGGCCTTGGGCGCGGGGCCGCGCTCGCCGACGATGAGCTCGCCGTCGTTGAAGACGATGCGCTTATTCTCCATGATGTGCTTGAAGGCCAGGGCGTGCTGCATCGGCGTCGAAAGGCCCCGCGTCTCCTGACGCTTGTAGAACTCGGTGATGAGCCGGGCCCGCTCGGGGCTCAACGTCGGTCTGGCATCGAGCGTCTGCTGTCTGAGCTTCTTGATGCGTTCGTTCATGGCCGTCCTCTCTCCTTCGTATTAGCCGCCGCGCTGGACGTCGAAGCCCGCCTCGCGGAAGGCCGCCTCGATCCTGGCGAGCCGCTCCTCCGACGGGCTTTCGAACTTGCGGAAACGGGATCCCTTGCCGATCCGGCGCGCTTTGTCGAGGCCGCCGGCATGATAAGGCAGAAGGCCGACCCGCCGGATCCCGCCGAGGGACCGGAGCAGGGCGATCGTCCGCCGGATGTTGTCATCGTCGTCGTTGACGCCGGGAACGAGCGGGATGCGGACCCAAACCTCGCGGCCGGCGGCGACGAGGCCCTTGAGGTTCTCGAGAATGGCGGCGTTCGAGACGCCCGTGAAGGCCTTGTGCGTGTCCGGGTCCATGACCTTGAGGTCGAAGAGGACGAGGTCGGCGTGGCGGGCCAGGCGTTCGAGAGCGCCGCTCGCGGCAAACCCGGACGTGTCGAGGGCCGTGGAGATGCCGCGCGACCGGCAGGCTTCGAGAAGAGCCTCGGCGAAGGACGGCTGGACGAGAGGATCGCCGCCGGAGAGGGTCACGCCGCCGCCCGATTGCTCGAAGAAGATGCGGTCGCGCTCGACCTCGGCCACGACCTCGTCCACGGTCACCTCGCGCCCGACGATCTGCATGGCGTCGTAGAGGCAGGCTTCGGCGCAGCGGCCGCAGAGATCGCACTTGGAGCGGTCGACGAGGACGGCGCCTTCGGGGTCCGCGGACAGGGCTCCGAGCGGGCAAGCCTTGATGCAGGCGTGGCAGCGTTTGCACCTGGCCGGCCAGTGCATGAGCTCGGGACCGGGGTCAACGCTTTCCGGATTGTGACACCAGAGGCAGTTCAGGGCGCAGCCCTTAAGGAAGACGGTCGTGCGGATGCCTGGTCCATCATGAATGGAATACCGCTTGAGATCAAAGATACGCCCGGTCATACGCGTCCCTCTATAATATCTAATATATCAGATATCAGTAATAAAAATCAAGGGATTTCTTCAAGGGGTCTGACCCCAGGAATAAACATATAAATCAGCAATTTAACCGTTATAATAGGCCCTAAACTGCCCTTAAGTTCACGTTTTTTTGGGCAAAAACGAGGACCTGGCGTCTTCGACTTCTAGCCCTGGCGATTTAGCTTGGAACGGTTGCTATGACTTTTTTCTCGCCGGACCGGGCACTTCCATGGCCGGGATCACGGAGGCCGGGCCGTCCAGCTCGAGGACAACGACCGTATCGGCAGGATGACGGTCCCCTTCCGGGACAGCGATCTCCAGCCCCGATCCGGTCTGCGTCACCGAGACTCTCCCTCCGCCCATTACGCGGCTGCCAACGACCTTAGCGGCAATCGCCGGCAGCCTGACCGAGCCGCCGTCCCATTCGAAGATGTGCAGATAGATGGCCTTCCCCCGCCGCGTCGAAGCCCCGTAGCGGCCCGGCTTGAACGGGCCCCCGCGCGTGCCGTAGATGCTCTCGCCGTGTCCGGCTAGCCACGCGCCGACTCCCTTAAGCACGTCGACTTGACGCGGCTCGATGCGGCCGTCGGGCATCGGCCCGACATCGAGGAGCAGGTTCCCGTCCCCTCCCGCGCACCCGGCCAGGATGCGGATGACCTCGTCGACGGACTTGATCGCGTCGTCCGGCTTCCACGACCACTGCGTCCCGAGGGTCATGCACGTCTCCCACGGCTGCCGGTCGTTGTAGGCGCCGATGACCTGCTCGGGCGTGAGATAGTCGGCGTTCGGGCCGATGTCCTTGTCCGCGGTGAGCCCGCCGAAGGCGCAATCCAGCCGATTGTTGATGACGATCCTCGGCTGGGCCTCGCGCACGATCCGGTACGTCCGCTCCTGGTCCCAGGGGATGGTACCGCCGTCCCAATCGAACCACATGAGGTCGATCCGGCCGAGGGTCGTCACTAGCTCGCGGACCTGGCCCTGCATGCGCTTGAGGTAGTCGGCGTTCTTCGCCGTCCGGCAGTCGGGGTCCCACCAGTCCATGGGCGAATAATACCACCCGATCCTCAGGCCGGCCCCGCGCACGGCGGTGGCCAGCTCGAGGCAAACGTTGCGCCTGAACGGCGTCCGGCTGATGTTGTAATCGGTCGTCGCCGTCGGCCACAGGCAGAACCCGTCGCAATGCTTGGCCGTCAGCACGACATAGCGCGTCCCCGCGTCCTTGGCGATCGCCGCCCATTCTCTCGCGTCGAACCGGACCGGGTTGAACGACTTGTAGAGATTGTCATAGACCTCGGCCGGGATCTCGCCCTTGTTCGGGCAGAGCGGATTCGTGTTGGCCCGCGACCAGCTGATCTCCGTGCCCTTGAGGCTGACCGGCCCCCAGTGGATGAAGAGGCCGAACCGGGCCTCGCGCCACCAATCGAGCCGGCCCTGATCGGGCGCGGCCGCGGCGCCCAGAGCGCCACTCATAACGCTCATCGCGATCCCCAGGCCGAGAACGGCGATCCCCGCCGCGATCAAAACGGTCCCTCGACGCATGTTCATGGTCCGTGTCCTTGTCCCGGATTATGTCCCGGCGCCGCCGCGGAGTCAACGCCCCGTCCCGCGCCTATACTTTTGCCGCGAATTCATGTAAAACCCCTCATCATGGACGAACCTCGCGCCTACAACATGCGCTATATCTGGGGGGTCACGCTCGTCTCGGCCATGGGCGGCCTCCTCTTCGGCTACGACTGGGTCGTCATCGGCGGGGCCAAGCCGTTCTACGAGAAGTTCTTTAACCTGACCACGCCCTCGCAGGTCGGTTGGGCCATGTCGAGCGCCCTCATCGGCTGCCTCGCCGGGGCCCTCCTTTCGGGCGGCCTGAGCGACCGCTTCGGCCGCAAGCGGCTCCTTCTCCTCGCCGCCTTCCTTTTCACGGGGACCGGGATCTTCACCGCCCTGGCCCCGAGTTTCACCGTCTTCGTCGGGAACCGCCTCCTCGGCGGCGTCGCCATCGGCCTGGCCTCCAACCTCTCTCCCATGTATATCGCCGAGCTCTCCCCGGCTTCGATGCGCGGCCGGTTCGTCTCGGTCAACCAGCTGACCATCGTCATCGGCATCCTGGCCGCCCAGCTTGCGAACTGGCTCATCGCCGAGCCCGTTCCGGCCGGGGCCACCCCGGCCGAGATCCTGGCCTCCTGGAACGGCCAGACCGGTTGGCGCTGGATGTTCGGGGCCGAGGCCCTGCCCGCGATCCTCTTCTTCCTGCTGATGTTCCTCGTCCCCGAGAGCCCGCGCTGGCTGGTCAAGAACGGCCGGGCCGCGGACGCCGGCCGCATCCTGGCCAAGGTCGGCGGGCCCGGTTTCGCCGCCGAGGCTCTGGCCGATATTCGCGCGACACTCGACGCCGGCGATATTGGCCGGGTCCGCTTTCGCGACCTCTTCGAGCCGGGCCTGAAGAAGGTCCTCCTCATCGGGATCGTCCTGGCCGTCTATCAGCAATGGTGCGGCATCAACGTCATCTTCTATTACGCCCAGGAGATCTTCACCGCCGCCGGCTACGGCGTGAACGACGTTCTTTTCAATATCGTCATCACCGGCGCCGTCAACCTCATCTTCACCCTCATCGCCATCCGCTTCGTGGACCGCCTCGGCCGCAAGCCGCTGATGCTGGCCGGCTCGGCCGGGCTGGCCGTCGTCTTCGGCCTGGTCGGCGCGAGCTACGCGCTCCACAGCCGCGGCCTTCACATCCTCATCCTGGTCGTGACGGCCATGGCCCTTTACGCCCTGTCGCTGGCGCCGGTCACTTGGGTACTGCTCTCGGAGATCTTCCCCAACCGCATCCGCGGCGCGGCCATGTCGGTCTCGACGTTCGCCCTGTGGGCGGCCTGCTTCGTCCTGACCTACACCTTCCCGCACCTTAGCAAGGGCCTCGGGCCGGCGGGGACGTTCTGGATCTACGCCGGGATCAGCGTCTTCGGGTTCCTGTTCATCCGCTCCCGCGTCCGCGAGACCAAAGGCAAGACGCTCGAGGGGATCGAGCGCGAGCTCGTCGGCCCGTAGTCGGATAGGACCTCATGGACGAGCCCCTCCGGCCGGAAACTCCCGAGACGGCGCCGCCGGGCCTCCTGCGCCGCCTCTATCGCGAGGAACGGCAGGCCTGGCGGCGCGATTACCGGAGATACTTCAAGATCGCCGCCCGGGCCCTGGGCCTGGGCTTCGTCGCCGGCTATCTTTTCTTCACGCTCTGGCCGGCCCAGGAAGGGCGGGCCCTCCATTTCGTCGTCCAGGCGCTCAAGGACATCGACCTCAAGGCCTCGCCGCTCGCCCTCGCGCTGACGCTGTTCTATCACAACGCCCGCGCTTCGGCCGTCGCTCTCGCGGCGGGCCTCGTCCCCTATCTTTTTCTGCCCGTCTTCGACACGCTCTTCAACGGCGGCGTCCTGGGGCTCCTCGTCTCGATCGCCAAGCACCAGCACCTGCCCGTTCTCCGGCTCATCGTGACCCAGATCCTGCCGCACGGCGTCTTCGAGCTCGCCGGCGTCGTCTATGCCACCAGCGTCGGCCTCTATCTTTCGGCGGAAATGGGGCGGCGGGCCCGGCGGGCCTGGCTCAAGAAGCGCGCGCTTGCCCCGCCCGTAGCGGAGCCGTCGCCGCAGAACTTCCTCGAAACCTACCCCGAGCGGGTGGAGGCCGCGAAGGCCGTGAACCCGGCCCGGAACGTCGTCCGGTCGTTCGTCCTCGTCGTCCTGCCGCTCCTCTTTGTCGCGGCGATGATCGAGGGCCTGATCACCCCGCACCTGAGATGAGGCCGCCATGAGATTCACCTTCGCCCACAACAACCTCAATGTTCTTGATCTCGGGAAGAGCCTGGCCTTCTACAAGGAGGCCCTGGGCTTGGAGGAGGCCCGCCGCCGCGAGGCCAAGAACGGCTCCTTCACCCTCGTCTATCTCGGCGACGGGCGGACGCCGCATCTCCTGGAGCTGACCTGGCTCCGCGAGCGCAAGGAGCCCTACATCCTCGGCGACAACGAGATCCACCTGGCCTTCAAGGTCGACGACTACGCGGCCGCCCTGGCCAAGCACCAGGCGATGGGCGTCGTCTGTTTCGAGAACGCCGCGATGGGCATCTACTTCATCGAGGACCCGGACGGCTACTGGCTCGAAATCGTCCCCGAAAAGCGCTGATCAGACGGGGTCAAACCTCCACTTTTACAGTCTGTTGCCAACCATTTTCTGCCAAAGACTGTAAAAGTGGAGGTTTGACCCCGTCTTCCCTTATTTCGTCGAGAACCTGTACGCCGTGACGGTCCGGTAGGTCTGGCCGGGCCGGAGCACGGTCGACGGGAAACCCGGCTGGTTCGGCGAATCGGGGAAGTGCTGCGTCTCGAGGCAGA
>CAZIQR010000032.1:13230-19111 GCA_964541055.1 uncultured Eubacteriales bacterium
GACGGGAAACCCGGCTGGTTCGGCGAATCGGGGAAGTGCTGCGTCTCGAGGCAGAGGGCGAAGTGCTTTTGATAGGCGACGCCGCCCTTGCCGATGACGGTGCCGTCGAGGAAGTTGCCCGTGTAGAGCTGGATCCCGGGCTGGTCCGTCCAGACCTCCATGACCCTCCCGCTCTCCGGCTCCTCGACATGAGCCGCGAGGGCGAACACCCCGCCTCCGCTCCTCAGCACGAAGTTGTGGTCGTAGCCGCCCTCGACCCGGCCGATCCGCTCGCCGATCGCGTGGGGCGAGGTGAAGTCGAACGGCGTTCCGGCCACGGGCACGATCTCGCCCGTCGGGATGAGGTTGGCGGCCGAATCCACGGCGGTGATCGCGTCGGCTTCGATCTGGAGCACATGGCCGAGGACGTCGCCCCGGCCCTGGCCCTTGAGGTTCCAATAGGCGTGGTTGGTCAGGTTGACGACGGTCGCCTTGTCGGTCGCGGCCTCGTAGCGGATCTCGAGCTCGTCCGCGTCGGTCAGCGTGTAAACGACCGTGACGGCGAGGTTCCCGGGGAAGCCCTCCTCCTTGTCCTTACTGAGATAGCTCAGCCTGACGCCGGTGCCGTGCTCCGTCTTGACGGCCTCGCCGGTCCAGACAACCTTGTCGAAGCCCTTGATCCCGCCATGGAGGGAGTTCGCGTTGTTGTTCGCGGCCAGCTTGTATTCGACCCCGTCCAGCGTGAATCGCGCCTGGCCGATGCGGTTCCCGTAGCGGCCGATGATGGCCCCGAAATAGGGGTGCGTGCCGAGATAGCCCTTGAGATCGTCGAACCCCAGATTGACGTCGGCCAGGGCGCCGTTCCGGTCGGGGACCTTGAGCGAAACGAGGATGGCCCCGTAGGTCATGATCCGGGCCTCGAGCCCGTGGGCGTTGGTCAGGGTGAAGATCTCGACGGGCGTGCCGTCGGCCAGCCGCCCGAAATGCTCCCGTTTGGTTTTCATCGTCGACGCTCCTTCGCCGGAGGATAGGGCCTGCGGCCCGGCGGCCTTCTTGCAGGCGCTGAAGCCCAGGATCAGAAGGGACAGCAGGATCGTCAGAGGGACCGCTCTCGCCGCTCGTCTCATGAGGCCTCCGCAGGGGGGGGGAATTCCGCTCCCTTTGTACTCCGAACGGCGGCCCAATTCAACCCGCCGGAGGCCGGCCCGGCCCCGCGCCGTGGAACGATTGACCGCCCTCCCTCCGTATGATATCAATGGAGTCACCTATGGTTGGCACGGTCCTCAAGCACTACCTGATCGAAACCGAGCTCGGCAAGGGCGGCATGGGTGTCGTCTACCGGGCCCGCGACACGCGCCTCGGCCGCCTGGTCGCCCTGAAGATGATCACCCCCGGCCTCGTGGCCAATCCCGAGCGACGGGCCCGGCTGCTCAACGAGGCCCGCTCGGCCGCGGCCGTCGCCCACCCGTCCATCGCCCAGGTCTACGACATCGACGAGGTCGACGGCAATCTCTTCATCGCCATGGAGTACGTCGACGGCCGGACCGTGACCAGGCTCATCGCCGACGGCGAGCTCGACCTCCTGGGCGCGGTCGAGATCGTCCTCCAGGTCGCCGAGGGGCTGGCCAAGGCCCACGAGGCCGGCATCCTCCACCGCGACATCAAGTCCGACAACATCATGGTCACCCGGGACGGCCGCGCCAAGCTCCTCGACTTCGGCCTGGCCAAGCTCGTCGAGCCCGACAGCGACGCGCCCGTCTCGCCGGCCGAGCTCTCGCGGACCCTGACCCGCGGCCGGGTCCACACCATGCCCGGCGCCGTCATGGGCACGCTCAGCTACATGAGCCCCGAACAGGCCCGCGGCAAGGAGCTCGACCGCCGCAGCGACATCTTCTCCCTCGGCATCGTCCTCTACGAGATGGTCACGTCGGAGCTGCCGTTCAAGGGCGAGACCCCGCTCGACACGATGCACGCCATCGCCTACGAGGAGGCCCGGCCGGTCACGCTCATCCGGCGCAGCCTGCCGCCCGAGCTCCACCGCATCGTCTTCCGCTGCCTGCGCAAGAACCCGGAGGACCGCTATCCCGACGCGGCCGCCCTGGCCGCCGATCTCAAGCGGTTCAAGCACGACCTCGAGACCGGGACGACGACCAAGCTCCCGGCCGGCGAGCGCCTGCGGAGCTGGTTCGAGGGGCTGCGCGTCTCGTTCCCGGGCGGCACCAAGGGCATGGTCGTCCTGCTCGCGGGGATCGTCCTGGGGATCGTCCTCGTGGCCGTCCGCTTCAACTGGGGCGGCCTGATCGGACCGGGCATCATGGCCCTTTTCGCCTACCGGTTCGTGCGCAACCGGCGGAAGCGCCTCATCGCGGCCTTCGCCAAGAAGGTCCGCAAGTTCCCCGAAGTCCGCCTGGTGACCGTACGGGACGACCGCCTGACCGTCGTCGTCGACAAGGCCCCGGCCAGGGTCTTCCTCCGCATCAACGCGCTCATCGACGAGCTCAACAGGAGTTTGTTCTTCGGCCAGGACGTCAAGGCCGAGATCAAGACCGAGGTCCCCGAGGCGGAGGCCCGGACCATGCTGACCCAGGTGGGCGTCGTTTACGCCCGCGACGAGAACGAAGCGCCGGGCCGCACAAAGTAGCCGGCGCGGATCAGCGTCCGGCCCCCGGCATCATCCCCAGCGCGTCCTCAGACGGGTGAGCTCCGTCCCCGAGGCCGCGTTGAGGATCTGGTGCAGAAAGACCGGGTCGCCGCTCTCGCGGGGGTCTCTCTGAGCGACGGACCGGACCTCTTCGCCGTAGAAGGCCTCGGCCCGGTAGGACACCTCGAGCTCGGACGGACGGCTCTTGAGCAGGACCTCCGGCGGAACGGCCTCGAGGGACCAGGCGACATAGATCGCGTTGTTGACGTGCCTGTTCCAGTCGAGGTGCCCCGATTCGACCCGGAAGCGGACCTCGGCCTCGGGCGCCGGGGGCAAGGGCAGCGAGGCGAACGGGTCGTCGAGGGCCCGCCGCTCGACGGCGTAGGGGATGTCGATGACCGTCTCGACCTTGACCGGCTGTTTCCGTTCGAGGTCGATGACCATCCAGGAGCTCGTGGCCGACAGGACCGCCCGGCCGCTCCCGTCCGCGACCTCGAAGTCGCGGGTGGCGAAATAGCCGCCCTTGCCCGAGGGCCAGGTCGTGACCTCGAGCCGGTCGCCCATCCCGGGATAGCGGTGAACGATCACGTGATTGCGCGACAGGACCCAGGTCAGGCCCCGCTTGAACAGATCCAGGACCGAAAGCCCCAGGCGGCCGGCGTGCTCGCCGGCCGAGTCCTGGAGGTAGTTGAGCAGGGTGATCAGCTTGGCCGAGCCCCGGGCGTCGGTCTCGTAGGAATGGAGGGCGAACTCTTTGTGGAAGACGAGATCGGTCATGTCGCGCGCCTTCCCCTCATAGGATCCGTTTGAGCTCGTCGATCAACCGGTCGATCTGGTCCGGCGTATGCTCGGAGAAGATCGAGGCCCGGAGCACGCCTCCGGCGGGGGCACCGACGTAGGTCGAGAGGGCGACGACGATGCCCCGGTCGAAAAGCCCGGCCCGGACCCGCTTCATGTCCGCCGCCGACTTCAAGGCCCAGGTGACGATGGGCACGGGGTTGTCGTTGATCTCGAAGCCGAGGCCCCGGATCCCGGCCTTGGCCCGGGCGACGTTGCGCCGCAGGCGCTCCCGGCGCTCCGGTTCCCTCTGGACGATCTCCAGGCCCTTGATCGAGGCCGCCATGGCCGGGGTCGGGCTGGGCGTCGCGCCGGGGTAGGCGCCGCAGGTCGCCTTGATGTGGTCGATGAAGGCCTTGGAGGCCGGGATGAAGCCGCCGTGGCCGCCGAAGGCCTTGCTCATGGTCCCGGCGAAAAGACACCGGTCCGACGAGATCCCGAAATGCTCGTAGGTGCCGCGCCCGTTCGGGCCGAGGACGCCGACGGCGTGGGAATCGTCGAGGCAGAGGTAGCCGTCGTAGGGTTCGAGCGCCTTGAGGAACTCGGGCGCCGGGGCGATGAGGCCGAAGGTCGGGAAGACGCCGTCGCTCATGACCAGCGGCACGTCGCCCGCCTTGAGGCTCTTCTTCAGGACGGCCGCCAGGTCCTCCGGGTCGCGGTGCTTGAAGGTGTAAACGGGCTTGAGGGCCGAATAGACGGCGTCGCGGATGCTGAAGTGGGCCGTTTCGTCGATGAAGATGGCCCCGATCCGGCCTTTGAGGGCCTGGACGAGGAAGAGGTTGTCGAGGTAGCCCGAGACGAAGTGGATGGAGGCCTCGGTCCCGAAGTAGCCGGCGATCTTGCGCTCGAGCTCGAGCTGGACCGGGGTGTTGCCGAACCCGGTCCGGGACGTGGCGCTGTGGACGCCGTATTTGCGGAAGGCGGCGACGCCGGCGGCGATGACCTCGGGGTGGCCGTGGAGGGCGTAGTACCCCGTGCCGCCGAAATAGAGACAGCGCCGGCCGTTGAGCACGGTTTCGGGGCCGGGAGGGCCCTCCATGACGAAACCCTCTGGCGGCAATCCCGCCTCCCCGGCGCCAAGGGGGTCGAAGCGGTCGCCGGCGAAGAGGCGGCCGAGCGACGGGTTGAGGGCCAAGGCGGCGGCCAGGGACTTGGCCAGGAATTCACGGCGTCCGCTCATCTCAGACCTCCTTTCGTCAAACGCCCTCGGGCGGGATCGCGACGCGGCATCCGGTGCGGATCGCCTCGAAGCAGGCGTCGATGGCCCGCATGTTGTGCCAGGCGTCCGCAGCGGGGACCGCGGGCGGCGCGCCGCCGAGCACGGCCTCGTCGAAAGCCTCGATCATCAGCGTGAACATGTTGGCTTTGGGGACGGGCGCCGATTCCTCGGAATCGCCCCGGGCGATCCGGACGGCCACGTCGAAGTCCTTGGCCGAGAAGGCCCGGTCGAGCCGCAGTAGCCCGTCCGTGCCGACCACCAGAAGCCGGCTCTGGAACTGCGCCTCGAAGCTCGATTCGCAGAGGGCGAAGCGGCCGCCGGGAAATTCGAGAAGGGCCTCGGCCGTCGTGTCGACCCCGGTCACGGGATCGACGCGGGCGGCCGCGGAGACCGCGGCGGGCTCGGCGCCGAAGACGAGCCGGGCGATGCTGATCGTGTAGCAGCCGACATCGTAGAGCGCGCCGCCGCCCTGCCCGGGGGACCAGCGGTAGTTCGCGGGATCGCGGTCGAAGCGGAAGGTGAAGGAGGAGTGGACCGAGCGCGGTTCGCCGATCCGGCCAGAGCGGAGGATGTCGAGCGTCCTCGCGATCTGAGGGTGGAACTTGTACATGAAGCCTTCCATGAGCCGGACGCCGCCCGCCTCGGCGGCTTCGATCATGGCCCGGACCTCGGCGGCGTTCATGGCCATCGGCTTCTCGCAGAGGACGTGCTTGCCGGCCTTCATGGCGCGGATGGACCACTCGGCATGGAGATCGTTCGGGAGCGGGTTGTAAACGGCGTCGACACCCGGATCGTCGATGAGCTGCTGGTAGGAGCCGTGGGACCGCTCGAAGCCGAAGCGCCGGCGCCATTCGGCGGCCCGGGCCGCGTCGCGCGAGGCGATGGCCCCCAGGACGCCGTTGTGGGACTCGCGCACCGCCGGGATGAAGGCTTTTTCGGCGATGCCCGCACAGCCGAGGATGCCCCAACGGACCTGGCGCGTCTCCGTCATCCTTGTCCGGCCTCCTTGGGGTCATCTTATGCCAACGTCCGGCCAGGCGCAACCGGGTCGAGGCGGGCGCACGCCTTGATTTCATGCTGTCGCGTGAAGGATACTAAGACCTTAGGAGAACAGCATGGCGGAACACATGGACCGGCGGGAGTTCCTCAAGGTGAGCGGCGGCGCGTCGGCCGGAGCGTTCCTCACGAGCTTCAAGACCGACGCC
>CAZIQR010000033.1:0-2414 GCA_964541055.1 uncultured Eubacteriales bacterium
CGCCCTTTTCGCCCTCGCTGATACGGACGACCCCGGCCTGGCCGGCCTCTACGCGCAGATCGCCCTGACCGACAAGGACGTCGAGATGTCCCGCGCCGCGACGTTCGCCCTGGCCGACATCAAGAGCCAGGAAGCGACCGAGGCGCTCGGCCGGATCCTCAAGGACGCGAAGGACCCCGAGATCCGCAAGGCCGCCCTGTTCGCCCTGTCCGACCGCGAGGGGGCCGCGTCCCTGCCGATGCTCAAGGAGATCCTCCTCAACGGCACCGACAAGGAGATGGCCCGGACGGCCCTCTTCCAGATCGCCGACAAGGAGGGCCCGGAATCGCTGGCCGTCCTGAAGCAGGTCCTGGCCGAGTCGAAGGATGAGGATCTCAGGCGGAACGCCCTCATGGCCCTCGCCGAGCACGGCGGCGCGGAAGCGAAGGACGCCCTCCTGCAGGCCGCGCTGACGAGCGCCGACGATGAGATGGCCCAGATGGCCGTCTTCGGCCTGTCCGAGATCGAGGGCGGGGCCGGAGAGGACGTCCTGCTCAACATCATGAAGAACGCCAGGTCGCCGCGGGCCCGCCGGGCCGTCATCATGGCCATGTCCAATGAGGAAGGCGGCATGTCCGTTGCGGCGCTCACTCAGATCCTCAAGACCGAGGCCGACCCCGAGATCAAGCAGCAGGCTCTTATCGCCCTCGGCGAAAAGAAGAGCGACGACGCCGTCCCGGTCCTGGTCGAGATCGCCAAGGGCAAAGACACTAAGCTGGCCCGGGCCGCCGTCCAAGCGCTCGGGGAGATCGGGACGCCCAAGGCCAAGGCCGCCCTGCTCGAGATCATCGAGAAACGGGCCGAGACGCCCGCCGCCTGAGCGGGAGGCCCCTGATGCGCAAGCTCGGACTGGCTTTGATCCTGGCCGCCGTCGCCGCCGGATCCGCGGGAATGACCTTCGCCGCGGCCCGCAATGATGTGCGCCCGCCATCACAGGTTATCAACGGCGCCGGGGAGCCCGGTGCCCTCTCGGCCAAGGTGGACTGGGCCAGGGCCCAGGCCGATAAGGCCTCACCCGGCCGCTCCTTTTGGGTCGGCTACTCGATCGAGCGGCTCCAGGGCGAGCATTCGACGATCGGCTCGTATTGGGGCGACGGCCGGGCGCGGCTGACCGTGGCCGAAGTCTTGGCTGGGAAAAGCAAGCCGGAACCGACGGCCCCGGACGTCCGGAAGGACGCAGCCGCCGCCCTCGACCGGATCGAGAAGAAGGGCCAGCCGGAGAAGAAGGTCCTCAAGGAGCTTGGCATTTTCCTGAAGTATGAGCCCGGACGCCAGGGGACCTTGAGCCAGGTCGAGATGAGCAACCTCGACCTGAGCTTCGATTTCGAAGCCCTGCCGCTCTATTGGCTGGGCCGCGCGCCGGAGAACCAGAGCCTGGCCCTGGTCCGCGATCTCTACGGACGCGAGAGCGGCGAAGAGGCCCGCAAGGGCCTGGTCGCGGCCGCCGGCTGCCACGGAACGCCGAAGCTCGTCCTGCCGTTCCTCGAGAGCGTCCTTTCGGGCCCAGGTCCGGACGAGATCAGGAAAGAGGCGGCCTTTTGGATCGGCCAGCAGGGCGATCCCGAGAGCTTGGGGATCCTCGTGAAGGCGGCCCGTTCCGACCGCTCCGAGGAGGTCCGCGAGGGGGCGGTCTTTGCCATCAGCGAGATCGACCTCCCGGCCGCCGTCGATGAGCTCATCGCCCTGGCCCGCGGCGCGGACCGCCATGACGTGCGCAAGCAGGCCGTCTTCTGGCTCGGCCAGATGGCCACGAAAAAGTCCGGCCCTGTCCTCGAGGGTATTGCCAAGGACGATCCCGACCTCGAGATCCAGGAACAGGCCGTCTTCGCCCTGTCGGAGCTTCCGGGGGACGAAGGGCTCGAAGCGCTCATCAGCCTGGCCAAGACCCATAAGGACACCCGGATCCGCAAGAAAGCCGTTTTCTGGCTGGGAGAGAGCGAGAATCCCAAGGCCCTGGAAGCCATCATCGCCATCATCAAGGGCAAATAGGCCATTCCGGCTTTCGCCTTTTGGCGGGCCTTCCGATAGAATGGTTGGGTATCAAAAAGGAGGCTCGCTATGACGAAGAATATCCGCTTGATCGTTCTGATGGCCGGATTGGCTCTGATCCTGGCCGCTGGCGTCATCGCCCAGCAGAAGGTCGCCGACACGGCCGTCGACCCGGTATGCGGCATGACCGTCACCAAGGCCAAGGCCGCGGCGACGTTCGATTACAAGGGCATGACCTATTACTTCTGCAGCACGGGCTGCAAGGACTCCTTCGCCAAGGAGCCCGAGAAGTATCTGAAGGCCGCCCAGGACAAGGCCCAGGCTCAGGCCGGACAGATGGGCCAAATGGGCCAAATGGGCCAGGGGCATATGCAGGGGCAGATGGG
>CAZIQR010000033.1:2514-19074 GCA_964541055.1 uncultured Eubacteriales bacterium
GATGGGCCAGGGCGGGAAGATGGGCATGATGCACGGCGGCATGGGCGGCCGGATGGGAATGGGCATGCGGCGCCCCGGCATGATGCCTCCCGGCATGGGGATGCTCTTCCGGCTCTACGGCGACAAGCTCGACGTCACCGTCGAGAACACCAAGGACGGCGCGGCCCTCAAGTTCTCCTCGAAGGACCCCGAGGTCGCCAAGGCCGTCCAGGTCCACCTCGCCGAACACCTGGCGATGATGAAGAAGATGATGGACGCCCGGGCCAAGGCCCCGGCCGCGGCTCAGAAGTAGCCGGCCGCCGAACGGCCTTCACCGACCCCGCTCCGGCTCGCCGGGGCGGGGTTTTTTATTGACAAGCCCTCGCCGCCATGTTAATTCATAAACAGAGGTGAGGGGTATCGTGTTGGATTCGGGTGAGGACATCTTTTTCGAGACAACGGCTTCCCGCAAGCTGGTCGACCTCATCGAGCACAACGCCGACGAGCTGACGACGAGCTACGTCGAGGACATCCGCCGCGACCCGCGGATGCCCAGCTATCAGGGGTTCGACCAGAAGGAGATCTACAAGAGGGCCTATCGCGTCTACAGCCAGCTCGGCAAGTGGGTGTCGCACGAGACGACCAAGGAAGAGGTCCGGAGCTATTGGACCGCTCTCGGCCGGCAGCGCCGGCGCGAGGGCTTCCCGTTCTCCGAGATCGTCCTGTCGCTCTGCCACATCCGGCGGCTGCTCTGGGCCAAGATCCAGGCGGCCGGGCTGCTCGACACG
The DNA here is from genome assembly GCA_964541055.1 of uncultured Eubacteriales bacterium. GTDB lineage: Bacteria > Acidobacteriota > Aminicenantia > Aminicenantales > Saccharicenantaceae > RBG-16-66-30. The sequence goes on from CAZIQR010000033.1 coordinate 3,282, forward strand.
GCCTTAGACCTGTACCAGGCCATGGATCTCCAGCACCGGGTCCTCGTCTTCTTCGACCGGGCCATCTACTACGCGTCCGTGGGCTACGAGGAAAAGTCCTGACGCGCGCCGGTCTCTACATCCATTACCCGTTCTGCGCGTCCAAGTGCCCCTATTGCCATTTCTATAGCGAGGCCTGGACGGTCGAAAGGGCGGCGGCCTGGCGCGAGGGGATCGATAAGGAGGCCTGGGCCGCGGCGGCTCTTGGGTTGGAGTTTGACACGCTCTATCTCGGGGGAGGGACGCCGTCGCTCATGTCCCCGAGCGAGGCCGCTTCGCTTTTCGATACCGCCCGGGATGTCCTCGGGGCGGAGGTCGGGGAGTTTACCCTCGAGGCCAATCCCGTCGACGACCGGACCGGCTTCATCCGCGGCTGGAGGGAGGCCGGGGTGACCCGGCTGAGCGTCGGGGTCCAATCGTTCGACGAGGGACTCCTGCGGACACTCGGGAGGTCATACACCGCGGCGGAGGCCCTGGCGTTCTGCGGGCGGGCCAAGGAGGCCGGGTTCGACGCGCTCTCGATCGACCTGATGATCGGCGTCCCGGGCGAGACGGACGGAACGCTTCAAAAGACGCTCGACGCTGTGCGCGGGCTCGAGCCGGACCATGTCTCGGCCTATTTCCTGGAGAACGTGGAGGGGCTGCCCTTCGAAAAGGTGATGGCCCGCCGGCCCGTGGACGAGGATGCCGCCGTCGATCACTACCAAGACCTGCTCGAGGCTCTCGAGTCCCTGGGCCTTCACCGGTACGAGATCTCGAACTTCGCCAAGCCTGGCAAGGAATGCCGGCATAACCTCAAGTATTGGCGCTACGAGCCATACCTGGGCCTGGGGCCTTCGGCCTGCTCACATGTCGGTCACGAGCGGTGGTGCAATAAGGCGACGATCGTAGCCTGGGCGGACGCGCTCGGCCGGGGGCATTCGCCGAGAGGGGAGGACGCAGTGGCGCTGACACCGACGATGGCGGCCCGGGAGGCGCTCGTCTTCGGGCTGCGCCTCGTCCAGGGCGTCGACGTCGCCGATCTCGAGGCCCGCACCGGCGTCAACGTCTGCGCCCTCTATGCCCCGGAGATCGACGAGCTGGCCTCGGACGGGCTTCTCGTCCAGGCCGGCGCCCGCCTCTGGATCCCCGCCGACAAGCTGCTCGTCTCGAACGCCATCTTGTCGCGGTTCATTTAAAAAGACGGGGCCAGGTCCCAGCCTATTAACTTTCGGCATGGCGGATGTTGACTACGCCGGGACACGCAGGTCGTCGGCATGGCTTTCAGAGGGGACCTGGTTTACGCAAAACGGCAGGCCTTCCGTTTTGCGTAAACCAGGTCCCTTCTTGTCGGTCTTTTCTCGTCTGAAAAGGTTAAGAGGACCCCTGGCCCCGTCTTGTTTGCTTTTGCCAGGCCATCGGCCTAAAATTGAGGGACATGACGACGCGAAAGGGGAGCCATCCGGTCCCGTCAAAACCCGCGCCTCTCGATATCGCCCGGGAGGCCCGCCGGGCCCTGGCCGCCAAGGCCGACCCGGTCCGGGCCCGCGGCGCCGAGCGCTATTTCAAAGAGGCCATGAAGTGCTACGGGGTTGCCGCCCCTGACGTGCATGCCCTCGTTTCGGGCCTCCACGCGCGCGTCAAGGGCCGTTGGACGGCCGACGACGCCATCGCCCTTTGCGACATCCTTTTCCCCGACGCGGAGCACGAGGCCAAGGCCGTCGGCGCCCTGATGCTCGCCAAGTTCAAGCGCTCCCTGCCGCCGGGCCTCTTCGCCAAGACAAAGTCGTGGCTGGCCGCCGACCTTCTGCCCAGTTGGGCCGCGGTCGACGTTCTCTGCCCCGATGTCTTGGGCGCTTTTCTTGAAGCCCACCGGTCCTATGTCGAGAAGATCAGGGCCTGGGCCTCCCATCCCAACCGCTGGGTCAAACGGGCCTCGCTCGTCTCGTTCATCAAATTGGCCCGCCAGCCTGAGTTCCTCTCGGCGATCTACGAGATCTCGGCCTCGGTCTTTGCCGCCGCCGACGATCTTGTCGAGAAGGCCAACGGCTGGCTCCTCCGTGAGGCCGGCAAGGCCGACCCGGCCCGGCTCGAACGTTTTCTCCTGGCCCACGGCCCGGCCGTGCCGCGGACGACCGTCCGCTATGCCATCGAACGCTTCCCTGAAGCCAAGCGGCGCGCGCTGCTGGCCAAGACCAAACAGGAATAGCCGGCTCCCCGCGGGGCCGCCGAGGAGGTCCGATGAGAACGATCCGGGCTTTGATCCTTGTCTCCCTGATGCTCACCCTGACGACCCTGTCGTTCGCGCCACAGGAAGCGCGCCTGCTGCGCTTCCCTACGGTCTCGAACGACGCCATCGCCTTCAGCTACGCGGGCGATCTCTACACCGTGCCCCTCACCGGCGGCGTGGCCCGCAAGCTGACGTCCTATTACGAAGGCTACGAGGCCTTCGCCCGATTCTCTCCCGACGGCGGCTCGATCGCCTTTACCGGCGAATACGATGGCAACCGCGAGGTCTTTCTCATCCCGGCCGGCGGCGGCGTCCCCAAGCGCCTGACCTACACGCCCTCGCTCAGCCGCGACGACATCTCCGACCGGATGGGCCCCAACAATCTCGTCATGGGCTGGACCCCGGACGGCGCCAAGGTCGTCTTCCGTTCGCGCATGGCCGAGTGGAACGATTTCAACGGCCAGCTTTACCTCGTCCCGAAAGACGGCGGCCGGCCCGACCAGATCCCCCTGCCCCGCGGCGGCTTCTGCTCGTTTTCGCCCGACGGCTCGAAGCTCGCCTACAACCGCATCTTCCGCGAGTTCCGCACCTGGAAGCGCTACCGCGGCGGCATGGCCGACGACGTCTGGATCTACGATTTTGCCACCAAGAAGATCGAGAACATCACCGACAACCCGGCCCTGGACATCATCCCCATGTGGAGCGGCAACAAGATCTACTTCGTCTCCGACCGTGACGAGGCCAAGCGGGTGAACCTCTATGTCTTCGACCTGGCCACGAAGGAGACCCGCAAGCTCACGGACTTCACCGAGTTCGACATCAAGTTCCCCTCGCTCGGCCCCAAGTCCATCGTCTTCGAGAACGGCGGCTACATCTATAACTTCGACCTCGCCTCCGAGCAGACGGCGAAAGTCCCCGTCGTCATCGCCGACGACCAGGTCTCCGGCCGCGGCGGCATCCTCAAGGTCGGCGGCCAGGTCACGAACTACGAGATCGGCCCCGACGGCCAGCGGGCCCTTTTCGGGGCCCACGGCGACATCTTCACCGTCCCGGCCAAATACGGCAACACCCGGAACCTGACCGCGACGCCCGGCATCCACGAGCGCGGCTCCAAGTGGTCGCCCGACGGCCGGACGATCGCCTTCTTCTCGGACCGCACCGGCCAGGACGAGATCTGGCTCATGAACGCCGACGGAACGGGCGAGCCTCGTCAGCTCACGACGGGCGGCGACACCTACAAATACAACCTCCTTTGGTCGCCCGACGGCTCGAAGATCGCCTGGGACGACAAGATGCTCCGCCTGTCGGTCATCGACGTCGCCACCAAGGCCGTTACGATGGCGGTCACGGCCAAAGCCGGCGAGATCGGCCGCTATGACTGGTCTCCCGACAGCCGCTGGATCGCCTATGACGCCCCGAACGTCGATACTCCCAACCGGGTCTATCTCTATTCCGTGGCGGGCGGCAAGATCTTCGAGGTGACCGACGTCTGGTACGACTCCTTCGCCCCGGCCTTCAGCCGGGACGGCAAGTATCTCTTCTTCGTCTCGGACCGGGACTTCGATCCGGTCTTCAGCCAGACCGAATATGATCCCGCCTACCTGGCCATGGCCCGGGTCTATTTCGTGACCTTGGCCAAGGACACGAAATCGCCCTTCGCGCCCAAGAGCGACGAGGTCGCGGTCAAACCCGCCGCCGAAGCCAAAGCCCCCGCCGGCAAGCCGGCCGCGCCTCCCGAAAAGAAGCCCGCTGAAAAGCCCGAAGCCGCGGCCGCCGCCCCCGCCCCTGTCAAGATCGACACCGACGGGCTCATGGACCGCATCGTCGCCCTGCCCATCGAAACGGCCAACTATGGCGGGATCAACGCCATCGGCGACGCCGTCTATTACGGGAAGGTCAAGCCCGGCGCCCCCGGGGCCAGCCTGATGCTCTACGACCTCACCGAGCTCAAGGAAAAGGACCTCGGCCTCTTCAACGGCTACGAGATCTCGGCCGACGGCAAGAAGATGCTCGTCGCCAAGGACGGCGGCTACGCCATCATCGACCTGCCCAAAGGGCCGATCGCCCTCGAATCCCGGCTCGACCTCTCCGGGATGGAAGTGGACCGGGACCGCCGCCAGGAGTGGGACCAGATCTACGAGGAGTGCTGGCGGCAGATGAAGGAGTTCTTCTACGCGCCGAACATGCACGGCGTCGATTGGGACGCCCTCCGTCTCCGCTACAAGCCCCTGGCCGCCGCGGCCAACCACCGGGCCGATCTCACCTACGTCCTCGGCGAGCTCATCGGCGAGCTCAGCTCCGGCCACACCTACGTCGGCGGCGGCGACATGCCTGTCGCCCCGAAGATCAAGGTCGGGATGCTCGGGGCCAAGCTCGAGCGCGACGGCAAGACCGGCTTCTACCGCATCGCCCGCATTCTCAAGGGCCAGAATTGGGATCGCTCGGTCCGCTCGCCGCTGACCGAGGTCGGCGTCAACGTCCGGGTAGGGGAGTACATCGTGGCCGCGAACGGCCGCTCCCTCGACAAGGTCGGCGACATCTCCGAGGCCCTTAATAACACGGCCGGCAAGCAGGTCACGCTCAAGGTCGCCCCGGCCGCCGACGGCAAGAACGCCCGCGAGGTCGTGGTCATCCCGGTCGAGACGGAGAACTCCCTCTACTACAACGACTGGGTCGAGGCGAACATCGCCAAGGTCGACAAGGCCACGGGCGGGCGCGTCGGCTACATCCATATCCCCAACATGGGCACCGACGGCCTCAACGAGTTCGTCAAGCACTTCTACCCGCAGCTGCGCAAAAAGGCCCTCATCATCGACGTCCGCGGCAACGGCGGCGGAAGCGTCTCGCCGATCATCATCGACCGGCTCGTCCGGGAAATGGTCATGGTCGAGGTCGGCCGCAACCAGGCCCCCGGGCCCGATCCCGGCGCGGCCTTCATCGGCCCGAAGGTCTGCCTCTGCGACGAGTTCTCGGCCTCCGACGGCGATATCTTCCCGTACCGGTTCAAGACCCTCAAGCTGGGCCCGGTCATCGGCAAGCGGACCTGGGGCGGCGTCGTCGGCATCCGCGGCACCCTGCCGCTCCTCGACGGCGGCTCCCTCAACAAGCCCGAGTTCGCGCCCTACAGCCCCGAGGGCAAGGGCTGGATCATCGAGGGCCGCGGCGTCGAGCCGGACATCGTCGTCGACAACGATCCGGCCAGGGAGTATGCCGGGATCGACGATCAGCTCAGCAAGGGGATCGAGGTCGCCCTCGAACAGCTGAAGACCAAGGGGCGGGAGATCCCGCCGCTGCCGCCCTTCCCGATCAAGAAGTAGGCCGTCTGGGGGCGCGGGCCCGGATGTTAGAGCTCGAGGAGGAGCGATGGCCGACGAAAAGGTGAAGGTCAGCTGCGGCGTCTGCGGCACGACCAACAACTTCCCCCTTATTTCGAAGGGCAAGACGGTCCGTTGCGGCCGCTGCAAATCGCCATTGCCCGAGCCGGGACTGATCATCGAGCCGGACCCCGACGGCATCATGAACCTCTTCCACAACTCGGCGCTGCCGGTCCTGGCCGACTTCTTTTCGCCGACCTGCGGGCCCTGCCATATGATGCACCCGATCCTCGAGCGCCTGGCCGAGCGCCGGGCCGGACAGATCATGGTCATCCGGATCAACGTCGATTCGAACCTGGAGCTGGCCCGCGAGTTCGGGGTGAAGGGGGTGCCGACCTTCGTCATCGTACATCACGGGGCCGAGCGGGCCCGGACGGTCGGGGCCCTCGACGAGAGCAGCTTCGCCCTCTGGGCCGCCAGCCGGAGCTAACCCGTAGCGAGCGCGGCGAGCGGAGGAGGCAGAAAACAGCCGGAGCATACACGGAGGCGGGTTTCTGCGAGATATCTTGGGAAAACGGCTTAAGTTCTTAAGAATTGGAATGCCGAAGGGGGGACTCGAACCCCCACAGCCTTGCGGCCACTAACCCCTCAAGCTAGCGTGTCTGCCAATTCCACCACTTCGGCATAAAAAAGGAACTACTTCTTCTCGGCCGGGACGGGAGGCTTCGGCGTCTCGGTCTTCTGCTGGGGCGTCGTCGCCGGCGCCTTTTCCTCGGGCTTGGCCTGGGGCGCCGGCGCGGTCGTCTGGACCGGGGCCTTCTTGTCGCCGACGACGGACGTCGAGCTTTTGCCCGACAGGATCCACAGCCCGAGCGACGTCAGCATGAAGATGACGGCCGAGGCCGTCGTCACCTTCGAGAGCAGGGAGGCGTTGCCCCGCGCTCCGAAGGCGGTCTGGCTCCCGCCGCCGCCGAACGCGCCCGCCAGATCGGCGGCCTTGCCCGACTGGAGCAGGACGGCGAAGATCAAGATCAGGCAAACGATGATGTGCAGGATGATGATTAAAGCGCTCACGTCTCTTCCCTATAAGCTCGAAGGGCCTCCCGGGCGATGGCGACGAAGCCGCCGGCGTCGAGGGAGGCGCCTCCGACCAAAAAGCCGTCGATGTCTCTTTCCTTGAATAAAGGATAAGAGTTGGCCGGTTTCACCGAACCGCCGTAAATTATAGCACAACCGGAGGCCCGATTTCCATAGCTTTCTCGCAGGCGGCCCCGGATATGGGCGTGGACCTCTTCCGCCTGTTCCGGGGCGGCCGTCCGGCCCGTGCCGATGGCCCAGACCGGCTCGTAGGCCATGACCGTCCGCTCCATGTCCTCGAGAGAGAACCCGGCCAGCCCGCGGGCCAGCTGCTCGTCGATACGGGCCAGGGTTTGGCCAGCGTCCCGTTCGGCGAGGACCTCGCCGATGCAGACGATCGGCGTCAGGCCGGCCTTGAGGGCCGCCTTGGCCTTGCGGTTGACCGTCTCGTCGTTCTCCCCGAAGAACTGGCGGCGTTCCGAGTGGCCGACCAGGACGTAGGCGCAGCCGGCGTCCTTGAGCATAGGGGCCGAGATCTCGCCGGTGAAGGCGCCCTGGCCCTCCCAATAGAGGTCCTGAGCGCCGACGGCGATATCGGTTCCGGCCACGGCCTGGGCGACGGCGCCGATCGCCGTGAAAGGCGGGATCAGGACGAGACTGCAGCTAGCGATCTCGGGCCTCGCGGCCGCGACCTTCGAGGCCAAGTCGCGCGCCGCCCCCAGCCCGAGGGGGTTCAGCTTCCAGTTTCCCGCGACGAACGGGCTCCGACGCCGGCTGGCCATTTACTTTTCCAAGGCGGTGATGCCCGGCAGGGTCTCATAGGCGATATATTCGAGCGAGGCGCCGCCGCCCGTCGAGATGTGGCTGATCTTGTCCTTGACGCCGGCCTTCTTGACCGCGGCGATCGAGTCCCCGCCGCCGACGATGGAGACGGCGCCCGACGCGGCCACGGCCTGGGCGACGCCGATCGTGCCCTTGGCGAACTCGTCGATCTCGAAGATGCCCATAGGGCCGTTCCAGAAGATCGTCTTGGCCGTGGCGATGACCGCGCCGTAGGCGGCGACGGTCTTGGGCCCGATGTCGACCCCCATCATGTCCTCGGGGAAGGGGAGGATCTCGACGATCCTGGTCTCGGCGCCGGCCTGGGGGGCCTTGGCCAGGACGTGGTCCTGCGGCAGGTGGAAGCTGACGGACTTGGCCCGGGCCTCGTCCAGGATGACGAGCGCCACCTCGAGCTGGTCGTCCTCGACGAGCGACTTGCCGACGCCGAGGCCCTGGGCCTTGAGGAAGGTGTAGGCCATGGCCCCGCCGATGAGGATGTGATCGGCCTTGCCGAGCAGGCTCTCGATGATCTCGATCTTGTCCGAGACCTTGGCCCCGCCGAGGATGGACACGTAGGGCTTGACCGGCGTGTGGACGGCCTTCTTCAAGTAATCGACCTCTTTCTTCATCAGGTAGCCGGCCGCCTTGACAGGGACGAAGTCGGCGATGCCGACGACCGAGGCGTGTGCCCGGTGGCTCGAGCCGAAGGCGTCGTTGACGAAGATATCGATGCCCTGGGCCAGCTCCCGGGCGAAGCCGGCGTCGTTCTTCTCCTCCTCCTTGTGGAAACGGACGTTCTCGAGGAGTAGGGCCTGCCCCTCGCCGAGCGCGCCCTTGAGCCGCTCGACCTCGGGACCGATGACGCCCGGGGCCATGATGACCTTGTTCGGCACGAGCTCGGCCAGCCGCGCCGCGGCCGGCTTGAGGCTCATCGTCGGATCGACCTTGCCCTTGGGCCGCCCCAGGTGCGAGGCGATGATCAGGCGGGCGCCGTGATCGAGGAGCCAGGCGATCGTCGGCAGGGAGGCGCGGATGCGGGTGTCGTCCCGGATCTCACCCTGATCGGTCAGCGGCACATTGAAATCGACGCGGAGGAAGACGCGCTTGCCCTTGACGTCCAGGTCGGTGACGAAGTTCATGCCGCCCTCACTTGGCGATGTGCTTGATGAGATCGCCGAGCCGGCAGGAGTAGCCCCACTCGTTGTCGTACCAGGCGATGACCTTGACGAGATTGCCGTCGAGGACCTTGGTCGAGAGCAGGTCGACGACGCCGGAGTGGCGGTCGCCCATGAAGTCGGCGGAGACGAGCGGCTCGTCGGTGACGCCGAGGTAGCCCTTGAGCGGCCCCGCCTGGGAGGCCTTGACGAAGGCGGCGTTGACCTCTTCGATGTTCGTCGCCTTCTTGACGACGGCCACGAAGTCGACGATGGAGACGTTCGGCGTCGGGACGCGGACGGCAAAGCCGTCGATCTTTCCCTTGAGCTCGGGCATGACCAGGCCGACGGCCTTGGCCGCCCCGGTCGTGGTCGGGATCTGGGACACGGCCGCGGCCCGGGCCCGGCGCAGGTCCTTGTGGGGGGCGTCGAGGATCTTCTGGTCGTTGGTGTAGGAGTGGATGGTGGTCATGAAGCCCTTCTCGACCCCGAAGGTCTCGTGCAGGACCTTGACCACGGGGGCCAGGCAGTTCGTCGTGCAGGAGGCGTTGGAGATGACGTGGTGTTTGGCTGGGTCGTACGTGCCCTCGTTGACGCCGAGAACCACGGTGATGTCCGGGTCCGTGGCCGGGGCGGAGACGATGACCTTGGAGGCCCCGCCCTTCGCGATGTGCTGGATGACGTCGGGCCGCTTGGTGAACTTGCCCGTGGACTCGACGACGACGGAGACGCCGAGGTCTTTCCAGGGGAGCTGTCCGACCTCTTTCACGGCCAGGACCTTGATCTTGCGGCCGCCGACGACGATCGCATCCTCGGTCGCGCGGACGTCCTCCTTGAAGGCGCCCAGGACGGAGTCGTATTTGAGCAGGTGGGCCAGGGTCTTGGCGTCGGTGATGTCGTTGACGGCCACGTATTCGATGGCCGGATCGTCCCAGGACGCCCGGAGCATGTTCCGGCCGATCCGGCCGAAACCGTTTATACCAACTCGGATAGCCATATGAACCTCCATTTTAGCAAAAAAGGATTTACGAAAAAATAGCACAAAAAGGGGCTGATTTCAAGGCCGGGGGCGGTCCCTCGACGGGCTACTTCGACGGCCCGAGCGGCTTGGCCGCGCCGGCGCCCTTGCGGGCCCGCTTCGTCTCGTACATGAGGAGGTCGGCCCGGCTGAGCATCTCCTCGATGGGCATCGGACGCTCGGGCTCGCTCGTCGAGACCCCGGCGCTCGCGGCGAGCTCGAAGCCCGCCTCGGCCGACGACCGGGCGTTGAACAGCTCCAGACGGTCCTGGAGCCGCTGGACCAGGGCGTTCGCGTCCATCGAGGTCGCTTCCATGGCCAGGACGGCGAACTCGTCGCCGCCGAGGCGGCCGATGATGTCCGTCTCCCGGAAGCTCTTCCGGAGGATGAAGGCGATCTCGACGAGGGCCCGGTCGCCCGTCTTGTGGCCGCAGGTGTCGTTGATCCGCTTGAGGTTGTCGACGTCGAGATAGATCAGGGCTAGGACCTTCCGCATACGGCGGGCCGTCTTGAGGACATGGTCGGCGAAGGTCATGAAGCCGCGGCGGTTGTAGAGCCCGGTGAGCTCGTCGTGGAGGGACAGGGACCGGATCTCCTCCTCCATCCGCTTGCGGTCGGAGATGTCGGTCAGGACGGCCAGGGTGCCGGCGAAGTGGGCCCCCTGGACGCGCGGGCCGCCGCTGACGAGGAAGGTCCGGGCGCTGCCGTCGCGATGGATGAAATCGAGCTCGTAGCGGTCCGAGATCCCCTTGGACCGCTTCTCGTCGGCGCGGCGGACGGCGGGGTGCTGCTCGCGGGGAACGAACGAGAGGACCTGCCGGTCGATCATCTCGGCCGGCGTGTAGCCGAGCATGCGGGCCGCGGCCGGGTTGACGAAGGTGAAGCGGCCCTCGGCGTCGGTCAGGACCAGGCCCTCGGTCATGGTCTGGGCCGTGCTCTCGCTGAACCGCCGCAGCTGCTCGATCTCTTCCTCCGAGCGCAGCCTCTGGGTGATGTCCCGGAGGATGCCGATGATGCCGGCGATCCGGCCGTCGGGAAGCTTGTAGGTCGTCTTGATGAAAATGACGTGGTGCTCACCGTCCCAGGCCTTGAGCGGGGCCTCGTAGACCTGGTGGCCCGGCTCCGCGAGCAAGGCCTGGTCATGGGCCAGATGCGTCTCGACGATCTCTTGGGGGGCGACGTCGCTGATCGACTTGCCGATGATCTCGCTCTTGGAGCGGCCGAGGAGCTTCTCGAATCCGGCGTTGGTCCCGACATAGCGGCCCTCGAGGTCCTTGAAAAAGGCCGGGTTGGGCATGATGTCGATCAGGACCTGGATGAAATCGGTCATCGCCTTGTTCGCCTCGTCCCATTTCGTCTTCTCGTATTTCTGGTAGGCCGAATCGGCCATCCGCCAGAGCAGGACGAGAAGCGCTCCGCAGAGGATGAAAAAGGCGCCGGCGATGAACGGCCGGAGATGGTCCGGGGCCAGGCGGTCCGCGATCAGGCCCGCGGCGAGGAGCAGCAGGACGACCAAGAGCTGCCAAGGGATCTTCCAGGCCAGAGACGGTTTCTTAGACAATGCGGTTCCCTTCGTTGTCTTTGCGTTTCGGTTTACCATAGCGCCCGGGCCAAAGTCAATCCGAGCGGATTATGATAGAATGCCCCCGGAGGAGCGCCATGAAGATCCTGACCTCCGCCGAGATGAGGGATATCGACCGCCGGGCCATCGAGGAGCTGGGCGTCCCCGGGATCGTCCTCATGGAGAACGCCGGTCAGAGGATCGCCCGGGCCATCAAGGTCCGCTTCCCCAAGATCGCCGACGAGCGCGTTGTCATCGCCGCGGGCAAGGGCAACAACGGGGGGGACGGACTGGTCGTGGCCCGGCATCTCTTCAATGCCGGAGCCAGGCCCGAGGTGCTGCTCTTGGCCGCCGCGGACGAGGTCAAGGGCGACGCGGCGACGAACCTGTCCATTGCCGTCAAGTCCGGTATCCCCGTCACCGAGATCCATGACCTCGCCGCCTGGCGGAAGAAGGCCCGGCCCGCGCTCAACAAAGCCACGATCGTCGTCGACGCGCTCTTCGGGACAGGCCTGACAAAACCGCTCGAGGGCTTCTATGCCGCGGCCGTCGACGATATCAACAGGACCGGCGCCTATAAGGTCGCCGTCGACATCCCTTCCGGGCTTTCGTCGGACACGTCCGAGCCGGTCGGGCCGAGCGTCGCCGCGGACCTGACGGTGACGCTGGCCGCTCCCAAGATCGCTCATATCTTCCCGCCCGCCTCGGAGCGGGTCGGCGAGCTCGTCATCGCCCCGATCGGCATCCCGCCCTCGTTTTTCGACCGGACCGAGCTCAAGCTCGAGCTCCTCGAAGAGCGGGCCATCGGGCCGTATTTCGCCAGGCGCAAGAGGGACGCCAACAAGGGGAGCTACGGCCACGTCCTTGTCTTCGCCGGGTCGGTCGGCAAATCGGGGGCCGCGTCCCTGGCCGGACGGGCGGCGCTCAGGACCGGGGCCGGCTTGGTGACGGTGGCGACGGCGGCCGGCGTCCTGCCCGCGATCGCCCGGTCCATGGCCGAGCTCATGACCGAGCCGCTGCCGGAAACGCCGGGCCGGACGATCGACGCCTCGGCCCTCGCCCGGGCCCTGACGCTCCTCAAGGGCAAGAGCGCCGTCCTCGTCGGCCCCGGCCTCACGACGCACCCGTCGACGGCGGAGTTCGTCGCCGGCCTGCTGCCGAAGCTCCGGGTGCCCTGTGTCGTCGATGCCGACGGGCTCAACATCCTGGCGTCGCGCCTCGAAGTCCTCGAAGGCCTCGGGGCCCCGCTCGTGCTGACGCCCCACCCCGGCGAGTTCGCCCGGCTGGCCGGCCGGACCACGGAGGATGTCGTCCGCCACCGGCTGGAAATGGCCCCCGAATTCGCCGCGAAGCGCGAGGTCATCGTCGTACTCAAGGGCTACCGGACCCTCATCGCCCTGCCCGACGGCCGGGTCTTCGTCAATCCGACCGGCAACCCGGGCATGGCGACCGGCGGGACGGGCGACGTCCTCGGCGGGATGATCGCCGCGCAGATCGCCCAGAAGCACGACCTGCTCGGATCCGTGCTTTCGGCCGTCTATGCCCACGGCCTGGCCGGGGACGTCGCGGCCGAGCGGCTCGGCGAGCGCTCGCTCGTCGCCGGCGACCTCATCCGCTATCTGCCGCCGGCGTTGAAGGAGCTGGCCGGCGAATGAGCGGCGCGCGCGTGACCGTCACCCGCTCCGGGGACGAGACCTTCGAGCTGGCCCGGCGGCTGGGGGAGGGTTTCCAGGGGAACGAGGTCGTGCTTCTCACCGGCGAGCTCGGCGCGGGCAAGACGGTCTTTGCCAAGGGCCTCGCGGCCGGGGCGGGCGTCGCCGACCCGAACCGGGTCTCGAGCCCGTCGTTCACGCTCGTCAACATCTATGTGGGCCGCTACAGGATCTACCACATCGATCTCTACCGCCTCGAGCGGGCGGCAGAGATCGCCGACCTCGGCTGGGAAGACATGCTGGGGCAGGGGATCGTCGTCGTCGAGTGGGCCGAGAAGCTGACGTTCCCGGTCGAGGGGCTTCACGTCCGCATCGAGCCGCTGGGCGACGACGAGCGCCGCATCACCTTCGAATAAGAGTTATTTCGAAAATTTCTCGAGATCGGCCTTGAGCCTCTGCGCGATCTCGGGCTGTTTCGGCGCCTTTCCCTCGAAGATCTCGGCCGCCTTGACGGGCCCGCCGTAGAAGAGGTCGTTGGCCTTGGGGTCGTCCTGGATGGATGTCCCCGCGAAGGACAGCCCCGCGTAGAGGCCGCGGCTCCGCGAATAGGACAGGATCTCGGCCTTGAGCTGGGTGTCCGTGCTGGCCTCGGCCTGGCGGCCCAGCGGCCCGGCGGCGATGCCGATGTCGGCGCCCAGAGTGAACTTGCCTCTGGTGATATTCTCGACGCTCCGCGGCGTCTTGAAGACGAGGATGACGTCGGCCGATTGGACGCCGGCCTGCCAGCCGATGCTGCCGCCCTTGAGGTCGATGAAGGCCGGGTCGCTCCAGCCGCCGTTCTCGGTCCGGACGAGCACGACGCCGCTGCCGAAGCGGCCGCCGATGACGAAGCCCGCCTTGACCACGTCGGGGATGATGGCGATCCCGGCGCAGTCCTTGATCAGCCCGACTGGGATGCTCTTGTCGGATTCCTTCATCATCTCGTCGAGGACCCGGATCGCATCCTCGACCTTCTTGATCTGATTGGCGCCCTCCGCCTTGGCGGACAGGCCCGGCCGCGCCGGCGACCCGGCCACGGCGGGCGCCGCGACCAGGAGGACCAAGAACGGGACGATGATCCATTTGCCGATCGTCATCACACCCTCCTTTGCGAAGTGCGTTGGAATGCGCGGATTAAGTCCTCGGCGGCGCGGCGGACATCCGGGGCGCCGAGGATGGCCGAGATGACGGCGATGCCGCGGGCCCCCGCGGCCGCGAGCGCGGCGGCGTTCGCGGCGGAGATGCCGCCGATGGCCACGACGGGCAGCCGGGTGGCCCGAGCGATGCGCCCGACGCCCTCCGGGCCGAGGACGGCGAGATCCGTTCGTTTGGTCGAGGTGGCGTAGGCCAGGCCGGCCCCGACATAGTTCGCGCCGTCCTGTTCCGCCCGGACGGCCTCGTCCAGTGTGTTGACCGAAACGCCGATCGTCGCGTTCGGACCGAGCAGCCGTCTGGCCAGGGAGACGGGGATATCATCCTGGCCGAGATGGACGCCGGATGCGCCGCAGGCCAGGGCGACGTCGGGCCGGTCGTTGACGAGGAGCGGCACGCGGCGGGCCGCCAGGCGGCCGGCGATGGCCCGGCCGAGCTCGACAAAGGGCCCGTGCATGAGGTTCTTGCCCCGGAGTTGGACGATCGTCACCCCGCCCTCGACGGCCGCCTCGACGAGCGCAATGAGGTCGCGGCCCGCCGCATAATCCGCATCGGCGACGAGATAAAGCGTGTAATCGGCAACCACGCTTCTAGTATACAGAGTTTTTTGATAAAGTAAGGCCTGCCATGAGCATCGACCTCAAGAATGACATCGTCGACGTCCCCGATTTCCCCAAGCAGGGCATCCTGTTCAAGGATATCACCCCGGTCATCCAGAGCTCGCAGGCCTTCAATTTCGCCATCGACGAGCTGGCCGCCTGGGCCGCGACCCTCAAGCCGGAGCTCATCGCCGGCATCGAGTCGCGCGGCTTCCTCTTCGGCGCCGCCCTGGCCCGCGAACTGCGCCTGGGTATCGCCGTCATCCGCAAGAAGGGCAAGCTGCCGCGCAAGACCGCCTCGATCGTCGCTCCCAACGAATACGCCGTCGAGCACTTCGAGATGCACGAGGACTCCGTGGCCCGCGGCCAGCGGGTACTCATCATCGACGACCTCATCGCCACCGGATCGTCCTCGGTGAGCGC
Organism: uncultured Eubacteriales bacterium; assembly: GCA_964541055.1. Lineage (GTDB taxonomy): Bacteria > Acidobacteriota > Aminicenantia > Aminicenantales > Saccharicenantaceae > RBG-16-66-30. The sequence continues at coordinate 18,341 of CAZIQR010000033.1, forward strand.
CATCAGCCTCGTCAAGCTCCTCCAGGGTCACGTCGTCGGCTTCGGGGCCGTCGTCGAGCTCACGTTCCTCAAGGGGCTCGAAGCTATCCGCGCCGCCCATCCGGACGTGCCGGTCCGCAGCCTCGTCCGCTACTGAGAGGGGAGCGCCGTGCTTTTCGTCCTGCGCGATGTCTTTAAATGAGGCCTCCCGCGGCACCTCCGGAGGATAACGACATGAAAAGGATCTCCGCGGCTCTGGCGGCCGGGCTCGTCCTCGCCCTCATCACCGGTTGCGCCCGCTTGCCGGCTCCCGCGGCGGCCCAGCGTCTCTCGGCGCCCGACGAGGGCTGGGTGGGCCGCACCCTGAAGCGCCTGACGATCGAGGAGAAGATCGGCCAGATGATCGCCTGCCGCTTCACGGCCGATTTCCGCAACGCCGACAGCCCCGGCCTCGCGGCCCTCGACGATCTCGTCGTCAAGTCGAAGATCGGCGGCCTGATCCTGTTCGCCCCGGCCCGCGTCTACGAGACGGCCGAGCTCGCCAACGCCTTCCAGAAGCGGGCCCTGGTGCCTCTGCTCATGGCCGCCGATTTCGAGCGGGGAGCGGCCAACCGGATCACGAACGCGACGCTCTTCCCGCCGTTCATGGCCCTCGGCGCGGCCGGCTCCGAGGAGCTGGCCTACGAGGTCGGCCGGGCCACGGCCCTCGAGGGCCGGGCCATGGGCATCCACATGGCCTACGCCCCGGTCGTCGA
>CAZIQR010000034.1:0-19012 GCA_964541055.1 uncultured Eubacteriales bacterium
GAGAGTCCCTTATTATAGCGATTTTCCCCCCGAGCGCAACTGCCGGGGGGCGAACTTGACTTTCCCGGTGGGGGGGCTTAGATTGGAGATGGTGATGATCTCCCCGACGGATCGGTTCCCGCGTCGGTTTCCCCGCCCCTCAATCCCCGCCTAGGAGGACGTATGAAGTTCCAAGACCGTTCCCAGATCGAGGCCCTGGCCAAGTTCAAGAGCCAGGGGGATCTCGTGACCTCCTTCTACATGGACACGGACAAGGGCCGGATGAGCAAGAAGGAGATCGGGACCGCCCTGAAGAGCTTGCTCAACGAGGCCAGGACGAGGGCCGGCGAGCTCTCCGCGGGCAAGGACAAGATCGACGCCGTCCTCCGCGACCTCGACCGCGCCGCCGAATACGGGGCCCAGACGGTCCAGGGCTCCAATGCCGCCGGCCTGGCCGTCTTCTCCGCCAGCCAGCGGGACTTCTGGCAGCCCTTCGAGCTGCCGCACGGTCCGCGCAACCGGGTCGTCTTCGACACGAACTTCTACGTCCGCCCGCTGGCCTCCATCCTCGACAAATACAGCCGCGTCTGCGTCCTCCTCGTCGACCGGCGCGAAGCCGTCTGGTACGATGTCCTGATGGGCGAGATCAAGTTCCTCGACAAGATCCAGAGCGACGTCCCCAAGCGCGTCAAGGAAGGCGGCTTCGAGGGGACGGCGGAGAAGAAGATCGAGCGCCACATCGACGCCCACCTCCAGGACCATCACAAGAAGGCCGCCCAGCGGACCTTCGAGCTCAGCAAGAAGATCCCCTTCGACTGGATCTTCATCGGCACCGAAGAGAACCACGGCGCCGAGTTCGAGTCCCATCTCCACCGCTATCTCTGCGACAAGATCAAGGCCCACGTCCACAGCCGGCCCGCCGACTCCCCGGCCAAGGTCCTCCAGGAGGTCCTCGAGGTCGAGACCCGGCTCAAGAAGGCCGAGGAGGAGGAAATCGTCGGGAAGCTCATTACCGAGCTCGAGCGCGGCGGGCGGGCCACCTCGGGCCTGCGCGACACGGTCCGGCGCCTGAACCAGTTCGAGGTCCAGACGCTCGTCGTGACCCACAATTTCTCGCGGCCCGGACGTGTCTGCCCGACGCACAAGTTCTTCTACCTCGACGACTTCAAGTGCCCGGTCGACGACAAGAAGACCGAGATCGTCCAGGACCTCGTCGACGAGGCCATCGAGACCGTCCTCAAGCGGGGCGGCACGGTCCGGCAGGTCGAGCCGCCGTCCAAGCTCGACCGCTACGGCGGGATCGGCGCGTTCCTGAAATACAAGGCCTGAGCCAAAAAGAAAAGGGAGGATCTCCCGGGGCCGCCCCCGGAAGAGCCTCCCTTTTTGATCTTACGGATCCCGCGCTCAGGCCGCCTTGGTCTTTTTCTCCTTGAAATGTATCTTATTGACCACACTGTAGATAACAGGAATGACGAAAAGCGTCAGGAAGGTCGTGGCGCTCAGGCCGAAGGCGATCGACACGCCGAGCGGGGCCCGGAACTCGGAGCCCGAGGACCGTGAGAAGGCCATCGGCAGCGCGCCGAGGACGGTCGTCAGGGCCGTCAGCAGAACGGCCCGCAGGCGCGTCGTCGAGCCGACCAGGATGGCCTCCCGCTTGTCCATGCCCCGCTTGATGAGCTGGTTGATGTAGTCGATCATGACGATGCCGTTGTTGACGGCGATCCCCAGGAGCAGGATGACCCCGATGAGGACGACCATGCTGAGGGTCCGGCCGGTGAGGAGCAGGCCGACGATGACGCCGATGATCCCGAGCGGGACGGTGAACATGATGATGAAGGGATGGACGAAGTGCTCGAACTGGGAGGCCATGACCATGTAGACGAGCAGGACGGCCAGGGCGAAGGCTGCCGCCAGGATGACGAACGCGTCCTGCATGTCCTGATAGGCGCCGCCGTACTCGAGGAAATAGCCCGGGGGCAGGCTCCGCTCGAAGCCCGCCAAGCGGGTCTTGATGTCACGGACGACGCTCCCGAGGTCCCGGCCAGCGATGTTGGCCGTGACCGAGACGCGGCGGGCCTGGTTCTCGCGGTTGATGATGATCGGGCCGGTGCCGGTGCCGATGTTGGCCACCTGCTCGAGATAGACCGTTTGCCCGGCCGCCGTCCGCAGCGGGATGCTGCGGATCTCGTCCATGTTGTCCCGGTACCGTTCCTTGAAGCGGAGCCGGACGTCGATCTCGTCGCTGCCCTCGCGGTAGCGCGTGGCCACCTTGCCGAGCGTGGCCGTCTGGACCGTGTTCTCGATCTGGTAGACGGAGAGGCCGAGCCGGTAGGCTTTTTCGCGGTCGATGTGGATCTGGACCTCGGGCTTGCCGGCGGACAGGGTATGGGTGGCGTCGCGGATGCCCTCGATGCCGGAGATGAGCCCGACCATCTCGTCGGCCTGGCCCTTGAGGACGTCGAGGTCCTTGCCGAAGAGCTTGATCTCGACCGGGGCGGAGGCCCCGCCCATGAGCATCTGGCTCATGTCGACGGACTCGAACTTGACCCCCTTGAGGCTGGGGAGCTTGCGCCGGATGCGCTCCAGGAGCTGCAGGTCGGAGGCCTGGCGCTTGTCGCGCTTGACCAGGCCGACCCAGAGGATGGCCTCGTGCGTGCCGGTGTTGGAGAACGTCGAGGCGGCGTCGGACGCGTCCTGCTGGGCCTGGGAACCGACCTGGGCCGAGATCATCGTGATCTCCGGCATGGCGGCCATGATGTTCTCGACCATGGCCACGACCCGGTCCGTCTCGGCGAGGGAGGTCCCGACGGGCATGCGGACCTTGAGCAGGAGCATGTCACGGTCCTGGGCCGGCATGAACTCCATCGGCAGAAAGGGGACGACGGCAAGAGAGAGGGCGAACGCGACGAGCGCGCCGCCGAGGACCCAGCGGCGGTGATGGAGGGCTTTGTCGAGCCACTTCCGGTAGAAGGCCCTGGCCTTGGCGAATTGCCGCTCCTCGGGGGCCTTGGCGATCGATCTCAGGCTCTTCGGGGTACGGAAGAGGAGCGACGTCGAGAGGGGCACGACGGTCAGGGCGACGAAGAGCGAGGCGATGAGCGAGAAGGCGATCGAGAGGCCCAGCGCCTGGGTCAGCTTGCCGGTGATGCCGGTGGCGAAGATCATCGGGAAGAAGACGGCGATCGTCGTCAAGGTCGAGGCGGTAATGGCCATGCCGACCTCGCTCGTCCCTTCGATCGAGGCCCGGTCGGCGCCCTCCCCTTCCTCGAGGTGCCGATAGACGTTCTCGATGACGACGATGGCATTGTCGATGAGCATACCGATGCCTAAGGCCAGGCCTCCCAGTGTCAGGAGGTTGAGCGTGTAGCCGGCGGCGTAGAGGGCGATGAAGGTGCTGATGATCGAGAGCGGGATGGCCAGGCTGATGATGAGCGTCGGCCGCCAATTGCGGAGAAAGAGGAAAATCAGCAGGATGGCCAGCAGCCCGCCCTGCCAGGCGTTGGTGACGGTGTTCGAGGTGACCTGCTCGATCATGTCGCCCTGGTCCATGGCGACATGGAAGACGGGATTGCCGGGGATCGTGCCCCGGAGGGCGGCGACCTCCTTTTTGACGGCCGCGGCGGCCTGTTGGGAATTGGCCCCCGAGCGCTTGCTGCAGATGAGGTAGACACCGTTCTGCCGCTGGATGCGGGCGGCATAGCGGAGGTCCTTGAGGGTGTCCTTGACCTCAGCGATGTCCGAGACATAAATGGGCTCGCCCTTGGCGCTGGCGCCGACGACCGTGCGGCAGATGTCGTCGAGCCCGGTGAACTCGCCCAGGGTCCGGACGAGGACCTCGGTGTGGCGCTCGACGATGTTGCCGGCGGGCATGTTGATGTTTTCGGCCCGCAGGGCCATGAGGACCTGGTCGAGGGTCAGGCCGCGGCTCTCGAGGGCGGCCTTGTCGACGTCGAGGAGGATCTCGCGCTCGTCCATGGAGAAGACCCGGGCCGAGGCGATGCCGTCGAGCCGCTCGAGGCGCGGCGCGATCTCGTCCTCCATGATCGTCTTGAGCCGCATCGGCGGCAGGTCGCTGGTGATGCCGTAGAAGATGACCGGGAACTGGCTGAAGCTGAACTTGACGACCAGGGGCTCGCCCGCGTCCTCGGGCAGGTACTGTTTCGACAGGCCGATCTGGTCGCGGACGTCCTGGGCGGCGAAATCGAGGTTGGTCCCCCACTCGAACTCGATGCTGATGACGGAGACGCCCTCCGACGTCTGGGAGGTGACCTTCTTGACCCCGTTGACAGAGCTCACGACCTGCTCGAGCGGCCGGGTCAGGACGTTCTCGATGTCGGTCGACGAGGCGCCCGAATAGGTCGTGATGACGGACACGGTCGGGAACTCGAGGTCGGGAAAGAAGTCGAGGCCCAGCCGGGTGAACGAGATGGCGCCCAGGACGACGAGGATCATCGCCATCATGGACGTCGTGACTTTTTTCTTGACCGAGAATTCGGGAAGTCTCATTGCTGGACCTCTTCCAAAATCTGGACCGCCGCCCCCTCCTCGAGCCCGTAGTTCCCCTCGACGACGACGGGCAGGCCCTCGGAGAGGCCCGAGAGGACTTCGATCATGGTCGTGTTCTGGAGGCCCAGCGTGACCGGCTTCTTGATGGCCTTGCCGCCCTCGACAACGAAGACGTAGGAGTTCTCGAGGACGGCCTTCTGGGGTACGACCATGGCGTTCTCATGCGACTCGAGCTCGAAGACGACATCGCCGAACGTGCCGGGCCGCAGGAGGCCGTCGGGGTTGTCGAACGCGGCCTCGACGCCGAACTTCTTGCTGGAGGGATCGGCGGTCAGGTTGACGACGCGGACAACGCCCGGGAAATCGCGGCCGGCGACGCGCAGGACGGCCGGCTGGCCCTTCCGGATCCGGCCGATGTCCTCGGAGGACACGGCCACGACGGTCTTGACCCGGGAGAAGTCCATGAGCGTGACAACGCCGCCGGCCCCGCCGCCGAAGCCGCCCATCATCGGGTTGATGACGTTGCCGACCTCGCTGTTCTTGGAGGCGATGACGCCGGCGAAGGGGGCGGTCATGATCGAGATGTCCAGGGCATGCTGGGCCAGGTTGAGCCCGGCCCGGGCCTGCTCGAGCTGGGCCGCGGCCGCGTCGTAGGCGAGCTGGACTTTTTCGCGCTGTTGCTCGGACACGGCCTGCTCCTTGAGGAGCCGGTCCATGCGCTCTTTGTTGCGGAGGGCGTCGGCGTAGGCGGCCTCGGCTACGGCCACGCCGGCCTGGGCCTGGCGGAGCTGCAGCCGGATGGACTCGGTCTCGAGCTCGGCCAGGAGTTGCCCCTTGGCCACGCGGTCACCTTCCTGGACGTAGATGCGGGCGATCTTGCCGCCGGTCTCCGGGGTGATGTTGATCTTGTTCCAAGCCTCGAGCGTGCCCGTGTAGGTGATCTTCTCCGTGATCTTTTGCCGGCGGGCCTTGAAGACCTTGACCGGCGCGGCCCCGAAGGTCTCGTCGGCGGCGGCCGTCTTGGCGGCCGGCTTCTTGCAGGATACGGCGGCGACGAGGGCCAGGGCGGCGAAGGCGATGACGATGCGCGATGTTCTCATGATCTCCTCCGTTAGTTCGAGCCGCTCGAGGACCGGCTCCGGCCGATGGCTTTTTCGAGCTGGGCCTGGGAGAGGACACAGTCGTAGAGGGCTTGGGAATAATTGGTCCGGGCCTGGCTGAGGGCCATCTGGGCGGTCGAGACGTCCAGGTTGGTGGCCAGCCCTTCCGAGTAGTTCAGCTCCGCGATGCGCACGGCCTCGCGGGCCTGTTCGACGTTCTTTTCCTGGGATGTCAGCGTCTCGTGGGCCTGGTCGCGGGCCAGGACGGCCTGCCGGACCTCGAAAGCGATGGCGTCCGAGAGGCCCTTGCGGGTCCATTCGAGCTCGCGGATGACGGCCTTGGACTGGCCGATCTGGGCCCGGGCCTCGAAACCGTTGAAGAGCGGCAGGCTGATGGAGAGGTTGATGGCGTAGTAGTTCTGCCAACTGCCTTTCCGGAGGCTCAGGGCGTCCGACCAGAGGTTGTAGGTGCCGCCGATGCCGATCGTGGGCAGCATCGAACCGCGGGCCATCTTGAGCATTTCGCCGGCGATGCGGCGCTGGTAGTCGAGCTGGCGGATCTCGGGCCGGGCGGCCAAGGCCTCTTCGACGATGGCCTGGGAGACCTCGTCGAGGGGCGGGGCGACGAGCTCGCCCTTGACCTCGATCGGGGTTTCGCTCGCCAGGCCGAGCACGGTCTTGAGGCCGAGGGCGGCCACGTCGACGGCGTTCCGCGCCCGGATCGCCTGGGGTTTGAGGTTGGCGACCTGGACATCCGAGCGCAGCAGGTCGAACTTCGAAGCCATGCCGACGTCGTGGAGATTCTTGACGTTGGCGCGGAAGTCCTCGGCCAGGCGCAGGGCCTCGTCGGCGACGGCCGCGAACTCGCGGGCCAGGAGGTAGCCGTAGAAGGCTTGTTTGACGTTGAAGACGGTCTCCTGCTCGGACAGCCGGACCGATTCCCGCGAGGCCTGGAGGCCGTAGTTGGCCTGCTTGTAGCCGGCGACGAGGCGGCCGCCGGCGAAGAGGGGCAGCGAGAAGGCCAGCGCGGTCTGGTAGTTCTTGGTGAAGTCGATCGAGATCCGCTGCGGCGGCTGGCCGGGGATCATGGACGGGAACTCAAGGACGAAGAGCTTCTCGTCCAGGGTGTTCGTGCCCTGGGCGTTAAGCGTCGGCAGGAAGCGCGAGACCGCCAGGCGGACCTGGGACCTGGCCTCGGACTCCTTTTCCTGGCTGGCGAGGAACATCGGGTTCTGGGCGAGGGCCATGGCGAGGGCGTCGTCGATCGTCAAAACGACGGCGGCTGGGGTCTCCTGGGCGGGGAGCGCGGCCGGCAGGGCGGCCGCGAGCATCAGCAGCCCGGCCGCGGCGGCGATGGGTTTCATGTCAGTTCTCCTTCCGGACGGTTTCGGGGTTCCGGATCCCCTCGAGGATGAAGCGGGCCAGCTGCCGGGACGCGTCGGGGGCGACCGGCGCCTCTCCCTCCCAGAGCCGCATGTGGGCATAGCCCTGGAGCACGGCCTCGATGAAGGCTCCGGCTTGGCCGGTGTCCATCGGGCGGAACTCGCCGGAGGCGACGCCTTCCTCGAGGACGCGGGCCCCGAGGTCCACGACCTCCCGGTGCTTGTCCCGGAGCGACGCCATCGCTTTCCGGTCGGTCGGAGCGGCGGGCCCCGACTTGCCCGGCGGCGAGGCGAACACCCGCAGGAGCCTCAACAGGGCCTTGTCCATGAACAGGACGCGGTTGAGCTGATTCGACTCCTCGCTGCTCTTCAGGGCGGCCTCGACGAGGCGGGCGAGCTTGTCCGAGGCACGTCCCGGGCCGGCGGCGATCTCGGCGATGCGGTCCCGGAGATCGTCGAACGAATGGCCCAGGAGATCGAAGAGGAGCGGGCCTTTGCCGGCCACGTACTTATAGACCGTGGCCTTGGAGAGCTGGGCTTCGCGGGCCACGTCGTCCATGGTCAGGGCGCTGTAGCCCTTGCGCAGGATCACGTGGCCGGCCGCGTGGAGGATGATCTCCCGGTAGCCCTCCCGGCGCCAGGCCAGGCGTTCACGGCGGACGTCGCGGACTCGCATGGGTTTGGCCCTCTCCGTCAATGAATTGAACTCGATAGTTTAATTTCTGAACTCATGAGTTTAATCAGGATAAACCGGCCGGCCTCGATTTGTCAAGGGCCGGGGGGCGGCGGTAGAATACGACCGTCTCCTTGGTTCTACGAGAGCGCATGGAAAAAGGTTTCAGGCGCGACCGGATCGGACCTCTTGTCGGGGCGCTCGTCGCCCTGGCCATGATCCCGGCGGCGATCCTCGCCGGCCAAACAGGGGGGCCGGCCCCGCGGCCGTTCCCCCGGCCGGGCCGGCCCTGGTGGGACGTCAGCCTGACCGTCTCGGTCAAGGGCGCCTACACGGTCCGGACGCCGGGGTCGCCGGTGACCGGGACCTATGCGTACCGGGCGCGGTGGAAGGGCCGCCTCGAGCTCGACAGCGCCGACGATCTGCTCCTCGTCCACCTCGGCACGGAGGTCCTGGAATGGCGCCTCCGGGAGACCCGCGAAGCGGAAGGGCCCGAGAGCGCCCTCGGTCCCGCGGACGGGCCCGCCCCCTCGCTTCGCGTCGACTACCTGATCAAGGACGGGGCCGAGATCGAATTCGTCTTCCGCCTCGGCGGGATCCCGGTGCCGCTCGACGACCCCGATCTCGCCGTCGAGCTCGATCTGCCGCGGTCATCGTCGCGTCAGGCCGGCCCGCCGGGCCACGGCTATGCGGACGACGTCAAGAGCGGCTCCTGCCGCGTCGCCATCCCCCAAGACGACCTCAGGGTCCAGGCGCCCGAACGCCGCTTCGCCTGGGAGTGGAGCCGGGAACGCGAGGCCGGCGCCGCGGCGCGCCTGGTCCGGATCGCCCATCGTCACAGCGCCGAAGCGATCGTCTCCGTTATCATCCACTGAGCCCGTTTTTAGGCCTGAAAACGCCCATCCCCCTTTAGCCTGGGCTATTCACGAATCGAGGCGGCCCCTGATGCGAGGCCAAGGCTAGGCCCGGGGATGGAACTTGTCGTACACGCGGCGGAGCCGCTCCCGGCTGACGTGCGTGTAGATCTGCGTCGTCGTGATCTGGCTGTGGCCGAGCATGAGCTGCACCGAGCGCAGGTCGGCGCCCCGCTCGAGGAGATGGGTAGCGAAGGAATGCCGGAGGACGTGGGGGCTGATCTTGGCCGCGAGCCCGGCCTTGGCGGCGTGCTCGCGCAGGAGCTTCCAGACGCCCTGCCGGGTGAAGGGGCGGCCGCGCCGCGTGAGGAAGAGCTCTTCGCGGCCTTCGCCGTCGAACCGGGGCCGGACCTCGTCGAGGTAGCGCCGGATGGCTTGGCAGGACGAGCGCCCGAGCGGCACGACCCGCTCCTTGCCGCCCTTGCCGCGGCAGACGAGGAAGCCGTCGGCGAGATTGATCTCGGCCTTCTTGAGCGAGGCCAGCTCCGAGACCCGCAGCCCCGAGCCGTAGAGGACCTCGAGCATGGCCCGGTCCCGCACGCCCTGGGGCTTCTTCTCGTCGGGCGCCTGGAGGAGCGATCCCGCCTCGGCCACGGTCAGGAACTTGGGCAGGGCCAGCCACGTCGAGGGCGTGGTCAGCTGGGCCGTGGCATCCTTTTTGAGATAGCCGCTGAGGACCAGGAAGCGGAAGAACGATCGCAGGGCCGAGATGAGGCGGGCCAGCGAGCGGGCCGAGAGGCCGCCCTTGCTCTCCGCATGGATGAAGCCGACGACGGTCTCCTCGGTCACGCGCCCGAGGGGGATCTTCCCGGCCTTGAGGGTTGCCACGAACTTGCGGATGTCGCGGCCGTAGGATTGGATCGTGTTCGCGGCCAGGCCCCTCTCGACGGCCAGGTACTCGAGGAAGAGCCGCAGGGCGTCCTCGGGCGAGGAAGCGGGGGCGGTCATGTCAGGAACGGATTGGAGCCGCGCTCCTGTTCGACCGTCGTCCAGGGCCCGTGGCCGGGCAGCACGACCGTCTCCTCAGGCAGGGGGAGGATGCGGTCACGGATGGAGCGCTCAAGATCCTTCCAGGAGCCGCCGGGCAGGTCCGTCCGGCCGACGCCGCCGCAGAAGAGGGTGTCGCCGGAGAACAGGACCCCGGCGTGGACAAAGCCGATGCTCCCCGGCGTGTGGCCGGGGAGGTGCATGACCCGGAGCGAGACCTTGCCGAACGCCACCTCGTCGCCCTCGGCGAGAAGGCGGTTCGGGGCCGGAGAGTCCCGGGCGCCGAGGAGGAGGCTGAGCTCGATGTGCTGGGAGACCTGGAGCATGCCCGTGTCGGCCTTGTGCATGGCCAGGGGAACGGCGTACTTCTCGAGGATGTCGCTGTTGGCCCCGATGTGGTCGACGTGGCCGTGGGTGTTGAGGACGATCGCCGGCTTGAGCTCCAGCTCGGCGATCGCGGCCACGATCTTCTCGTGGTCGGCCCCGGGATCGATGACGGCGCATTCGCGCGTCTCTTCGCAGTAGACGAGGTAGCAGTTGGTCTCGAGCGCCCCGACGACGACCAGCTCGTGCTTCATGGCCGACCCCATGGCCATCTTAATGACAACCGGCCCGGCCGTCAACCCGGGGGATCTTCCGGACCGGCCGGTTCTTGGCTCGACGGGCCATCTCGCGCACCAACCTCCCCTATTCGACAAGCCCAAAAAGCGAGTATAATCATGGCGTGGATGTGCTCATCATCCCCGAAGCGGAGCGCGAGATCGCGGCCCTCCGCGCCTTCCGGCCGGGAGCGGGGACTTGGGGCGCTCTCGTCGGCCGCCGCCGCGGGCCCCGCTTCTTCGTCGAAAAGGTCATCCCGGCCGGGAACCCCGGCACCGCGCCCGACGGGCGGCTCCTCGCGGAGCTCGAGAAGATCTGGCCGGACCGCGTCATCGGCGTCGCCGCCGTGCGCCCGGACGCGGCCTTCCGCCGGACGCTTCTCGGTCCGGCATGGTACGGCAGGATCCTGCTCAGGACCGCCGGCCCGGCCGGATCGCCGGTCGTCGAGGCGTTCGTGGTCGAATTCGAGCGGAAGTTCCTCCTGGCCGCCCTGCCCGTCGCGGCCAAGGCGAAGGAGTGAGCCATGAGCGAACCCCTGCCCCCCGATGAAGAACGCGCCTGCCTGAAGCTCGCCCGCGAAACGCTCGAACACTACTTCAAGGCGGGCGGGGTGATGCGCTCGCCGGTCAAGTCGGGTCGGCTCAAAGAGAAGCGGGGAGCCTTCGTCACCCTCCACGTCGACGGCGATCTGCGCGGCTGCATCGGTTATCCGCTGCCGGTCAAGCCGCTCGACGAGACCATCATCGAGATGGCCCTGGCCGCCGCGACACAGGACCCGCGGTTCGAGCCGCTTCGGGCTCACGAGCTGAAAAGGCTGAAGATCGAGATCTCCGTCCTAGGGCTGCCCGAGCCCGTGGCCGATCCGGGCCTGGTCCGGGTCGGAAGCCACGGCATCATCGTCTCCAAGGGATTCGCCAAGGGCCTGCTGCTGCCGCAGGTCCCGGTCGAACAAGGATGGGACCGGGAGACCTACCTCCGCCACGGCTGCCTCAAGGCCGGTCTGCCGCCCGAGGAATGGAAGAACGGGGCGAAACTCGAGGTCTTCACCGCCCAGGTCTTTTCCGAATAGGGCCGTCCCCCCGGCCCGGCGCGCGTCCCTTTATTTTTTCTTCAGCTTGTCGAGCTCCGTCTTGGCTTCGGCCTTCAGGACGTCGTCCTTGGAGCTCGACTTCGGCAGATCAATCGCCTTCTCAAACGCTTGGGCGGCTTCGTCGGTCTTTTTCTCCGCGACGAGAGTCCGGCCGAGCTCGAGATAATGGTTGACGTAGCCGGGATTGAGCTCGATCGCCTTGCGCAGGGCCTTTTCGGATTCGGCATAGGACCCCTTCGGGATCGAGCCGTAAATGATGCTCCCGAAGAAGCGCTTGGCGCCGCCGATCTCGTCCATCCGCCGGTGCCAGCGGCCGAGCGCGTGCCAGGCCAGGTCGTTCTTGGGATCGAGCTCGATGGCCTTGTCGATCTCGGCGCGGACCTCCTTCGAAGCGTCGATCTGCTCCTTCTTGCCGAGCATGAGCAGCCTTTTGCCGTTGGACGCGGCCAGCTGGAAATGGCCCCACGTGTCGTTGGGGTTGGCGGCCACGGCCTTGCGGGCCAGGTCGGTCGCGTCCGTGTACAGCTTCTGCTGCCGCGTCTTGACGTCCTTGTCCGTCGCGGGGATGACATCGGCGATGTCGACCATGGCCCGGGAAGCCTTGTAGAGCGCCTCGTAGTTATGGGGCTCGAGCGCCAGGGCGGCCTGGTAATGCGTGAAGGCCTTGGCATCGTCCCAGGCAGCGTAAGCCGCGTTGCCCTCGCGGACGTGGTCGGCCGCGGTCTGGGCCAGGGCCGGGGCGGCGAGACACGCCGCGATCGCGATGAGGATCAGGATTTTCTTCATGATGAACCCTCCGTGCTCTCTATTGAAGCGATTTCGGGCGAATTGTCAAGACGATGGGGTTTCGGGAGCCCGCCGGGAGGCGCGGGCGCGTTCGACGGCCAGGCCGACGGCAAAGCCGGCCGCGCCGAGCCCCAGGCCAAGGGGAAGCGACCGCGGCCAGGCGGGGATCGGCAGGATCGGCAGCCCGGCTTCGCCGAGGAAGGACAGGATCGCATAGGCGCCGCCGAGCCCGAGCCCCAGAAGACCGGCGAGCGGGGCCTTCTTCTTGAGGAACAGGGCGGCGACCCCCGGAACGAGCAGCCCCTCGGCCATGATCGCCGACGCCAGCCCGAGCGTTTTGAGGATGTCACCGAGGCGGGCGGCGATGAGGAGGGCGACAAGCGCCAGGGCCGCGGTGGAGGCCCGGGCGAGCCGGAGCGGGCGGCCCTCCGTCCCGGCCGCGGCGCGGGGCGCGGCAAGATCCTTGGTCAGGGTGAAGGCGCCGGCGTTCAGGGCGGCGTCCATGGTCGAGAAGATGGCCGCGAGAACGGTCACGAAAAGCAGGGCGGATAATCCGCTCTTCGGCGAGAGGGCGATGAAGCGGGTGACGAGCGGGGCGCCGGTCCCCCGGTCGGGGAAAAGAGGAAGGAAGAACAGGCCGGCCACGACGATGCCTGAATAGAAAAGCCCCAGGAGGATGGCCGCGCCGGCCGTGCCCCGTCGGGAGGCCGCCTCGCTCCGGGCGGCCTGCATCCGCTGCCAGGCAATGGGCGAGACCGTCCAGGCCAGGACGAAGGACAGGGCGATAAGCATGTTGCGGGGACCGCCCGCGAGCGGGTCGAGGAAGCCGGCCTTTCCGCCGGCGGCCGCGGCCGCTTTGACGGCGCCCCAGGTCGTCCGGCCCGTCAGGGCAACCACCATGCCGACGAGACCGGCCAGCAGAAGGGCGAACTGGAGAACGTGCGTGCGGGCCACGGCCCTGAGGCCGCCGGCGGCGGAATAGACCATGACGATCGCCGCGGCCAGGACCAGGCTGGGGAGAGGGGCGAGTTTCAGGAACTCGCCGAGAAACGGCCCCGCGGCGACCATCTGCGAGGCGGCGAGGACCGTCATATACCAAACGACGAGGACGGTTGTCATCAGGCCGGCCGTTTTCCCGCAGGCCCGGGCCATGATCTCGGAGGGCGTCAGGCCGGCGGCGGCCCGGATGGGCCGGGCGAGGAGCGTGAGGATGAGCAAGGTGGCCACGGCCGGGACGCCGACGATCCAGATGGCGCCGAGGCCGTCGCGGCAGGCCTCGTCCGTGGAGACGAGGAGCGAGGCCGCTCCAATCCACGAGGCGCAAAGGGAAAAGGCCACCCGGCCGGCGCCGAGCTCGCGGGAGGCCAGGAAGAAGGCGTCGAGGCTCCCGGCCTTGCGCTTCAGGCCGAGCCCGGCGGCCCAGAGCGCCGCGGCGTAGGCGGCCATGGCCAGGACAAAGGCCTTATTCATCGCCAAGGCAGTATACCAAAATGGGGGCATGGATGCTCTCGCGCCTGTCCCCTTCGAGGCTTGGTCCATGCTATAATAGCCGCCATGAATCGCTTGGGCGCGGTCGCCATGGCGTTGATCGCCGCAGCGGGCGTCCTGTTGGCCCACGAGGCGCAGTCCCCTGCCGCGCCGGCCCCGGGGAAGCCCCCCGCTTTGTCCGCCGGACAGGCCGTGGCCAAGCTCGAAAGCGCCCTCAAGGCGGTCACGACCCTCCAGGCCAGGTTCGATCAGCTCTATTATTCGATGTCGGTCTCCGAACCGCTGCACGAGAAAGGGGACCTCTTCCTCCAGAGGCCCGATCTCATGCGCTGGAACTACAAGGACCCCCAGGAAAAGGTCTTCCTCTACAAGACCGGGATCCTCGAGATGTATCTCCCGGAGGACAAGCAGCTGACCCGCACCCCGGTCTCCAAGGAGGCCCTCGAGTCCGACATCTTCGGCATCTTCCTCGGGACGATGTCCTTCGGGGACGTCTACACGATCGAGGACACCCAGTTCCCGACCGAGGCCGCCCGCGTCCGCCAGGTGAAGCTCGTCCCCAAGACGGAAGGCGATTTCGCCCATGTCCTCCTCGAGATCGACGAGACGACCTGGCTGCTGCGGCGGGCCATTTTCCTCGAGTGGGCCGGCAACAAGCGGGAATTCGACTTCAGCCAGGCCCGGACCGGCGTCCGCATCCCTGCCAAGACCTTCGTTCTGAAGGTCCCCCCAGGCACCGAGATCATCGATGACACGGCCGGCATCAAGCGCTAGCCCGGAAAAACCTTCCGCCCCGGGGACTCGTATGAATACCCGAGGGCAGGATACTCTCTCGATGACGGAAGACCGCCAGTTCGTGTCCCGGGCCCTCAAGGGAGATCGCAAGGCCTTTGAAATGATCGTTCGCAAGTACGAGCAGCCGCTCACGAGCTACCTCGGCCGCGTGACCGGGGAGCGGGAGGCGGCGCTTGATTTCGCCCAGGAGATTTTTGTCAAGGCCTATTGCTCGTTGGCCTCCTTCCGGCCCGAGTTCAAGTTCTCGACGTGGCTCTTCAAAATCGCCTCGAACCACCTCATCGACCACTGGCGGAAGAAGAAGCTCGCGACCGTCTCCCTCGATCAGCCGATCGACAACGAGGACGGCGAGGTCCTGCCGCAGGTCGCCGATCCGGGGCCCTCGGTCGTCCGGAAGTTCGAGCTGGCGGAGATCCGGCAGAAGATCGAACGGGCCCTCAGCTCGGTCCCGGCCGGGCTGCGCGAGCTCTTCGTGCTGAGGCACGTCAATGAGTTCTCCTACGAGGAGATCGCCGACCTCAAGGGCCTGCCCGTCGGGACGGTCAAGAACCGGGTCTTTCAGGCCAAGGAACTTTTAAGAAAGAGGATGGAGGAGTCGTGACGATCGTGACGCCGTGTCCGCGCCCCGAAGACCTCTATTTCTATCTCGAGGGCGAGCTGGGGCCCTACGACGCCGCGAAGCTCGAAGAGCATATCGAGGGCTGCGACGCCTGCCGCGAGGCCCTGGCCGAGCGGCGGCGGCTCCACGAGGCCTTCGTCTCGCTCCCGCCGTTCGAGGTCCCCGAGGGCTTCGCCCGGTCGGTCATGGAGAGCCTGCCCGAGCCGGAGAAGCGGCCGCTCGCATGGCTGGCGCCGCTTGTCACGGCCGCGGCGGCGCTGGGCGTGGGCCTCATCGGCTTCAACCTCTTCACCGGCCTGAGCGTCTTCGACATCCTCGTCGCCCTCAACGGCTTCTTCGGCCAGGCCGTCGCCCAGGTCACGCCGGCCGCCGTCAAGGCCATCAAGGTCGCGGGCATCGTCCTAAAGGTCGCCGGCGACATCCTGGTCGCGGCCCTTTCCGGCCTGACGACCGTGATCCGCCTTCTGGGCCCCCAGGGCGCTCTCGCCATCGGCCTGCTCGTCCTCCTCGTGACCCTCGCGGTCATCGGGGCGAGGCGATTCCTGAACCAGGGAGAACAATCATGATGAAGAAGATACTGACGCTGGTCCTGTTCGGACTCATCGTCTTGGCCCCGCTCGCCACCCCGGCCGCGGCCCGAGCGGCGGTCAGCTCCCAGAAAGAGATCCACGTCGCCCCGGGGGAGACGAGCGAAGCGATCCTCAGCTTCGGAGGGAACGTTCTCGTCGAAGGCCAGGTCAAGGGCGACGTCGTCGTCATCGGCGGCTCGATCACGATCGCCGGCGACGTCGATCAGTCCGTCGTCGGCATCGGCTCTCACATCGTCGTCCAGTCGACGGCCCGGATCGGCAAGGACCTGGCCGCGCTCGGCGGCAGCCTCGAGAAGGAGCCCGGCTGCACGATCGGCGGCGACACGACCTATTTCCAGACCCGCGAGCTCGGGGAGCGCCTGTTCCGCGACGGCCACCTCTTCCGGGGCGCGTTCTCGCTGTCGCTCATCCCGCTTATCCTGGCCGTCAAGCTGGTTATGATCTTCCTCTGGCTGATCGTCGCCGTGATCGGGGCGGCCCTCTTCCCGAAGCCGATCGCCTACGCCGCCGGGGAGCTCCGTAAGCACTTCTGGCCGGCGTTCGGGATCGGCCTCGCGGCCATCCTCGTCTTCACGATGGCCATGATCTTCGCCGCCCTGCTGAGCATCATCCTCATCGGCATCCCGATCGTCCTGGCCCTGGGCGTGGCCGGGTTCATCATCAAGATCTTCGGCCGCCTGGCCGTTTTCTATTTCCTGGGCGCGGCCGCGCTCGGCGCCGCCCGGGGGCGGAGCGTCTCGGCCATGGGCGGGGTGCTGATGGGCCTCGTGATCTTCAGCCTGGCCGGGTTCGTGCCGGTCCTCGGTTTCCTGTTCACGTTCGGGCTGAACGCGGCCGGCTGGGGCATCGCCCTCCGGACGAAGTTCGGGTCGCGCGAGAACTGGTTCGTGAAGACGGCCGCCTAGGGAGCAAACTCCGGGAAGCGACCGTCCAGAAGCGCGACGGAGCGACTCGAAGGAGCGCTTCTGGGAAATATCTGAACAAAGAGTCACGCCCTTCCCGAAGGGCGCTTATCGTTCCAAAATCTCTTTCTCTTTAGCGGCGGCGAGCTCTTCGGCCTTGGCGATCGTCTCGTCGAGGAGCTTCTGGAGCGACTCGAGGCCCGAGAACTTCTCGTCCTCGGTGATCTCCTTTTCCTTCTCCAGCTCCTCGATGAACTCCTTGGACTCCCGGCGCATGTTGCGCAGGGCCGTCTTCTCCTCCTCGAGCATCTTGCCGATCTTTTTGGCCATCTCCCGGCGGCGTTCCTCGTCGAGGGGCGGGATGGGGACGCGCAGGAGCTTGCCATCGTTGAGGGGGTTGAGGCCGAGGTCGGCGCCGCGGATGGCCTTGTCGACCGGCTCCAGCATGGAGGGGTCGTAGGGCTGGACGACGAGGAGGGTCGGCTCGGGGACCTTGATGGTGGCCACCTGGTTGACCGGCGTGGGCACGCCGTAATAGCTGACCTTGATCTCCTCGAAGATGCTGATATTGGCCCGGCCGGTCCGGAGCATGCCGATCTCCTTGCGGAAATGGTCGGCCGAGGCCTTCATCTTCTTGGCCGTATCGTTGAGCACGTCTTTGACCATGGTCTTCCTCTCGAAAGCGGATGGGAATACGAGGCGATATTAGAATAGGGCGCAGGACGTGTCAAGGAACCCAAGATACGGGTCTGACCCTCTTAATAGACGCGGGTGCCGATATTCTCGCCCATCACGGCCCGCTTGATGTTGCCGCCCTGGCCCAGGGCGAAGACGAGGATGGGCATGCCGTTGTCGCTGCAGAGCGAGATGGCCGTTGCATCCATGACGTTGAGGCCCTTCTTGAGGACGTCGATGTAGCGGATGCTCTTGAACCGCTTGGCCGACTTGTCGGTCATCGGGTCCGATGTGTAGACGCCGTCGACCTTAGTCGCCTTGAAGATGATATCGGCCCCGATCTCGAGGGCCCGCTGGGCCGCGGCCGTGTCGGTCGTGAAGAAGGGGCAGCCGATGCCCGCCGAGAAGATGATGATCCGGCCCTTCTCCATATGGCGGATGACGCGGCGCCGGATGAATGGCTCGGCCACCGACTTGATCTCGATGGCCGAGACGTGGCGGGTGTCGGCCCCGGCCCGGTCGAGCGCGGCCTGGAGGGCGACGCCGTTGATGACCGTCGCCAGCATGCCCATCTGGTCGGCCGAGCCCTGGTCGATGCCTTCTTTGATGCCCTTGGCCCCCCGGAAGAGGTTCCCGCCGCCGATCATGATGGCCACGTCGACCCCGAGTTCGTGGACGTCCTTGATCTCGCGGGCGACGGCCAGGGCCCGGTTGAAATCGATGCCGGTCGAAACGTCGCCGAGGAACGATTCCCCGGAGAGCTTCAACAGGATGCGCTTGTAGGCGGGTTTCGGGTCTTTGGGTGTGGGCATAGGATCGGCTCCGCGGCCTATTCTAACCCCGCACGGGGCCGGAGTTCAATCCTGGCCGAGCTCGAAGCGCGCGAACCGCCCGACCTTGATGTTCTCGCCCATCTTCTGGACGAGCTTGGTCACGAGGTCCCGGACCTTGATCTTGTCGTCGCGAATGTAGGGCTGCTCGAGGAGACAAACCTCTTCGAAGAACTTCAGCAGCTTGCCGGTGACGATCTTCTCCATGATCTCGGGAGGCTTCTTCATGTCGCCGAGCTGGGCCTGGATGATCTCCTTCTCCTTCTCGACGATGTGCGGCGGCACGTCGACGGCGGCGACCCACTTGGGCTTGGCCGCGGCGACCTGCATGGCCAGCTCCTTGACGAGCTCCTGGAACTCGCAGTTGCGGGCGACGAAGTCGGACTCGCAGTTGAGCTCGACGAGGACGCCGATGCGGCCGTTCATGTGGATGTAGGAGCCGATCGCGCCTTCCTTGGCGGCCCGGCCGGACTTGGCCTCGGCCCGGGCGTAGCCCTTCTTGCGCAGCAGCTCGATGGCCTTGTCCATATCGCAGCCGCACTCGCCCAGGGCGGCCTTGCACTCCATCATGCCGATGCCGGTGCGCTCGCGCAGCTCTTTGACTTTTTCTGCCGTGACTTCCATGATCGTCCTCTTTCCGTCCGTCAGACCTCTTCGGTCCCTTCGGGCGCCGCGGCGCCTTCGGCCGCCGGCGCGGCCTCCCCGGCCGACTTCTCCTCGAGGAGCTCCTTGCTGATTCGGTTCTTCTTGCCCTCGATGATCGACTCGGCGGCCTTCGAGGCGAACAGCTCGATGGCCCGCACGGCGTCGTCGTTGCCGGGGATGGGATAGGTGATGACCTCGGGGTCGCCGTTCGTGTCGACGACGGCCACGATGGGGATGTTCATCTTGTGGGCCTCGGCGATGGCGATCGTCTCCTTGGACGAGTCGATGATGAAGATGACCCCGGGCAGCCCTGCCATGGTCTTGAGGCCGCCCAGGTTCTTCTGGAGCTTCCGGTAGACCTTCTCGAGCTTGGACTGCTCCTTCTTGGACAGGATGTCCCAGCGGCCGTCCTCCTTCATCTCCTCGAGCTCCTTGAGCTTGTCGACGCTCG
>CAZIQR010000035.1:0-18858 GCA_964541055.1 uncultured Eubacteriales bacterium
CTACACGGAGGACGAGAAGCTCGAGATCGCCAAGCGCTTCCTCCTGCCCAAGCAGATGGAGGCCCACGGCCTGACCGAGGCCAACCTCAAGTTCTCCGACCACGCCCTGACGAAGCTCATCCGCAGCTACACCCGCGAGGCCGGCGTCCGCAACCTCGAGCGGGAGATCACGACGGTCTGCCGCAAGGTCGTGAAGCGGGTCGTCGAAAAGGGCAAGGACCACAGGGAGCACATCACCCCGAAGAACCTCGAGAGCTATCTCGGCATCCCGAAGTTCCGGCGCTCCGAGTTCGACCAGCACGACGAGATCGGGGTCAGCACCGGCATGGCCTGGACCGAGTTCGGCGGCGAGCTGCTGCGGTTCGAGGCGACGAAGGTCCATGGCAAGGGCACTTTCACCTTGACCGGCCAGCTCGGCGAGATCATGCAGGAATCGGCCCAGGCGGCCTTCTCGTTCGTCCGGGGCAAGATCTACGAGCTTGGCATCGCCCCGGACCTGCACCGCAACTTCGACATCCACGTCCACGTCCCCGAAGGCTCGACGCCCAAGGAAGGCCCCTCGGCCGGCATCACCATTGCCACGGCCATCATCTCCCTGCTGACCGACATCCCGGCCCGCAAGAAAGTGGCCGTGACCGGCGAGATCACGCTGAAGGGCAAGGTCCTGCCCGTCGGCGGCGTCAAGGAAAAGCTCCTGGCCGCCTACCGGGAAGGCATCCGTGAAGCCATTCTGCCCCTGGACAATCAGCCCGACCTCAAGGACCTGCCCAAGGTCCTCAAGTCGGGCATGACCATTCACCTCGTCGAGACGATGGACGAGGTCCTGAAGATCGCCCTGGCCCGCGAGCTGCCGAAGAAACCCGCCGAGAGCCGCGACAAGAAGCCGGCCGAGGCGGAGCGCCCGGCGGGCCGGACGGCGGACGACGATGCGGCTAAGGAGCCGCCCCTGACCAACTGATCACCCTTTTTGACAACATAATCTCAGCTTGAATCCACGAGGAGAAAAAGACCACACATGGTAACAAAGAAAACTGAAGCCGCGGAATACGCACCCGCGAACAGGGAATTCAACCTGATCGACCTCGAGGCCAAGGACCTCGACGCCCTGGCCCAGCTCGCGGCCGACATCGGCCTGCCGGCCGACGAGATCGACGAATTGAGCAAACACCATCTCATCTTCAAGATCCTGGAGGCCCAGGCCAAGAAGCAGGGGCTGCTCTTCTCGGAAGGCGTCCTCGAATGCCTGGAAGACGGCTTCGGCTTCCTGCGGGCCCCCGAGTTCAGCTACCTGCCGAGCCAGGACGACATCTACGTCTCGCCTTCCCAGATCCGCAAGTTCCAGCTGCGGACGGGCGACACGATCTCGGGCGTCGTCCGGGCCCCCAAGAACGGCGAGAAATACTTCGCCCTGATCAAGATCGAGGCTGTCAACTTCTTGCACCCCGACGTCATCATCGAGGAGCGCCGGAACGTCCACTTCGAAAGCCTGACGCCGCTCTATCCCTTCGAGATGATCAAGCTCCAGGACGGAAACCCCAAGAACATGAACGCCCGGGTCATGGAGCTCCTGACGCCCGTCGGCAAGGGCCAGCGCGGCCTCATCGTCTCGCCGCCCCGGGCCGGCAAGACGACGATCCTGAAGACGATCGCCAAGTCGATCGAGAAGAACCACCCCGAGATCTTCCTCATCGTCCTGCTCATCGCCGAGCGGCCCGAAGAGGTCACGGACTTCAAGCGGAGCGTCAACGGCGAGGTCGTGGCCTCGACCTTCGACGAGCCGCCGACCCGCAACGCCCAGGTCGCCAATATCGTCCTGGAGAAGGCCAAGCGCCTGGTCGAGATCAAGCGCGACGTCGTCATCCTCCTCGACTCGATCACGCGCCTGGCCCGGGCCCACAACTCGATCGTGCCCCCCTCGGGCAAGGTCCTGTCGGGCGGCATCGATGCCAACGCCCTGCACAAGCCCAAGAAGTTCTTCGGCTCGGCCCGTAAAGTCGAGGAGGGCGGCTCGCTGACCATCCTGGCCACGGCTCTGGTCGACACCGGGAGCCGGATGGACGAGGTCATCTTCGAGGAATTCAAGGGCACCGGCAACATGGAGATCAATCTCGACCGGCGCCTGGTCGACAAGCGCGTCTTCCCGGCCATCGACATCAGCCGTTCCGGCACCCGGAAGGAGGAGCTCCTCATCGAGGAGCAGGACCTCAACCGGATCTGGATCCTGCGCAAGGTCCTCAGCCAGATGAACGAGGTCGAGGCCGTCGAGCTCCTCATCGACAAGCTCGGCAAGGCCAAGACCAACCAGGACTTCCTGAACGCCATGAGCAAAGGCCTATAAAGGGCTGCCATGAGGACCCTCGGCCTCATCGGCGGCACGACCTGGCATTCGACGGTCGACTACTATCGGCTCATCAACCAAGGCGTCCAGGAGCGGCTGGGCGGCCACAGCTCGGCCGCGATGGTCATGGTCTCGGTCGACTTCGCGCCCGTCCAGGCCCTTCAGGACCGCGGGGACTGGACCGGACTCGGCCGGCTGATGGTCGGGGCCGCCCGGACGCTCGAGAAGGCGGGGGCCGAGGCGATCGTCATCTGCGCGAACACCATGCACCAGCTGGTCCCGGATATCGAGGCGGCGGTGCGTCTCCCGATCCTCCACATCGCCGACGCGGCTGCGTCGGCTGTCAAAGCCCAGGGCCTGAGTACGGTCGGGCTCCTCGGCACGCGCTTCACCATGGAGATGGACTTCTATCGGACGCGCCTGGAGAAAGCGCACGGCCTGAAGGTCCTGGTGCCGGACGCTCCCGAGCGGGAGGTCGTACACGCCGTCATCTACGACGAGCTCGGCCGGGGGATCATTCGCGAGGAGTCCCGCCAAGCCTACGTCAAGATCATCGAAGGCCTGGTCAAGCGCGGCGCCCAGGGGGTCATCCTCGGCTGCACCGAGATCCCGCTTCTCGTCAAGGAGAAGGACAGCCCCGTGCCGGTCTTCGACACGACGGCCCTCCACGCCGCGGCCGCGGTCGATTTCGCCCTGAGCTGACCGCTCCCGGCAGAGGCGGCATTGGCGACGAGCCTCCCGCATTCTTGCGCTTGAGAAATGAGAGTGGCGGGCAGTTGATTCGATAGGGGAGGGGAGGGAATGCACCCGCTGCTTGACCCGGAACGACAGGCTTTGGCCCGGCGGTACGAGCGCGAAAAGCGGCTCATCGGCCTGGCCGGGACGGCGCTCTCGCTGGCCCTCCTTCTGGCGTTCTTTTTTTTGGGGGCGAGTGCCCGTCTGGCGTCCCTGCCCGCCTTCGTCTGGGCCTTCATCATCTACGGCGCGGCCCTTCTCGCCTGGATGACGATCCTCGGCCTTCCCCTGGCCTTCTTTGCGGGCTATGTCAGGGAGCACAGGTGGGGGTTCTCAACTCAGACGCCAGCGGGATGGCTCACGGACCAGGTCAAGGGCTTCGGAGTCGGCCTCGTTCTCGGGTGGATCGGCCTCGCCCTTCTCCTCCTGGTCATGGCCCGCTTCGGCCCCTGGTGGTGGCTGGTCGCCGGGCTGGGCATGGCCCTCGTCGGCGTCGTCATGTCCACCCTCGCGCCCGTCATCATCGACCCCATCTTCCATCGCTATAAACCCATCACGGACGAAACCCTGACCCGCCCGCTTCTCGACATCCTCGCCCGCGAGGGCCTTAAGAGCAGCGGCTTCTTCGAGGAGGACATGAGCCGGCGCACGCGCAAGGAGAACGCCTTTCTGGCCGGGCTCGGCCGGACGCGCCGCGTCGTCCTCGGCGACACGCTGGTCAAGAGCATGACCGTCCCCGAGATCGTCGGCGTCATCGGCCACGAGGTCGGGCACTTCCGATTCCGCCACATCTGGAAGGGGATCGCCGCCGGGACCGTCGAACAGGTCGCGGTCTTCTTCGCCCTCGACGCCGTCATGCGGGCCGCTTTTCCTGCCTCCTTCCTCGCCTCCCCACGCGCCAACATGTCCCTTGTCCCGATGATGGCCGCCGTCGGCGTGGCGGTTGTGGGGGCGGTCTTCGGACCGCTGGGCAACTCCATCTCGCGCTGTTTCGAGAAGCAGGCCGACATCTATGCCGTGACCCACGTCCCCGACGGCCGGGCCTTCATCGCGGCCCTGGCCGGCCTCGCCAACCGCAATCTCAGCAACGCCTATCCGGCCCGCTGGGTCAAGATCCTGTATTATTCGCACCCGCCGGTCGGCGAGCGCCTCGACGATTGTGAGCGCGCCCTGGCCGGCCGGCCCTGAGGAGACATCGATGAAAACCCCGCTCTTTGAGCGCCCGCCTTCACCGCAACCCCGGCAACGGACGATCGCCCTTCCGCCGCCCCGACGGGACGGCGGACAGTCCGTGCTGGCCGCCCTGTGGCGGAGGCGGACCGTCCGAACGATTTCTTCGCGCCCCCTAACCCGTCAAACCCTGGCCGATCTCCTTTGGGCTGCGGCCGGGATCAACCGTCCGGAGAATGGACCTTTCGGCGGGTGCGGCCGCACAGCGGCCACCGCGAGCAACGCCCAGGAGATCCGCCTCTATGTCGCACTGCCGCGGGGACTGTATCTCTACGAGCCGGACGCCCATCGCCTGGACCTGGTTGTGGCCGAGGACCTGCGGGCCCTGGCCATCAGCCGCGGCCAGGGAGCCGGCGCCGAAGCCCCGGTCCGCCTGATCTTCACCGCCGACATCACCAAGTACGCCACGGCCGGATTCCAGGAACCCGGCCTCAAGGACCCCGAGATCCAGAAGTCCTACTATTTTGCCGCCGCCGGGCTCATGGCCGGCAACGCCTCTCTCTTGGCCGCGGCGCTCGGGCTCTCGGCCTGGTTCCACAATTGTGACCGCCTGGGGTTCGTCTCCAAACTCGGCCTGCCGGATACGATGAGGCCCCTGTTCGGTCTGACGATCGGCCGCGCAGCCAAAAACTAGGAGTTCAATATGGAGCTGGCAGGAAGGACCGTCCTCATCACGGGGGGCTCGAGCGGCATCGGCCTGGGCCTGGCCGAGGCCTTCGTCCGGGAAGGCAGCCGAGTGATCATCTGCGGCCGTGATCCGGGGAATCTCGGAAAGGCGGTCTCAAGGCTTCCCGGCCTGGCCTCAATCGTCTGCGACGTGGGTATGGACGCCGAGCGCCGGAGGCTCGCGGACCAGGTGCTGCGCCGCTTCCCGGACCTGGACATCCTGGTCAACAACGCGGGCATCCAATATGACGTCGATCTGAAGCTCGGCCACTGTCCGGCGGACGACGGCGACGAGATCGAGATCAATCTCCGCGCCCCGATCGAGCTTGTCAGGCTCTTCCTCCCGCATCTTCTGGGGCGGCCTGAGTCGGCCGTCATCAACGTGGGCTCAGGATTGGCCTTCATGCCCATGCCGGCGACGGCGATCTACAACGCCACGAAAGCCGCCCTGCACACCTTTACGCTGGCCCTGCGTCGGCAACTCGAGGGAACTCCTGTCAGGGTCGTCGAGGTCGTGCCGCCGATGGTCGACACCGGGCTCAACAAGGTGGGCCGCGACCGCGCCGGGATGACGTTCCGGGGCATCAGCGTGGCCGAATATATCCCGACCGTGATCGAAGGCCTTCGCCGCGGCGAGGAGACGATCTTCTACGGCGAAGGAGAAGATGTCATGAGCTCGCCTCGCCGCGAAACCGAGATGAAGCTCCTAACGCTCCGCCGATAGGAGCCGGCCCGGGTTCCACCGGGCGGATCGACGACACGGCGGGGCGGCCGAGGAGAATCGGTTTTCGGATCAGGATCCTCTAGGCCGCAGCCCCGTGTCCGCGGATGGCCTTCAGCGATTCGATCAGCTTCGAGGCCTGTTGGCGGTTGAGGTGGTCGAGGTCCGGCCGCTGGTAGTATTTGTGGATGAAGTTCGCGAGATGCTGCGGGTCCCAGCCGAGCTGGCCCACGAGGGCCTTGATGAACATCTTCTGCTTCAGGGTCATGCCGAAGGCGTTGGCCCGGTAATAATCGCTGCGGACGAAGAAGCGCATGAGGGTCCGGAACCCGGCTTCGTCGAGGTCCTTGGCGCTCTTGACCCCGGGCGCTCGCCGGAGCAGGCAGCGATAGTCCCGGTCGCTGAGGCCGAGCTCTTTCTTGACGATGTGGATGAGGGCCAGCTTCTTGCGGCCCAGGGCCGGTCCTTTCGCCTCAGCGGTCTGGGGCGGGGGAGGGGCCGGTGTCACTCGGATCCTCGTCTCTTTTGCCATCGTTCGAACCTCGCCACGGCCGCGTTCAGATCCAGTCGCTTCTTGAAGAGGTTCTTCCAGGCATCCCCATCCCTGGCGACGATCTTCGGGACGGTCCGGATATTGAAGTCGCGCGGATCGAGCTTGGGCGTCACGGCCTTCCACTCGAGCGGCATCGACACCGGCGCGCCTTCGCGCGGCCTCAAGGAGTAGGGGGCGGCCATGGTCGCGCCCTTCCGGTTCTGCAGGTAATCGAGATAGACGCGGCCCTTTCGTTTGGCCGGGCTCCGTTCCAGGCTGGTCAGGTCCGGATGCCGCCGGTTGACATAGAGCAGCACGAGATGGGCCAGTTGCTGGGCCTGGTCGAAGCTCGTCCGCGGCTCGATCGGGACATAAACATGGAGCCCCGTCGCGCCTGAGGTCTTGCAGAAGGCCGGGATCGCAAGCTCGTCGAGGACCTTTCGAGTCGCCAGGACCGCTTCGACGACGCTCGGGAACGACGTTTCGAGGGGATCGAAGTCGAAGACGATATAGTCCGGCGCGTCGAGGTGAGGCCGCGACGAGCTCCAGACGTTGAGCTCGATCGCCCCCAGGTTGGCCTCGTAGAGGAGCGTGTCGCGGTCCTCGCAGACGAGGTAGCGGATGGCTTTCTTCTCCTCCTCGGATCGGACGGTGACCGTCTGGATCCAGTCCGGCAGCGCCCCGGTAATGTTCTTTTGGAAGAAGCTTTCCCCGGTGATGCCGTCGGGGTGGCGGTTGAGGGCCTGCGGCCGCCCTTTGAGGTAGGGGAGGAGGAAGTCTGCCATCTTCCAGTAGTAATCGACAACATCGCCTTTTGTGTATCCCTCCCCCGGCCAGAAAACCTTGTCGAGGTGGGTCAGCTCGGCCTTGGTCCTGAGCTTGGGCGGATCGGGAACGGCGGCCTTTCCCGAGGCCTGCTCGCGCTCGACCTGCCGGGCGCTCTTGTCGTCCCGGAGGCCGAGAAAAACCGGCTGGCGCATGCTCCCGTCCGCGGTCCATTCGCGGAACCTGACCTCTGCCACAAGCCGCGGCTCGACCCAGGTTACGGGCCCGTTCGTCTTCGGCGCTGCGGCGAACGGGGACTCGGCCGTGACGAGCGGCTGGAGCTTATGGTAGAGATCCCTCAACGAGTCCTCGGTGAAGCCGGTGCCGACGCGGCCGATAGAGGTGAGACGCCCCTGGTCGTAAGCCCCGAGGATGAGGGCCCCGAAGTACGGACGGGAGGCGCGGGGAGCGGTGAACCCGGCGATGACGGCATCCTGCCGTTTATCGGTCTTGATCTTGAGCCACTCGCGGCTCCGCTCGCCTGCCCGGTAGGGACTGGCCAGGTCCTTGGCCATGATGCCCTCGAGGCCCTTCTCCTCGGCCGCCTTGAAGAAGGCCCGGCCCTCGGTCTCGATGGCCTCGCTCAGGCGCACGACCGCCGAGGCCGGCAGGACCTTCTTCAGGATCGCCTGCCGCCGCTTCAAAGGCAGCGGCCTCAGGTCGCGGCCGTCGACCTGGAGGATGTCGAAGACGTAATAGAGGATCCGGCCGTCTCCGGCGCGCATCGAGTTCTGGAGGGCCTGGAAATCCGGCCGGCCTTTCTCATCGACGGCCACGACCTCGCCGTCGAGGACCGCATCGACCGGAAGGCCGGAGAGAGCTTTGGCCACCGACGGGAACCGGGCGTTCTGCGACTTGGCGTTGCGCGAGAGCAGCCGCACCTTGCCGCCCTTGACCTCGGCGATTGAGCGGAAGCCGTCCCACTTGACCTCGAAGGACCAGCCCTCCCGGTCGAACGGCTCATCGACCAGGGTCGCCAGCATGGGCGAGACATCGCCCGGGAAAGGGCCTTTGGGCGCGCCCTTGAGGTCGAGGCCCTCAGGCGGACCGGCACGGGCCGGGGGGTCTCCCTTGGCCGCCGCGGCGCCGTTGCTCCGCCCCGGGGCCGGCTCGCTCCGCTTCATCAGGAGCCATTGGTTGTCCTTGCCGCCGGCGTGCGGGCGGATGTGGACGAGCGTGAACAGCCCCTTGAGCTTCCGGCCCTTGAGGCGGAAGTCGAGGTGCCCTTTGTTCAGGGCCGACTCGATGAGGGCCTCCTGGTCCTTGCGGCTGAGCCCTTCGCCGGCCTCATATGTCCCGCGGTCCCAGATCTCGACCAGGCCCGCGCCGTATTCGCCCTCGGGGATCCGGCCCTGGAAGTCCTTGTAGTCGAAAGGATGGTCCTCGACCATGATCGCCAGCCGCTTGTCGCGCGGGTCCATCGAGGGGCCCTTGGGCACGGCCCAGCTCTTCAGGACCCCGGCGTGTTCGAGACGCAGATCATAGTGGAGATGGGTCGCCTGGTGCTTCTGGATAACGAAGGCCAGGCCGCCGCCTTTGCCCTGCTTCGAGGGCTTGGCGGGCGAGGCCTTCTTGGCCGGCTTGGGCTCGGGCGTTCGGGCGAACGTCCGCTTCTTGCGGTATTCCTGAAGGCCCATGGCGCGCCTGAGGATCAATGCACGGCCGCGGACAGGCTCTCCTTGAGCTTGGAGAGGATGTCCTGGACCTCGGTCTCGCGCGGCTCTTCCTCCTTGCGGACGTGGACGGCCTTGCCCTTGGCCTTGGCCGCGATGATCGCGCGCAGGCTCGCCGCGTACGTGTCCTTGTAGGCCTCGGCCTTGAAGGTCCCGCCGAACTTCTTGACGAGCTCCAGGGCCAGCTCGATCTGGTTCCTGGGCACGTCGACCGAACCGGGCAGGTCGAGGCCGGCCGCGTCGCGGATCGTGGCCGCGAAGCGGAGCTGGATGAGCATGATCGCCCGGCCCTCGGGCTTGAGCATGACCAGGTGCTCGCGGTCGCGGAGGACGAAGAGGCCGATGCCGACCTTGCCCGCCTTGGCCATGGCGTCGCGGAACAGGGCGTACGCCGTGTGGGCCTTGGCCTGCGGTTCGAGATAGTAGGGCTTCTCGATGTATTGGGGGGCGACCTCGGACTCGTCGACGAACTGTGCCACCTCGATGGCCGAGGTCCGCCTGACGTCGGCCTTGCGGAAGTCCGCGTCTTCGAGGACGACGAAATCGCCCTCGCGGTATTCGTAGCCCCTGACGATGTCCTGGAAGGGCACTTCCTCGCCCGTGGCCCGGCAGACCTTCCTGTAGGAGATCGGGCAGAGGTCGTCCTTGCGGAGATAGTTCATGGCATGGATCTCCGGCTTGACGGCCGTGTAGAGATTGACCGGGACATTCACCAGCCCGAAGCTGATCATGCCGCGCCAGGACGGGCGGGAACGGGTTTCGGCCGGTTCTTCGGCGGGCCTGCTCTTCCTAGAGGGGGCGGGGCGAGCGATTTTATTCTTGGCCATTAGGACATTCCTCCCGAGGCCTCAGCGGACGATCTTGTAGTTGAAATCAGCCGTGCCGAGAGCCTCCCAGAGCTTGATCCAAACCATGATCATCATCTCCAGGCCGCGGGCGGCCGTCAAGTCGCCGAGGTCGATGACCGTCCGCCAGCCGAACTCCTCGCGGAGGAAGCGGCTGACGCGGTCCCGGGCCCGGGGATCGTCTCCGGCGACGAAGACGTTGTGGTCGCCGCCGGCGAGGCCGGCGGGATTGACCATGAGATGGGCCGTCACCGTGTTCAGGGCCCTGACGACGCGAAGCTCGGGATGGGCCCGCTGGATCCGTTCCGCGAGAGAGTCCGTGTTGGCGACGAACATCCGGACTTGGCGCTCAGTCCAGGGACCGAGGGCGTTGGCGACGTCGATGAGGATCTTGTCGTTGATACTGCCCGGCCTGAGGCGGGCGAGGGCCTCGAGCGAGCCATGGCCGGCGGTCGCATTCATGAGGATCTCACCGTAGGCCGCGGCATCGGCGAAAGTCCCCAGGCGGATCTTTTTGTTCCGGGACTGCCAATCTCGGAAGCTGATGGAATCCTCGGCGGCCTTCTCGGCCAGCTTCTTGGCGACGTCACGGGTGCCGAGCATGACGTCGTGGCCGCGCTGGACGAGGGCGGAGCCGAGGGTTTTGCCGACGTCTCCTGTGCCCAAGATGCCGATTTTCATCATCTGCCTCCCAGTGGGCTAGCTATAGAAGCCGCCCAACATCCACCTTAGGCCCGCGTATCGGATTTAGCAAGATTCATGCCAGCAAAAAAACGGATTCGAAGGCCTTATCGGGCTAAGCCAGAGCGAATTATCGAAGACGAGACGCTCCAAGAAAGTCGTCGATATCACCAGAGCACTTTCGTAAGTTATAGAATATATTATATATACAAGTCGTCTGACATGTAAGGCACTTATATTCAATAACATACGAAAGCATAGCAACCGAGAACTGCAGTATACGTCACGGGACCCAGGTGCGTTTTTACTCCTGGATCACTCGAAAGAAAGAGGAAAGATGACGCGAGTGACCTGGCAGCGTATCAGGCCGAGGAAGGGGAGTCATCCGTTGATGCCTCATTGAATCGAAATGCTGAGCCAACGAGATCAGGAAAGCGGCTTTATCCATAATGATCGCAGGCAAATTAATCGTCTTTCGGGGGAGGGCCGGAAAATAGAAAGCAAGCTATTCCAGCGCATCGACGCGCCGGGAACCAAAGAGAAAAACCGGTTTGAGGGAGGTGGGCCGCCGATATTTCCACATTTGCCCAAGACATGGGCAGTCGGCTTATCCACAGCCTGTGGAGAATCGGAACGATTTGATATTAAAAGAATTATGAAAAGCCCGGGGGTTGAGTCGCATAACATCTATTATGTAAACTAATACAGGCAGCGGGAAAAGGGTCTCTAGGCAGGGTCCCATCCAGGTCTTCGGCTAGGCTTTTAGCGACGGGGCTTCGTCTTTTTTATTGATCTGGTCGATGATCTCTTGAAGGACGGCGATGATCTCCTGCTTCGAGATCGTCTGCTTTTTGAATTCGAGGCGCAGCCGGTAGCGATCGGTGTCTTCCGGAACGAAGTTGTAGACGTAATATTTGAGCTTCTTGGTCTTGCCCTTGAGGTATTTCGCGAGGTCTCTTGTGTCCTCGCGCGTTAACCGGCGCTCGGCGATGTCGTGGGCGAACTTGACCATGTCGTCTTCGGTCTTGAGCTTGGCGATCTCGATGATCGTTGAACGGCTGAATCCGCCCGCGTCCTTAATGATGTCTCGAGCCCCCTGTGGGATGCGGGAGATGGACAGGATCTCGGTGATCGTCGACCGCGCCTTGCCGATCTTGGCCGAGATCTGTTCGTGATTGTAGCTGTGGATGTCCGCTAGAGCCTGAAGGCCATCGGCCTCCTCGAAGATGTCGAGGTCCTTGCGCTGCAGGTTCTCGATCAGGGCGATCTCCATGGCCTCGGCGTCCTCGACGTCCATATCGATGCACGGCAGGTCCTTGAGGCCGATGTTCCGGGAGGCCATGTAGCGCCGCTCGCCGGCGATGATCTCGAAGCGGCTGCCCTTGGCGCGGACGAGGATCGGCTCGAGGATGCCCTTAGAACGGATCGAATCCTGGAGCTCCTCAATGTCCCCGAGCTCGCAGCGGGCCTGGTGGGGGTTGGGGTCGATCTTTTCGATGGGGATCATGCGGATCCGCGGACCCAGAGACCGGGCAGAGATCAGATCGACGAAGTGGCCGTCATGTTTCATGGAGACGGTTTGAGGGAGGCCGGATTTTTTAGATTTTTGCACGGCTCATCAACTCCTCGGCGACTTTCCGATACTGTTCCGCCCCGATCGAACCAGGGGCGTAGGTGAAGATCGATTCCTTGTACGCCGGACTCTCCTCGAGCTTGACGCTTTTGGAGATGAACGTCTTGAAGAGCTTGTTCCCGAAAACGCTCTTGATACGCTCGAGGACGTCTCGGGCCAGATTGGTCCGCCTGTCGTAGAGCGTGATGACGACACCCATGACCTTCAGATGAGGGTTGGCGATTCGCTTGACCTTCTCGATGGTCTCAAGAAGGTCGTCGGTGCCCTCCAGGCAAAGATAGGAGGATTGGATCGGGATCAGGATATAGTTCGCGGCCACCAGGGCATTGAGCGTGATCAGGCCCAGCGTCGGGGGTGTGTCGATGAAGATGTAGTTGTAGCGGCCCCGGATCTGCTCGAGGGCGTCCTTCAGGCGAAAATGAGCGTCAAATTCGCCGCTCAGGGAAGGTTCAAGCTTGGCCATTGAGATCTTGGTGATGGCGACATCAAGCCCGGGGGTGTTCGAATGGACGATGATGTCCTCGATCTTCTCGTTCTTGTTCATGAGGACGTCGAAAAGCGATTTTTCGAACTTTTCAGGGTTGGCGACGGTCGAGATCGTGCTATGGGCCTGCGGGTCCATGTCGATCAACAGGACCCTCTTCCCCATCAAGGCGATGGCCGCGGCGACGTTGATCGAGGTCGTCGTCTTTCCGACGCCGCCTTTCTGATTCGTGATAGCAATGATCAAGAGCCTCTCTCCCTCCGGGCCGCATCAGCAACCTAAGAGGTCTATATAGACCAGGCGTTGACAAAAAGCAACAGGAAAAACGAATTTATTTCTCGTTATAGGGCGGCCTTTGCCGGGCTCTTGAAAAGACCATGTCGGCATGCCGACAATTTTCTTATCTTATTCATTATGTTGTATTTAACATGGATTGCGATTGGCGTAGAAGAACCCCACTAGATCGATAATGGCCAAGCAACGGATGGCCGGATCGAGAGCCAAGCCCTGACCTCACAAAAAAAGAATGGCTAAGTTGTCGGCACGCCGACATTGGGGCTGCGACGAGCGAGGAACGAACGGAATATCGAGTAGCCTCGTGGGTTTCGTAAGCGCCCAAAATAACGATTTCGGGCCAGCACAAGGAAAAGGGAAAACCCTAAGAACTTTTTGCCATTAAGCAGGGAGGAAGTTCAATCCGGCGGCGGACGGGAGGTGCCGCTCCCGCGCATTGGTGTCCCCTGCTCTTTTCTTCTAATCCCCAGAGCCCAGGATACAGAAGCATGAAGGGTGGTGACAGGGCATTTGAGAATGTGAAAGGCGGGCATGTTGGGCTAGAATGGAAGGTTGGTTAAATATAAGATAATAAAAGAGTTACGCATGTATCCATAAATTATTGATAATAAAGTAATTATAATCATAAAGCAGGGCCTTGGTGTCGCGCGGCAAAGAAGCCGGATCATATCGGTTGGCCCGGCAAACGTTTTTGATTAAAATGGGGCCCATGGATTCGACAAACGCCTCCGGGCCGGGTTTTTTTCGGCGGCTGGGACTTGTCGATACGACGTTCCTGGTCATCGGGGCGGTGGTCGGATCGGGCATCTTCATGACGCCGGGGATCATCGCCGCCGGCCTCCCCTCCCCCGGCCTTCTGCTGGCGGTCTGGCTTCTCGGCGGACTGGCCACGCTCTGCGGGGCGCTCTCGTTCGCCGAGCTCGGGGCCATGTACCCCAGGGCGGGAGGGCAGTATATCTATCTCCGGGAGGCCTACGGCTCCGGGGCCGCGTTCCTTTTCGGCTGGGCCTTCTTCGGCTTCATCATGTGCGGCGGCCTGGCGGCGCTGGCGGTCGCCTTTGCCGAATTCCTGGGCTCCCTCGTGCCTGTCCTTTCGACGGGGCACATCCTGGTGAGGCTCGACCTTTTTGGCCTGCCCTACACGCTCTCGGCGGGCCAGATCACGGCTGCCGCAGCGATCCTCGTCCTGACCGGGCTGAACTCTTTCGGCATCCGCTCGGGTGCTTTCATCCAGAACCTGCTCACGGTCTTCCGGCTCGGCCTGGTCGCCGCCTTGGTCGGGCTCGGGATCCTCTTCGGCCGCAAGGCGGGCGGAGCCAACTTCCACCCGCTTTTCCCGGGAGGAGGCTCGCTGTGGAGCGTCTTCAAACCCCTCGGCCTGGCCCTGGTTGCCGTCTTCTGGACCTACGACGGCTGGTATGCCGTGAACTGCACGGCCGAGGAGGTCCGCGATCCCGGGCGGACAATCCCGCGCGGCCTGACCCTCGGCGTCCTGGCGGTCACGGCCGTTTACGTTCTGGTCAACTTCGTTTACCTCTTGGCACTGCCGTTCGAGAAGCTCAAGGGCGTCACGCGGGTCGGAGAACTTGCCGCCGCAGCCCTCTTCGGGAGCGGCTTGGCAACGGTCTTTTCGGCCCTGCTCATGATCTCGGTCTTCGGCTGCCTCAACGCCAATATCCTCTTTGGCCCGCGGGTCTTCTATGCCATGGCCCGTGACGGCCACTTCTTTCGAGGCATGGGCCGCCTCGGGCCGCGGAGCCGCGTGCCGATCGCCGCGCTCTGGGGCCAGGCCGTCTGGTCGGCCGTCCTCTGCCTGTCCGGGACCTATCAATCCCTCTACGAATATATGGTCTTCGCCCTGCTCCTCTTTTTTGCCGCCACCGGCGTTGCCGTCTTTGTTCTCCGGCGCAAGGCCGCGGACCGGCCGCGTCCCTACAAGACCTGGGGCTATCCCGTCGTGCCGGTCGTCTTCATCGTCCTGTCGCTCGCCGTTTTTGCCAGCATCGTCGCCGGCCAGCCCGTCAAGGCCTTGATCGGTCTCGGTCTCCTCGGCGCCGGCGCTCCCGTCTACATCCTCTGGAAACGCCGGCCCTCTCCGGCCGCAGGGTCGATCGAAAAATGATTTATCCGGACGGGATTTTCGATTAAGATGGGACCGCGGAGGCCGAGCCGATACCGATGACCCAGACATCCTACACCGTCGAGATCCTCCCCGACGGCCTCAAGGTCAAAGCCAAGCCGGGTGAGGTCCTGGCCGACGTCCTCCGCCGGGCGGGCATCCCGCTCGGCCTCTACTGCCACGGACGCGGCGTCTGCGGCAAGTGCGCCGTGCGCATCCTCTCCGGACCCCTTCCCTTCCCCGCCGCCGTCGAAGCCTCGCTCCTCGAGGGCCGCAGCCTCGGTTCCGACCACCGGCTGGCCTGCCTTTACGCGGTGCGCAGCGACGTCGTCGTCGAAACGCTCGCCGGGTCCCGTCTGGAGAAGATCGCCGTCCTCGACACCGGCCTGCCCACGGCCGCCTACGTCGACCCGGCCGTGAAGAAGCTCGATCTGGTCCTCGAAAAGCCATCGCTCTTCGCTCCCACGGCGGCCGCGGATTCCCTCCGGGCCCAGCTCAAGTCGCCCGGCCTGACGCTGACCCTTTCGGCGCTGTCGAAGCTCGGAGGGACCGTCCTCGGCCCCTCCCGGCCCGTCTCGGCCGTGCTCTACGACGACCGCGAGGTCCTCGAGATCGAGGCCGAGCGGACCGGTCCGGAGACGTTCGGGCTGGCCGTCGATCTCGGGACGACGGCCGTCGTGGCCGAGCTCGTCGACCTGCGCACGGGCCGGATCGCGGACCGCGAATCGGCCGTCAACGCCCAGACGTCCTACGGCACGGACGTCGTCTCGCGGATCACCTTCGCCTTCGAGAATCCCGACAACCTGCGGCGGCTGAAGACGGCCGTCGTCCAGCTCCTCAACGACCTCGTCGGGACTCTGTGCCGGCGGAGCGGCGTCGCCCGCCACCGGATCTACGAGGCCGTCGTGGCCGGCAACTCGGCCATGAACCACATCCTCTGCGGCGTCTCCGTCGATTCGCTGGCCCTGGCGCCGTTCCACGCCGTGTTCTCGGTCCTGCCGCCGCTCGCCGCGGCCGAGATCGGGCTGGCCCTGCACCCCCAGGCCCGCGTTTATGTCGCGCCGAACATCAAGAGCTTCGTCGGCGGCGACATCATCGCCGGCCTCGTCGCGTCGGAGTTCACGGATGGGCCCGGGTCTGCCTTGTTCATCGACCTCGGGACGAACGGCGAGATCGTGCTCAAGAGGGGCGGCGAGTTCGTGACCACCTCGACGGCCGCGGGACCGGCCTTCGAAGGCCTGAACATCAGCTGCGGCATGCTGGCCGTGCCGGGCGCCATCCACCGGGCCTCGTGGGACGACGGACTCAAGTGCCGGACGATCGACGACCTGCCGCCCCAGGGCGTCTGCGGCTCCGGCCTGATCGACATCCTGGCCGGGGCCCTGGACCGCGGCCTGGTCGGGCGCGACGGCCGCATCGCCGGCCCCGAGAAGCGCCTCCGGCTGACGGACCGGCTGTCCCTGACCCAGCAGGACGTCCGGGATATCCAGCTGGCCGTGGCGGCCATCCAGAGCGGGGTCCGGCTCATGCTCCGCGAATTCCGGCTGGAGGCCTCGGGCCTCGACCGCGTTCTTGTCGCCGGCGCCTTCGGCAGCTCGCTCGATGTGGCCCATGCCGTCAGCCTCGGGCTGCTGCCGAACGTCCCGGCCGCTAAGATCTCCTTCATCGGCAACGCCTCCTTGGCCGGGGCCCGCCTGCTCCTCGTCAGCCGTCCCGCCCGGGACGTGGCCGAGACGCTGGCGGCCAGGATCTCCCACGTGTCGTTGGCGACGCGGCCCGATTTCCAGGACGAGTTCGTGCGCTCCCTGGAGCTCGATCGCTGGCCGAAGGAGACGCCATGAGCCCCTCGCTTCTCGAGCTCGTCCGGACACGTCCCGTGCTCCTCGACGGCGGCCTGGGCACAGAGCTCATGGCCCGGGGGCTCGAGCCCGGCGTTCCGCCCGAGCTCTGGAACGTCGAGCGGCCCGAGGCCGTGCGGGAGATCCACGCGGCCTATTTTGAGGCCGGCTCCGACGCCGTCTCGACGAACAGCTTCGGCGCGACGCCGCTCAAGCTTGCCGCCCACGGCCTCGAGGCCCGGGCCTTCGAGCTCAACCGGGCCGCGGCCCGCCTGGCGCGCGAGGCCGCCCCGCCGGGACGCTTCGTCGCCGGCAGCATGGGCCCGACCGGCAAGTTCCTGAAGCCCCAGGGCCCCGCAGCCGGAGAGGACCTCGTCGCGGCCTTCGCCGAACAGGCCCGCGGGCTCGCGGAGGGCGGCGTCGACGTCTTCCTCATCGAGACGCAATACGATCTCCGCGAGGCCCTGGCCGCCCTGCGCGGCGTCCGGACCGTCTCTCCGCTCCCGGTCTTCGTGACCATGACCTTCAACGTCTTCCCGAGAGGCTATTTCACGATCATGGGAAACCCCGCGGCCCAGGTCGCCGCCGAGCTCGAAAAGGCCGGGGCCGCGGCCGTCGGGGCGAACTGCACGCTGACGACCGAGCAGATGGCCGGCTGCGTCGCGGCCATGCGCGCGGCCACGACCCTGCCCGTCATCGCCCAGGCCAACGCCGGACAGCCGGCCGTCGGGGCGGACGGGGCCGTTCGCTACGCTCAATCGACCGAGGATTACGTCCGCTTCGTGCCTGATCTCATCCGGGCCGGGGCGGGTTTCGTCGGCGGCTGCTGCGGCACGACGCCGGCGACCATCAGGGCCATGGCCCGGGCCATAGGCAAGGAGGACCAGGCATGATCGCAACCGAGATCTATCCCCAGATGACCGAGGCCATCGTCGCCGGGGACCAGGACGCCGCCCGGCGCCTGGCTGAGGACGCCGTGCGGGCCGGGCTCGACCTCGTCCAGGTCATCGAACAGGGCTACGTCCCCGGCCTGCAGAAGGTCGGCGAGCTCTGGGAGCAGGGCGAATATTTCCTGCCGGAGCTCATCTCCTCGGCCGAGGCGATGAAGGGGGCCATGACCGTGCTCGAGCCGGCCCTCAACCGCCAGGCCGCCAGGGCGGTGATGGGCGGACGGGTCGTCATCGGCACGGTCGAGGGCGACATCCACGACATTGGCAAGAACCTGGTCGCGTCCATGCTCCAGGCGGGCGGTTTCGAGGTCTTCGATCTCGGCGCCGACGTCAAGATGGAGCGGTTCATCGACAAGGCGGAAGAGGTCGGGGCCCGGATGATCTGCCTCTCGGCCCTCCTGACGACGACGATGATGAACCAGCGGCGCCTGATCGGCTTGCTCCGCGACCGGGGGCTGCGGGACAAGTACAAGGTCCTGGTCGGCGGCGCGCCGGCCACCCGGAAGTGGGCCGAGGAGATCGGGGCCGACGGCTTCGCCGAGAACGCCGTGGCCGCGGTCAAGCTCGCCAAGGCCCTGTCCGGCCGGGGCTGATCCCGGCCGTTTCGAACGCTCGAGCCATCAAAGGGGAACGGACATGATTGAAACACGCAAGCCCAAGCTGGAGCTCCTGTCGCGGGAGCTCATCGAACAGATCGTCGACGAGGCCCTGACCCTTCTCGAACGCCACGGCGTCCTCGTCGAGAACGCCGTGGCGGCCGGCCTGCTCGAGGCCGCCGGGGCCGTTGCCGACCGCGGGACGGGGCAGGTCCGGATCGGCCGGAAGATCGTCGAGGCGGCGTTGGCCACCGCGCCGGCGGTCATCACCCTCTACGATCGGACCGGGACGCGGTCCTATACTGTCGGCGGCGACGAGGTCCACTTCGACCCGGGCTCGGCGGCCGTCGCTCTTCTCGATCACGCCACGCAATCGGAGCGCAAGGCCACGACGGCCGACCTGGTCGATTTCACCAAGCTCGTCGAGACGCTCGATCATCTCCATTTCCAGAGCACCGGCCTGATCGCCGCCGACGTGCCGTCGCCGCTCGCCGACGGCTACCGGCTCTACGCCGGCCTCTGCCTCTCCGAGAAGCCCTTTGTCACGGGGACGTTCCGGGTGGAGAGCTTCCGGCCGATGAAGGACCTCCTGGCCGCGGTCCGTGGCGGCGAGGCGGCTCTCCGGCAAAAGCCTCTGGCCATTTTCGACGCCTGCCCCTCCCCTCCCCTCAAATGGAGCCACCTGACCTCCCAGAGCC
>CAZIQR010000036.1:0-18445 GCA_964541055.1 uncultured Eubacteriales bacterium
CAATCTTTTTTTATGCCCCGCGGGCGGCGGCGATCATGGCCCTGAGATTGGCCGGGGGGGTCTCGGCCGGGATGGCGCAGCCGGCGTTGAGGATGAAGCGGGCGTTGCCCTCGAAGACCTCGAGAAGCTCCCGGGTTCTGTCTTCGACCAGGGCCGGCGTCCCCAGGGCCAGGACCCCGCTCGGGTCGATGTTGCCGATGAAGACGGCCCTTCCCCGCAGGGCCTCGCAGGCGGCCCGGACATCGGTCTTCTCGTCGAGCTCCAGGGCGTCGGCGCCGGTCTCGATCATGCCCTCGAGGATACGGGTCGTGTTGCCGCAGATATGGAGGGCATAGGGCAGGCTGAGCGCGCGGGCCTCCTCGGCGAGCCGCCGCTCATAGGGCTGGGCGAACTCCGCGTACATGGCGGGCGAGATGAGGTCGGGGCCGGCCGGGCTGTCGCCGTTCGAGACCATGTCGGCCCCGGTCGCCGCCATGAGACGGATGAAGGCCAGGGCGGCCTCGGCGCAATAGGCGAGCAGGGCGTGGGCGTCGGCCCGGCTCTTGGCGTCGACGAGGTCCATCATCCAGGCCTCCGGCCCGCGCATCATCGAAGCGAGCGAGAACGGCGCCTGGTCGCAGTTGCCGCGGATGAAGACCTCCCCCCGGAAATACTCCGCCAGGCGGCGGACCGCCTCGACCCAGACCAGGACACGGTGGTTCTTCCCGATCTCGGGAGGAGGCAGGTCCTTGACCTCGGCCAGGCTGCCGATCCCCGGCCCCGCCCAGCGCGCCGGCTGATCCTCGGGATGGTCGGCCCGGACGCCGAGGGCCTCGGCCACGGTCACGGTGTCGACGTCGACCACGATCCCGTCGTAGCCGTAGGTCTCGACGGCCTGGATGAAGCTCCCGGCGATCGCGGCCGGGTTCTCCCGGAAGCGGCGCTGGGAGTGTCCCGCCTCGCGGGCCGCCATCAGGAAGTTGTGGAGCATGACCGGGACCCGGTCGGCGGGCTTGCCCTCGAGGGCGGCCCGGATGCGCTCATATCCGTTCATGGGCCTCGGCCTCCCGCCCTATCAGAAACCTTTTGGCCGCCCGGGTCAAGGGGCGCGGCCCCGGCGGCGCCATTGACAAGGCTTCCGGCCCAGGATATCTTGCCTCCGTCAGGAGAGATCTCCATGGCCATCCCGGGATTGACGATCATCGGCGAATCCATCAACGACTCCGTCCCTTCGACCCATAAGCTCTTCGACGGGAACGACATCCCGGGGCTCCTCGAGCTCGCCCGGAGCCAGGACGAGAAAGGCGCGGCCTGGATCGACGTCAACGTCGGCTCGCGGCCGCCGGAGTTCATGGCCGATCTCGTCCGCCGCATCCAGTCCGTCACGGCCAAGCCCCTGTCGATCGACACCCCCGACCCGGCCCTCGCCGAGGCGGGGCTCCTGGCTTACGACCCCGCCCGCGCCGGCGGCAAGAAGCCGATCCTCAACTCCATCTCCCCTCTCCGGACGGGGATGTTCGACCTCTGCGCGGTCCGGCCCTTCATCCCCATCCTGATGTCGTCGGAGCGGTTCGAGCGCGGCGCCGGCTGCTCCAACGCCACGGCCGAGGAAACGCGGCAGACGGCCCGTGGGCTCCTCGAAGAGGCCCGCCGCCGCATCCCGGGATTCGCCAACGGCCAAGCCATCATCGACCCGGGCATCGCCCCGGTCGGCAGCGACTGCGAGGGCCAGCTCAAGCGCGTCCTCGAGTCGTTGGCCCTCATCCACGGCGACCCCTTCTTTGCCGGCGTTCACATGTCCGTGGGTCTCAGCAACTTCACCGTCATGCTGCCCTCGAAAACGAAGGACGGGGCGCCGGTCAAGGGCCCCCTCGAAAGCGCCTTCCTGACCCTGGCCATGCCGCGCGGCCTCGACACGATCATCGGCTCGACCGTCCGCAAGTACGAGATCCTACCCGCCGGCCACCCGGCCCTGTGCTGCCTCGAGGACATCCTCAAGCTCGAGGGCGTCGAAACCCTGATGAGGCTCAAGGACTTCTATGGATAAGATCTTCCACGTCGAGCTCCAAACCCCCAAGCGCTCCTCCGAGGACGTCGAAAAGGACCTGGCCGTCTTCGAGGACAAGTACCGGAAGGTCGTCGAGGCGGGCTGGATCGTCTGCATCACCGACAATCCCATGGGCCTGCTGAGCTACGGGGCCATGGAGACGATCGACCTCCTCGGCCTGCCCGTCCGCCCGGACCAGCTCATGGTCCACCTCAACACCTTCCATCCCCGCAAGGAGCTCGACGAGATCCTGCAGGCCTTCGCCGCCGCGGGCGGGCGGCATCTCCTCGTCGTCTCGGGAGACGGCAGCCAGCGCCTTCACCGGCTCGAGCCGGCCGAGGTCGGGATCGACTGCGCCACCGTGACCTCGGTCGAGCTCCTGCGCTACATCGACCGCGAGTTCCCGGGACGGTTCGAAAGCGGCGTGGCCTTCAACCCCTACGAGCCCCAGGACGCCGAGATCGAGAAAATGAAGCGGAAGGCGGACGCCGGGGCGGAGTTCATCATCACCCAGCCGATCCTCGGCCGCGACGACCGCCTCGAAGGGCTCAAGCCGTTCGGGCTGCCCGTCGTCCTTGACGCCTGGATGTCGAAGAAGCTGCACTTGCTCTCGGAATGCGTCGGGCACGAGATCCCCGAAGGGACGCCCTACGATCCGATGGAGAACCTGCGCGAGCTGCGGCGGAACTACCCCGACTACGGCCTATATCTGGCCATCCTGGGCTTCAAGACCCAGTATCCCCTTCTTCCCGAGATCTGGAAATAGCCCGTAGCTGGAGGGCTCAGGAAACCTGCTGCGAGACGAAGCCCGGCCTGACGAAGCGGCCGGCGTCGCGGGCGAAGATGTCGGCGTCGACATCCCGGCCTTCCGGGACGTCGTGGTAGCAGGTCTGATAGGCGGCCAGGGCCAGCTTGGCCCGGCCCTTGATGTCGCACTTGGCGTGGATCCGCTTGACGTGGGTCCGGACGGTCAGGGGCGAGATGAACAGGCTTTCGGCGATCTCCTGGTTCGTCAGGCCGAGGCCGAGCAGCCGGAAGACCCGGAACTCCGACTGGGTCAGGGTGTGGATCTGGGACATCACTTCTTCTTTCTGGGTGATCTGCTCGGCCTGCCGCTTCTTGACCTCGTTTAGGTCCGAGCTGTCCCAGTGGTGCTGCCAGACGAACTCGTTGACCTTGTTCTTGACGATGGTCGCGATGAACGACCGCGTCGGCGTCCAGCCCTCGCCGAGCTTGCGCAGCGTCGTGAAGACGGCGAAGTGGACCTCGGCGACGATGTCCTCGACGCAGGGGACGCTGCCGAGCGCCTTTTCGACGGCGCCCCGGATCATGCCGCCGTATTCCTTAACGATCTTCTCCATCAGCGAGTTGTGTCTCGTCAGAACGTCGGTCATCGCCATCCTCCAATCCGGGCATTCCTCGAAAAGGCCGCCGACCGCAGACCCGCGGTCCGTGGCATCAAGGAGTCAACTTATCAGCAAAAGATGAACCCTCCGTGAATTAAAGATTAATTTTAAATTAAAATAGCTATTGCATAATTCATTTTATTTTCATATTCTATTCATCTGGAGTGGCGTATCCTATGGCCTCGCCGCCTGGATCGCTCGCGAGCCGATCGGGAAAAGCCCGGGCGGGCGAGATTCCGAGGAGGGAGTCGCATCATGCGAGTTCTGGTGGTCGAAGATTCGAGGCGCCTGGCCGGCATCATCAAGCGCGGGCTCCTCGAGGAGGGGTACGCCGTCGACAACGCCTATGACGGGGAAGAAGCGGAATACATGGCCGAGACGACGCCCTTCGACGTCGTCATCCTGGACATCATGCTGCCCAAGAAGGACGGCCTCGCCGTCTGCCGGGACCTGCGGTCCAAGAACGTGACCACGCCCATCCTCATGCTCACGGCCAAGGACAGCGTCGAGGACAAGGTCGTCGGGCTCGACTCGGGCGCCGACGACTACCTGGTCAAGCCCTTCGCCTTCTCCGAGCTCCTGGCCCGCCTCCGGGCCCTGCTCCGGCGCGAGGTCCTGCCCAAGACCCAGAAGCTCCAGATCGGCGAGCTCCTCCTCCACCCCATGAGCCGCGAGGTCTGGCGCGACGGCAGCCGCCTCGAGCTCACGGCCAAGGAATACGCCATCCTCGAATACTTCATGCGGCGCCCCAACGCCGTCGTCACCCGGACGATGCTCGGCGAGAGCGTCTGGGACTACGAGTTCGACGGGCTCTCGAACGTCATCGACGTCTACATCCGCC
Organism: uncultured Eubacteriales bacterium; assembly: GCA_964541055.1. Taxonomy (GTDB): domain Bacteria; phylum Acidobacteriota; class Aminicenantia; order Aminicenantales; family Saccharicenantaceae; genus RBG-16-66-30. The sequence goes on from CAZIQR010000036.1 coordinate 4,274, forward strand.
GCATCCGGCAGAAGATCGACCGGGACGGCCAGCCCAGCCTGATCCAGACCGTGAGGGGGGCCGGCTACCGCCTGCGCGTCCCATGATCGCCCCCAAGAGCATCCGCGTCCGCCTGACCGTCCTCTACATGCTGACGGTCGGGCTGTTCATGGTCGGCTTCGGCTGGCTCGCCTACGGGCTTCTCTCCCGGAACCTCTACCGGAACCTCGACGATTCGCTGCGGGCCCGGGTCATGGAGCTCAAGGGCACGATGAAGTTCGAGGGCGACCGGATCGTCTTCGACCGGAAGATCGACGAGATCACCCTGATCTACAACGCCGACGGCGAGCTCATCCAGCAGCTCGGCCCGAACGACCAGTACGAGAGCGTCGGCCGGGCCGTCAAGCGGGCCCTGCTCGGCGTTTCGTCGTTCATCAACTCGGAGACCGGCGAAGGGCTGGATGTGCGCCTCTACGCGACGCCGATCAACGTCGATTCCCAGACCCGGGTGGCCCTGGTCGTCGGCAAGGTGCCGAACGACATCCTGAACGTCCTGGCCATTTTCCGCATGGTCATCCTGAACTCGTCGATCCTCCTCATCGTCCTGGCCGGGGCCGGCGGCTGGTTCCTGGCGGGCCGGACCCTCAAGCCGGTCGAGCGCATCACCGACATCGCCCGGGGCATCGGCGAGAGCGACCTGAGCCGCCGCATCGACGTCATGTCCGACGACGAGCTGGGGCGGCTGGCGGCGACCCTGAACGGCATGATCGCCCGGCTGGAGGGCGCGTTCGTGAAGCAGCGGCGGTTCGTGGCCGACGCCTCGCACGAGCTGCGGACGCCCCTGGCCGTCCTCCAGGCCGAAACCTCCCTGGCCCTCGAGAAGACGCGCGGTCCCGCGGAGTACCAGAGCTCGCTCGAGACCGTGGCCCAGGAGGTGGCGTACATGTCGGACATCGTCGGCAAGCTCCTCGTCCTGGCCCGCAGCGACGCCGGCAGCGAGCAGCTCAACTTCCAGGAGGTCGACATCGCCGAGCTCGTCTCGGGCCTCGTCCAGGACGTCGAGGCCCTGGCCCAGGAAAAGAGCTTGGCCCTGCGCTTCGGACCGCTCGACGCGGCCGTCGTCAGCGGCGACAAGGTCCGGTTGAGGCAGCTCTTCCTGAACATCCTCGACAACGCCCTGCGCTATACGCCGAGCGGCGGGACGATCACCGGATCCGTCGTCACGAAGGACGGCCAAGCGGTCGCCGTCATTTCCGACACCGGCGTCGGCATCGCCGCCGAGCACCTGCCGTTCATCTTCGACCGCTTCTACCGGGCCGACCAGGTGCGGACGAACGGCGAGGGCGGAACGGGCCTGGGGCTGTCGATCGCGACATCGATCGCCAAGACGCACGGCGGGACGATCGAGGTCGAGAGCCGCGTCGGCGAGGGGACGACCTTTCGCATCCTCCTGCCGCTCATCGCTGACCCGGAGCGATCTCCCGGGAGCGGAGGCCCAGAGGCGCAGCGGAGAGACGCGTAGCTGCGCCTCTGGTAACCATCTGAAACAAAGGGCTTTTTCGGTTATTTTGCAGAATCGGGTGCCTCACCCCTGAGGCCCCCCCGATTCGTGGATAGCCCTCCGGCGCTAGTCCTGGATCCGGAAGGACCGCGCGGCGACGACGCTGAGGACGATCGACAGGGCCAGCAGGATCCCCAGGTGCGGCAGGATGTCCCCGAGGCCGCCCTGGAAGAAGCGCAGCTTGGTCAGGGCGTCCATGGCCCAATAGGCCGGCGAGATCATGGCCACCCGGCGCACGCCGAGAGGCACGATCTCGTTCGGCCACCAGCAGCCCCCCAGGCCGGCGAAGATGTTCGCCAGGAGCACGGCCAGGCCGATGATCAGGTCTTCCTTGGCGAAGACCGAGCCGATGAAGATGCTGAGGGCGGCGATGGCCAGGGCGAAGACGGCCAGGACCAGCAGGGCCAGGGGCAGATGGCCCAGGTTCAGCTTGAACAGGATCTTGCCGACGACGATCAGGATCAGGGCCTGGACGACGCCCATCCCCCACCGTCCCAGGAGCTTGGCCTGGAAGGCCTCGCCCTTGGAGAGCGGCGAGGTGAGCAGCCGGGCCAGGACGCCCTTCTTGCGGTCCTCGAGGACGGTGATGCCGCCGTAGATGATGACCATCATCATGATGAACTGGACGGTCGTGCCGGGGATGGAGTGGTCGAAGCCGCTCGGCACGACGGTCACGGTCTTTTCCGGGAATTTCGTCTTCACCTGGACGATGTCCCGGAACTCGGCGTGGCCGTCGAGGAACTTCGTGAGGTCCCCGTCGCCGTAGAGGACGATCTCGCTGAGCATCCGGGCGATGGCCTGGTAGAGGCGCGTCTCGACGCGGGCGGCCGCCTTGGTCGAAGCGTCTTCCCGCTTCTTGAAGTCCAGGTTTTGGGCCGCCCGGGCCTCGATCTTGGCCGAGAAGTCGGCCGGCAGAATGAGCAGGCGGTTGAATTCGGCCGGCACGGCGGCTTCGCTCTTCACGTCGAGCCCGGGACCTTTGATCTTGTCAACGAAATAGGCGCCCCAGCGGCCCTGGTCACGGTTGACCACCGTCACCTCGGCGACGGCCGGCGCGCTGTCGGAGGCCTTGAAGAGCAGGCCGAACAGGACGATGAAGAGCATCGGGAAGACGAGCGACCAGAAGAAAAAGACCTTGTCGGAGACCATGATCCGCAGGTCGTTCCAGGCGACGTGGAGGATGCGGCGCAGCGTCTTCATGGTCACACCAGAGTCTTGCGGCGCAGGGCCGGCACGGCCAGGGCGGCCAGGATGATGCCGGTCCCGACGAGGACGATAAGGGAGAGCAGAGGGAACGATCCCGCCCGGACCTGGGCCGCGCCCTCGATGAACCAGTGGTTTGGGGTTACGACGCCGATCGCCTTGAAGGTCCTGGGCATGGCCTCGGGGTTCATCATCGAGCCGCCGAACAGGCTGAAAACGAGGATGATCGGAGCGCTGAGGGCGCCGGCCTGGTTGCGGTTGCGGACGAGGGCGCTGAAGAGGCCGAAAAAGGCGGCCGTCCAGAACGAGGCCGCGATCCCGAGCAGCAAGAAGACCCAGAAATTCCCCCAGTAGGCCCGGAAGATGAGGGTGCCGACGGCGACCATGACCAGGAGCACGGCGAGGCCCATGGCCCAGCCCCCGGCAAGGCGGGCCGCGACGAGCTCGAGCGGCCGGAGCGGCGTCGTCATCAGGCGCCGGAGCTTGCCGTCGGCGCGCTCCGAGATGATGTCCCTCATCAGGATCTGGACGATGAACAGGAGGAACATGATGGCCATGCCGGGCAGCATGATCGAGAAGAGATCTCTCTGAGAGAACTGCGGCTTGGCCCCGGCGGCCTTGGTCTTCTCGGCCTTGATCCCGACGAGCAGGGGGCCGAGGGTCTTCTGGGCGGCCAGCACTTTCTTCTGGGCCCGGCCGAACTCCGGCCCAAGCTTGTCCCAAGCGATGGCGCCGACCGGGGACTCGAGCATGGCCCGGATGCCCTTGGCCTCCGGCGCGAAGGCCTGGACGGCGCCCGAGAGCATCACGGCGATCGTATTCATGAACTCTTCGACGATGTCGGGCAGGAACTGCTCCGCCGGGTTCTTGATCACGGTCAGGGCGGTCGTCTTGGCGTCGAGCAGATCGAGGGTGAACTTCTCGGGGACGATGACGACGGCCGAGGCCCGCCCCTTTTCCATGCGCCGGCGGCCTTCGGCTTCGTCGGCGACCGTCACCTCGAACATCTTCTTCATCTGATCGGCGTCGAAGGCCCCCAGGAGCAGCCGTGAGGCGAGGCTCTTGTCTTGGTCGACGAGGACGACCGGGATGGGCGGCAGCGTGTTCTCCTCGGCCTGCGGGGCGAAGATGATGCCGATCAGAGCGGTCATGACCATGGGGATGGCGATGAAGACGAGGATGGCCCAGGGCGACTTGAGATGGCGCCGGACATCGGTGCCGAGAATGAGAAGAAGCCGCCGCATGGCTGTCCCTAGTCCCTCAGGGTGCGCCCGGTCAGCTTCAGGAAGACCGTCTCCAGGCTCGGCGTCTTGATCTTCATGTCGGTGACGGCCAGCTTGCGCTGGAACAGGCGGTCCATGATCCGGGGGACCTGCCCGGTGTCGGACACGGCGAACGAGGCCAGGCCGTCGATCGCCGAAAGGAGCTCGACCTCGTCCCCCATCAGGCCCTGGACGGCCTCCGAGAACGCCGCAGCCGGAAACTCGCCCATGATCTCGACGATGTCGCGCTCGCCGACGATACGGATGAGCTCCTCGAGCTTGCCTTGGGCCAGGATGCGGCCGCGGTCCATGATGGCGATGCGGGAGCAGGTCGTCTCCACCTCGGCCAGCTGGTGGGTGGTGAAGATGACGGCCGTGCCGGACGCGCCGACGTTGCGGATGATGTCGAGGATGCTGACCTTGGCCTGGACGTCGATGCCGACCGTGGGCTCGTCGAGGAGCAGCAGGTCGGGTTTGTGGAGCAGGCCGATGGCGGTGTTGAGGCGGCGCTTCATGCCGCCGGAAAAGTTCTTGACAGGTTCTTTGGCCCGGCCCGAGAGCTCGACGAGATCGAGCAGCTCCGCGGCCCGCTTCTTCAGGTCGGCCCGGGGGACGTCATAGAGCCCGCCCCAGAAGAGCATGTTGTCCATGGCGTTGAGCTCGTCGTAGAAGGCCATGTCCTGGGGCACGATGCCCAGGCGGTTCTTCAGGCTCCGGTCGGCGAACAGGTTCCGGCCCTCGAAATTGACCGTCCCCGTGAAGCCGCCGAGGGTCCCCGCCAGGATGGAGATGAGCGTCGTCTTGCCCGCGCCGTTGGGGCCGAGCAGGCCCAGGACCTCGCCCTTCTTGAGGTCGAGCGAGAAGCGGTCGAGGGCCAGGACGTCGCCGTAGGACTTGGTCAGGTTCTTGATCTCGAGCATGTTCCCCTCGCAAGGACGGAGGGCATCATAGCATGGAAGAGGCTGGGACGGGTATTCTGGCTATTTCTTCGTCGCCGTTCCCGGCTGGATGGTCTTGCCGCCCGGGGTCGCCCACCCGGGATCCTTGTTCTTACAGGCGGCTTCGGTGCCGCCGATCATTCATATTAATAATTACAAATAGTTGACATATATGGAAACTATGCGTATTATTTACTAGGAGGTGGCCATGGTCCTTTTAGATCCCAAACGATCCGTGGAGGTCTTCCATCTGGTCCTCCTCGATCACCTCGGCCGAAAGTTGAGCAGGCAGGATTGGGCGCTGAAGGGCGGTTGCAACCTGAGGTTCTTCTTCAAGAGCCCGCGCTATTCGGACGACATGGACCTGGACGTTCAGGGGATTCCCGTCGGGGCCGTCCGTGACAAGGTCAATGCCATCCTGTCCGGGCGGCCGTTCAGAACGGTCCTCGAGGTCCGAGGCATCTCGGTCGAACACGTGACCGAGCACAAGCAGACCGAAACGACTCAGAGATGGAAGTTCGGCCTGACGGTGCCCGGCTTCGACCGACCCGTCCCCACGAAAGTCGAATTCTCCAGGCGCGGGCTTGAGACGGGGGCCGTGTTCGAGCCCGTTTCCCCGGAGATCGTCCGGCTCTACGATCTCCCTCCCTTGATGGCCAACCATTATCCGGCCGAGGTCGTCTGGCGGCAGAAGATCGCCGCCATCGTTTCCAGGGCGGAGCACCAGGCCAGAGACGTCTTCGACCTCCATGTCCTCCTGGATTCGGGCTTGAGGCCCGGCCGGGCTACCGCCGCGGGCGCCGGGCCGGAGGGGGGCCGGGCCAGGGAGAACATCCTGGCCATGGATTTCGCCTTCTTCAAGAGCCAAGTCGTCTCCTATCTGGAACCCGACCTTCAGGCCCACTACGACTCAGAGGAGACTTGGGACGCGCTGAGGTGGCGTCTGATCGAGGCGCTCGGGGAGGGCCGGAGATGAGGCTCGTGGATATTCTCTCCCGGCTGGCGAAGATGGGGCCCCCGGCCTTTCGGACGTCGGACGCCGCGGCCTATCTGGACATCGGGACCGCCCATGCCAGCAAGCTTCTTGCCAGGCTCGCCCAAGCCGGTCACCTAGTCCGGCTCGGCCGGGCCAGATGGGGCTTTCGGGAACGGATCGATCCTTTCGCCCTGCCGGAGTACCTCACGGCGCCATACCCCAGCTATGTTTCGCTTCAATCGGCCCTCTTCCATCACGGCCTGATCTCCCAGATCCCGTCCGTGATTTACGCCGTTTCGCCGGCCCGGACGAGGACATACAGGACACCTCTGGGGACGGTGTCGGTCCACCGCGTTCGGCCGTCGTTTTTTTTCGGCTACGGGTCGCGGGGAAAGGGCGGCGGCAAGATCGCTTCGCCGGAGAAAGCCCTGGTCGATTTCCTCTATTTGAGCCCCGGCAGGTCCGGCCTCTTCCGTGAGCTTCCCGAGCTCGACTTGCCCCCCGGCTTCAAGGCATCGGCCGCGCGGAAGATCGTACGGCGGATCCGCTCCGTCCGCCGGAGGAACCACGTGATGCGGAGGCTCGACCGGATCCTGAAGAAGGCCCGCACGTGGGCCTAAGGAGGAGATCCGCGTCGGCCATCACCGGCCAGGCCGGGCGGCTAGAGCGCCGCCAGCCTCTTCCTCGCGTCCGCGACCTCGGGCAGCCCGGGGTCGGCGTCCTTCCAAAGAGAGAGGAATTTCGAAAACTTCGACCGATCCTCGGCTTTGTCACCTTGGCGTTCGGCAATCTTCCCCATCATATAGTAGGCTTTGGCATAGATGTCGCCGTGGCTAATTCTGGCCATCATCAGCCTGGTGATCTTCTCGTATTGGCTGCGCGCCTTGTCGAGGGCCCCGGAATCGTAATAGGCTCGAGCCAATGCGTCGAAGAACCACGGCTGGTAGCGGTCCGGCGGGCGGCGCGGCCCCTCCCGCTATCGGCCGGACCCGGACCGAACGAGCGGCATGGTCAGGCAGTGCGGCCCGCCCATGCCGTCGGCCAGGTACTTGCCGTCGAACGCCAGCACGTTGATCCCACAGGCCCTCAGGGCCTGATTGGTGTAGCGGTTGTGGGCGTAGGCGACGACGGTGCCGGGGCCGATTTGGACGACGTTGGCCGCCTGGAGGCCGAGCTCGTAAAGGACGCGGTCGTCGATATATCGGTCCTCCGGGAGAGCGCCCCTCTCGCCGCCGACCGGGATGATCGAGTAGCCCTCGGAAAGAAGGAGATCGCCGAGCTTCAGACGCAGATCGCGCGCTTCGCCGGTCCCGGCCTCGAAAAGGGTCAGCCAGCCCAGCTTGGGGATGGTCTCGACGGCGGCCTTCAAGGTCACCGGCAGGTCGATCCCGCCCTTCCTGGGCGCCGCGGCCGGCCGGGCCTGAATGGCCTTGAAATACTGGACGATCGGGTTCGCCCCGGCGTAGCGCTTCAAAAAGAAGTAGGGCACGGTCAGGGCTTTCTTCTCGTCCACGAGATTGAAGACCGTGTCGAGGTGCATGACCTCGAAGTTGACCCCGGTCAGGGTGTCGATCGGAGGCATGGCCACGCCGATGACGTCGAGGCCGAGCTTGGCCGCGATCCGGGCGGCCGCCTCGCGGTCGCTGAGGTTCCCGATGCCCATGAGCAGGGTGTGGGCGTCCTTGACGATGATGTCGCCGCCGTCGCAGCGGACGCCCTCCGCCTCCGAGTCGAAGGCGATCGGGAGATCCTTGAGGGCCGTGGCGTATCGGAACAGGAACCGTCCGATGCGGTGCTCGGCCTCCCGCCACTTCGGGCGGCCGTTGGTGATGATGACGCCGGCGGGCGTCGAGACGGCGAAGTCCCGGGTGAAGAGGAACGCGCCGCTCGTCGGGACGAGGGGGGCGAGGGCGCCGGAAACGCCGTCGTAGCGGAAAAAGAGATCCGGGTCGCGGCCGAGCATCGCTTCGGCCGTGATCCGGTCGAGCTCGTTCTTGAGCCGCGGGAACTCATCGGGAAAGACCTGCGCCATCTCCTCCACGATCCGGCCGGCCTTGCGGGCATTGCGGATGGCGTCGTCGAGGAGAGCGGCGGCGTCGTAGACGCGGACGCCGCGGTTCCTGAGCAAGTCTGAAAAGACCCGGTGCTGCGCGACCGCGCCGTCCCCGTAATAGACCGACAGGATCGGGCTGTCGGCAAAGAGGCTGTAGGCCTCCCGGCGTTCGTTCGGCGACGGGGCCAGAACGATCACGGAACGGAGCGGGTCGATGTCGGAGAAGACCCGGGCCGGCCCGGCGGCGGGCCTGCAGGCGAGACCGAGAAGAAGCCCGGCCATCGGGAGAAGCCAGACGGCCGCCGGGCGACGCCGAGCAAGGGTCTTGGTGTTCATCGCGCCGACGTTCTTTAGGACGGGCAGGGCCGGGATGCCGCTCAAGGCTTGATGTCCGCCCGCCTGACCAAGGCTAATCCGTAGGACATCGGGATACGGATGTCCGTTTTCCCTCTGTATGTTTCAATGCGGGACAGGGCCGGCTCTCCCAGGTGCCTCACCTTCTCCTCGAGCTCATCATATTTGGTGAACGACTGGATCCCCTCGTGGCTCTCCGTCCGCGCCGCCGGGAAACGTCCGAGCGCGGCCCAGCTCGCCGCGACCTTCAGGTCCTCGCCCGCGAGAAACGTCCAGGGCGAGCCGGGCCAATGATCGAAAACAACCACGTCGGGGGCCATGGTGAGGGCCCGTTCGACCGCCGCGGCCGGATCGGGCATCTCATGGAGGCTGAACTCGAAAAGAACGACGTCGGCCTTGAGCTCGGCCTTGAAGAAATCGCCGAGGACCGGCTCGAACTTGTCTTCGAGGCCCGCCAACCTCAGGTTCTCCCGGAGCTTGTCGAGGGCCGCCGGGTCGACGTCGAGGGCCAGGACCCGGCCCGCCGCCCGGCCGTATTCGATGAGCGCGCCACCGCCGCCGCCGACCGCGAGCACGGTCTTCCCCGCGAGATCGTAGAACGCCAGAAGCTCCCGGATCATCCTCGGATAATCGGCGGCCATGGTGTCCTCCCGGGGAGAATGTATCATCTCCGCAAGGGTATTGACAATCATTGACATCGGCCCGCCGTCGCCGATATCCTGGGCCTTAAGAAGGCCGGACCGCGGCCCCGCCAGGCGGCCCGGATGAAAGGTGGACCGCTCATGAAGAACATCCCGACTTTAATCAAGATGACCGGGCTTGCCCTGGCTGTGGCCGTGCTCTCCGGACCGGGCATCGTCTCCGCCCAAGGGCCCGGCGACACGCTGGCTCAAGGCTTCGCCAACCCGCCCGACTCGGCCCGGCCGCGGGTCTGGTGGCATTGGATGAGCGGCAACATCACCAAGGTGGGCATTCAAGCCGACCTCGAATGGATGAAGCGGGCCGGCGTCGCCGGCTTCCAGAACTTCGATGCCGGGCTCGAAACGCCTCAGATCGTCGCCAAGCGCCTCGTTTACATGACCCCGGCCTGGAAGGACGCTTTCAAGTTCACCGCGACCCTCGCCGACAAGCTGGGCCTCGAGATGGCCATCGCCGGCTCGCCCGGATGGAGCGAGAGCGGCGGCCCCTGGGTCACGCCGAAACAGGCCATGAAAAAATATGTCTGGAGCGAGACGCGCCTCGAGGGCGGACGGCCCTTTGACGGCATCCTTCCCAAGCCGCCGTCGACGACGGGGCCCTTTCAGGACGTCCCCTCGGGACGGCCCAAAGAACCGCAGTTCTATGCCGACAGCGCCGTCGTCGCCTTCCGCCTGCCGTCGAACGACCACCCCCTGACAGAGCTGGGGGCCAAAGTGACTTCAAGCGGCGGCGCGTTCGACGTCGCCGGCCTCACCGACGGCGACTTCGCCGCCGGCGCGCTCCTGCCCGCGGCCCCGGTCGGCGGGAAGGCCTGGATCCAGTATGGATTTGACAAACCCGTGACGGCCCGCGGCCTCACGATGATGACGGAGCGGAAGGGCCGTGAGGTGAATTTCGGCGACCCGGAGCTCGAGGCGAGCGACGACGGGACGGCCTTCCGGAAGATCCTGACGGTCCCGCAAGACGCCCTGACCCTCGCCATCCCTCCGACTTCGGCCAAGTTCTTCCGGGTCGTTTTCCCCACCCTCGCCCCGCGGCCCGGGAGGCCTCAGGCCGGGGGGGAGGCCCGGACGGAACCCGTCGGAACGCAGGTCAGCGAGCTCGTCCTCCACACGGTCTCGCCCGTCAACCGGTTCCAGAGCAAGGCCGCCTTCGATTCCTCGGCCGGGCTCTATGACCTGGCCACCGCCGACGTGCCCGCGGGGGACGTCGTGGCCAAGGCCGACGTCGTCGACCTCACCTCCAAGATGAGCCCGGACGGCCGGCTGCGCTGGACTCCTCCCGCCGCCGGCACCTGGCTCGTCCTGCGCTTCGGCTATTCGCTCACCGGCGCCCGCAACGCGCCGGCTTCCCCCGAGGCGACCGGCCTCGAGGTCGACAAGCTCGACAAAGCCTACGTCAAGTCCTATTTCGACAACTATCTCGATCAATACAAGAACGCGACCGGCGGGCTCATGGGGAAGCGCGGCCTGCAATACGTCATCACCGACAGCTGGGAGGCCGGCGTCGCCAACTGGACCGACCGGATGTTCGACGAGTTCGCCGCGCGCCGCGGCTACGACATGCGCCCGTGGCTCCCGGTCCTCGCGGGCCGCATCGTCCAGGGCGCCGCGGAGAGCGACCGCTTCCTCTGGGATTTCCGAAAGACCCTCTCCGACCTCGTGGCCGAGAACCACTACGATCAGCTCACCGACATCCTCCACGCCCGCGGCCTGGGCCGCTACACGGAATCGCACGAAGGCGGCCGGGCCTTCATCGGCGACGGCATGGAGGTCAAGCGCCGGGCCGATATCCCCATGAGCGCGACTTGGCTCGAGAGGCCGGGCAAGGCCAGCCTCCACTACGATTCCGACGTCCATGAATCGGCCTCCGTGGCCCACATCTACGGCCAGAACCTGGTCGCGGCCGAGTCGCTGACCGTCTATCGCAACGCCTGGGCCTACTCGCCCGAGACCCTCAAGTCCACGGCCGACCGGATGATGTCGAACGGGCTCAACCGGTTCATCATCCACACCTCGGTCCACCAGGCGACGGACGACAAGATCCCCGGGCTCGGTCTCGGGCCCTTCGGCCAATGGTTCAACCGCCATGAGACGTGGGCCGAGATGGCCAGGCCCTGGACGACCTATCTCGCCCGCAGCTCCTACATGCTCCAGCAGGGCCGGTTCGCGGCCGACATCGCCTACTATTACGGCGAGGATTCGAACGTCACGGCCCTCTTCGGCGACAGGATGCCCGATTTCCCGGACGGCTATAGCTTCGACTTCGTCAATGCCGACGCGCTGATCAACGTTTTCGCCGCCAAGGACGGCCGGCTCACCACGCCCTCGGGCATGAGCTACCGGGTCCTCGCCCTCGACGCGAACAGCCGGCACATGTCGCTTCCCGTCCTGCGGAAAATCCGCGACCTCGTCCAAGCCGGGGCCGTCGTCGTCGGGCCCAAGCCCGTCGACAGCCCGAGCCTGGCCGACGATCAGAGCGAGGTCAAGGCCATCGCCGACGAGCTCTGGGCCGGCCAAACGGGCAAGGGCCGGGTCTTCGCGGACGCGACCTTGGCGCAGGCGTTGGCCGCGATCGGCGCGGCGCCCGATTTCGCCTATACAAAACTGCGGCCCGACACGGAGCTGGCCTTCGTCCACCGCGTCCTCCCCAACGGCGACGTCTATTGGGTCGTCAACCGCAACACGCGCTGCGAGACGGTCGAGACGAGTTTCGCCGTGACCGGCAAGGCGCCCGAGCTCTGGCACGCCGAGACCGGCGCCGTCGAGCCGGCGTCCTACCTTGTCGCCAACGGGCGGACGATCGTGCCGCTGCGGCTCCAGCCGGACGACGCGGTCTTCGTCGTCTTCCGCAAGGACGCCGCGGCGCAGGCGGTGGCCGTGCCGGAGCCGGTCGAAAAGGACGTGGCCGCGATCTCCGGCCCTTGGGACGTCGCCTTCCAGCCTGATCGGGGCGCGCCGGCCAGGATCACGCTCGATCGCCTGTCCTCTTGGAGCGAGAACGCCGACCCCGGCATCAAGTACTTTTCCGGAACGGCCACCTACACGGCGAGCTTCAGCGTTCCGGCGAGCTGGCTTGTGTCGGGGGCCCGGTACGGGATCGATCTGGGTGACGTCAAGAACCTGGCCGAGGTCAAGGTCAACGGCAAGCCGCTGGGGACCGTCTGGAAGACGCCCTTCCGCGTCGATGCGGCGGAGGCGCTCAAGCCCGGGCCGAACACGATCGAGATCAAGGTGGCCAACCTCTGGGTCAACCGCCTGATCGGCGACAAGCAGCCGGGCGTGACGAAGACCTACACCTATACCGCGGTCGAGTTCTACGAGGCCAGCTCGCCCCTGCTGCCTTCGGGGCTTCTCGGCCCGGTCAAGGTCGTTCAGTCCAGCCGCTGACCTGGCGCCGGAGCCGGAGGCGCCGCAGGCTACTTCCGCGGGAAGACCGCCTCGCCCGAGGGATCGATCTGCTTGAGGCTCTTGACGGCGCCGTTCTCGACCGCAAATTCGACAAACCCCGCCCGTCACGACTAAAATCCTGAGGGAAAATGAGATCGACGCAAGCCGCACGGCTCTCGGCGTGCCTTTTGGCCGCGGCCCTGGCCCTTTCCTGGGGCTGCAGGACCCACCCCCGCACCTCCCCCGCTGCCTACCCGGCCGAGCGGCCTTCCGTCGAAGAGCCCCGCCGGGAGGCCGCGCCGGAAGAGCCCGGAGCGCCCCTGGCCCGGATGGGCTACACGATCCAGGTCGGAGCCTTCGCCGTCCTCGACAATGCCCGGGCCCTGGCCGAGCGATTGTCCGGCGCGGGTTTGGACGCCTTCTACTTCCCGAGCGGTTCCGGTCTCTTCAAGGTCCGTTTCGGCAACTTCACTTCAAGGGCGGAGGCCGCGGCCGAGGCCGTCCGGCTCAAGGCCGAGGGGCGCATCGGCGACTATTTCATCGTCGGCCCCGTGGATTATGCGGTGACCAGGCCCAGCCTGATCAAGCCGCCCGCGGACGTTTCGCCGCCGCCGGTCTCGGTCGTCCGCGAGAGGCTCGTCGAGACGGCCGAGAGCTTCATCGGCGTCGAATACGCCTGGGGCGGGACTTCGACCCGGTCGGGCTTCGACTGCAGCGGCCTCGTCCTCGCCGTCTATCAGCTGAACGGGCTGGCCATGCCCAGGTCCGTCCGGGATCAATATCAGGCGGGTGCGCCGGTCGCGGCCGACCGGCTGATGAAGGGCGACCTCGTCTTCTTCTCGGCCACGCCAGGAGGACCGCTGAGCCACGTCGGCATCTATATCGGTGACGGGACCTTCATCCACGCCCCGGGCAGCGGCAAGAACGTGCGCCGCGAATCGCTGGCGACGGACTGGTTCAAATCGCATTTGGCCGGGACCCGAACGTACCTGGCCCCCGGTTCGACGGACCGCTGAGCCCCTTAACCGGCCGTCTTCCCGACCCTACCCCATCACTATATGCACATTCGTGCACACGTATATCTCGGCCCATGAATCAAAGGATGCCTCTGGGCGTTTGACCGGACCCGCAGCCCTTGGGATAATAGACCGTCAATGGACGCCTTGATCATCCGTCACGCCTCGGAGAACAACCTCCGCGGCATCGACGTCGACATCCCGCACGGCCGGCTGACCGTCGTCACCGGCGTCTCGGGCTCCGGCAAGTCGTCGCTCGTCTTCGACGTCGTTTTCCGCGAGGCCGAGCGCCGCTACCTCGAGACCTTTTCGTCCTACGCCCGGCAGTTCATGGGCAAGCTCCGGCGGCCGGAGGTCGGGCACATCAGCGGCCTGGCCCCGGCCATCGCCGTCAGCCAAAGGGCCTCGTCGCCCGGCCCCCGCTCGACCGTCGGCACCCTGACCGAGGTCCACGACGACCTCCGCCTGCTCTTCGCCCGCCTCGGGCGCTCCCCGGACGGCCTGCCCCTCAAGCGGCGGATGTTCTCGTTCAATTCCCCCGACGGGGCCTGCCCGGCCTGCCGCGGCCTGGGGGTCGAGGACCGCATCGATCCCGATCTCCTCGTCGCCGACCCGGCCAGGACGCTGCGGCAGGGCGCTCTGGCCCTGACGACGCCGAACGGCTACATCATCTATTCCCAGGTGACGATGGAGGTCCTGGACGAGGTCTGCCGGGCCCACGGCTTCTCGGTCGACATCCCCT
>CAZIQR010000037.1:0-3528 GCA_964541055.1 uncultured Eubacteriales bacterium
GTCGTAGCCCATGCGCTTGATGTCGTCGTTGACGATACGGAAGATCTCCTCGGCCCGGGGCTGGATGATGTCAGCCAGCAGCTGGCGCGACAGGACCCGGGGCTTGCGGCCCTTGCCGACCGACGGGACCTCGATCGTCTCCTGGTCCTCGACGGGCGGCCCGGCGACGCAGCCGAACTTCTTCTTGATCCGTTCGGCCTCGGGGATGGGCGTCCGCAGGCCGACGGCGATGTCGTTGGTGAAATTGTCGCCGCCGATGGGGATGGTCGACGTGTACCAGAGGCTGCCGCGCTCGTAGATGGCCACCTCGGTCGTGCCGGCGCCGATGTCGATCTGGCCGACGCCGAGCTCGCGCTCGTCCTGGGTCAGGATGGCCTGGGCCGTGGCGATCTGGTTGAGGACGATCTCCTCGATGCCGATGCCGGCCCGCTCGACGCAGCTCTTGAGGTTCTGGAGCGAGGTCAGGGCGGCGGTGATGATGTGGACGTTGACCTCGAGCTTGATGCCGCTCATGCCGACCGGGTCCTTGATGCCGTCCTGGTCGTCGACGATGTACTCCTGGGGGATGATGTGGATGATGTCCCGGTCGGGCGGGATGGGGATGGCCTTGGACTGATCGACGACGCGGCGGACGTCCTCGCGGGTGATCAGCCGGTTCTTGCCCGAGACGGCGACGACCCCGCGGCTGTTGAAGCTCTTGATGTGGGCCCCGGAAATGCCGAAGAAGGCCGAGTCGATCTCGACGCCGGCCATAAGCTCGGCCTCTTCCTGGGCCTTCTTGATGGCCGTGGTCGTTGCCTCGAGATCGACGACGACGCCCTTGCGCAGGCCGTGGGAGTCGGCCGTGCCGATGCCGATGATCTCGATCTTGCGCTCCTCGGTCACCTCGCCGATGACGGCCACGACCTTGCGCGTGCCGATGTCGAAGCCGACGATGTAGCTTGTCTTGGGCATGGCTCAGTCTCCTTTGTCCGCTGCGGGGGATGCGTCCGCGGGCGCCGGCTCCGCGGGCCTGAGAAAGGCGCGGCCGTCATAGCTCATGTTGACGAGGGCCAAAGGTCCGAACCGGGATTCCCATTCGGCCCGCCGGGACCGGAAATCGGCCAAGCCGGCCGCGGCGGCGTCGGCGGCGACGACGATCCGGACGGGATCGTCCTTGAAGAGAAGCTCGAGCGTCCCGTAGTCGCTCGTCCGGATGGCCAGGAGCCGGGCCCTCTCGGCCGGCGGCAGGCTGTCGTAGCCGCGGCGGGCCTCGGCCCATTTCTCGGAGAAGCCGGAGGCGAAGCCGGTCTCGTCGCAGATGACGGGCAGGGCGTATTCGTCGAGCGCATAGACCTTTTCGAGGACGCGCCCGTCCTCGTCGGCGAGATGCAGGCCGTCCCGGTCGAGAACGGCGTAGGGCGTCCGCTCCTCGATCATGATCCGGAGTCCCGAGGGAAAGTCCTTCTGCACGCTGGCATCCTTGACCCAGGCCAGCCGGCGGACCTGGGCCCGCACGGCCTCGAGATCGCAGAGAAGGATGTTGCCGAGGCGGGGCACCGCATAGTAGCGCTCGAGCGCCTGGCGCAGGTCAGGCTTGGCGCAGGCGATCGTGACCTTGCGGATGGCCAGCTCGTCCCAGGAGATGAGAAAGAGATAGGCCCCGCGGACGGCGATGAAGATCGCCGCCTGGAGGGCCAGGAGCAGGAGGACGTGGCCGACCCGGAGGACGCGCCGGCGCCGCCCCTTCTTGACGGCCACGGACCGCTCCCCCGGCTTCGGGAAGAAGCGGCGGGCGAAGAGCGCCGGCCGCCGCTCGCGCCCGAGATCGCCGACGTTCGTGGCCATGTCAGCCCCTGGCCTCCAGCTTCTCGATGATGTCCGGGATGGTCTTGTTGACGTTCCCGGCCCCGAGGACGAGGACGATGTCGCCGGGAACGAGAAGGGTCTCGAGAAGGGCGCCGATCTTCTTCAGGTCCGGCTCGAAGTGGACCTGCTTGTGGCCGAAGTGGCGGACCTCCTCGTAAAGGGCCCGCCCCGTGACGCCGGGGATCGGGTCCTCGCCGGCCGGGTAGATCTCGGTCAGGACGAGGACGTCGGCCTGGTTGAAGGCCGTGGCGAAGGCGGTCATGAGCTTGGACAGCCGCGTGTAGCGGTGGGGCTGGAAGACGGCCACGACCCGCCGGTCCCAGCCCCGCTTGGCCGCCTCGAGGGTGGCCTTGATCTCGGTCGGGTGATGGGCGTAGTCCTCGACGACCATGATGCCGTCGACCACCTTGCGCAGCTCGAAGCGCCGTCCCGTCCCCGTGTAGCTCTCCAGGGCCTCGAGGATGGTCTTGGCCGGGATGTCCAGGTCGAGGCCGACGGCGGCCGCGGCCATGGCGTTGAGGATGTTGTGCATCCCCGGGACCTGGAGCTTCATCGGGCCGAGCATCCGCCCGCGGGCGTAGAGAGTGGAGGAGCTGCGGAACTCTTCGAAGGCGAAGTCCCGGGCCGTCAGGTCCGACTGGGCCGAGAGGCCGTAGGTGATGACCCGCCGCTCGATCCGGGGGATGATGCTCTGGAGGTTGGGGTCGTCGAGGCAGAGGATGACGGGGCAGTAGAAGGGGACCTTGTTGGCGAAGTTGATGAACGTCGTCTTGAGGTCGTCGACGCCGCGGTATTGGTCGAGGTGCTCCTCGTCGATGTTCGTCAGGACGGCGATGAACGGGGAGAGGTAGAGGAACGAGCGGTCGCTCTCGTCGGCCTCGGCAACCATGAAGTCGCCGGCCCCGAGCTTGGCGTTGGCCCCGATCGTGTTCAGGCGGCCGCCAACGATGATCGTCGGATCGAAGCCGCCGGCCTCGAGGACGAGGGCCGTCATCGAGGTCGTCGTCGTCTTGCCGTGCGAGCCGGCCACGGCGATGCCGTACTTCATGCGCATGAGCTCCGCCAGCATCTCGGCCCGGGGGATGACCGGGATGAGGCTCTCGCGGGCCTTGACCACTTCGACGTTGTCCTCGCGCACGGCCGAGGAGATGACGACGACGTCGGCCTTCTGCAGGTTCTCGGCCCGGTGGCCGCAGGCGATCTGGGCTCCGAGACGGGTCAGCCGGCGGGTGGCGTCGTTCTCGGCCAGGTCGGAGCCGGAGACCTTGTAGCCGAGGTTGAGCAGGACCTCGGCGATGCCGTTCATGCCGGTGCCGCCGATGCCGATCATGTGGATGTGATTGAGCTTGCGGTAGCCTTTCTTGGTCACGACAGGGACTCCTTCCCCGGGCGCTTCATCAGCGACAGGCAGAGGCCGGCGATGCGGCCGGCCGGGTCCTCGGCCTGGAGGCGGCCGACGCTCTTTTCCATGGCCTCGAGGGCCTCCGGATGATCGAGGAAGCCAAGGATGCGGCCGGCCAGCTCCTGGGCCGTGGCCTGGGCCTCGGGCACGACAAGGGCGCCGCCGGCCGTTTCGAGCTCGCGCCCGTTCGCCGTCTGGTGGTCCTCCGCCGCGCCGGCGAACGGCACCAGGACGGACGCCTTGCGGGCGGCGATGAGCTCGGCCAGGGTGGTCGCCCC
>CAZIQR010000037.1:3628-11811 GCA_964541055.1 uncultured Eubacteriales bacterium
GCGGACCGGATTGCCGAGAACGACGCCCTTGCCGCGTAGGAAGGGGAGGGTCGACGGGAAGGCGGCCACGGCCCGGCGCACCCAGCGGACGAGGAGCCGGTTGGTGAAGCCGGGGCGGGCGTTCTGCTCCAGGATCACGGTCGGGATACGGAGCCACGAGGCGAGAAGCACGATGGGCCCCGAGCTGTAGCCGCCGACGCCGATGACGAGCGCCGGCCGCGTCCGGGCCAGGATCCAGAGCGAATGGACAAAGGCGAGCGGCAGGACGACGAGGCCGCGCAGGCTCTTGAGGCCGCGGCCCTTGAGCCCCTCGATGCGCATGGGGATGAAGCGGACGCCGTGGGCGGCCATGATCCGTCCCTCGACCTCGCGCCTTGTCCCGACGTAGGTCAGGGCGATCTCCGGGGCCAAGTCCAGGAGTTTCCGGCCGACGACGAGCGCGGGATAAAGGTGGCCTCCCGTGCCGCCGCCGCTGATGATGACGCCCGGCCGTCTCATATCTTCACCGTTCCCCAGGTGTCGCCCCGCTTTTGGCTGATGTGGAGGAGCAGCCCCACGGCCGCGAGCGTGCACATCAGGGAGGACCGGCCGTAGGAGAGGAGGGGCAGCGGGGTCCCCTTGGCCGGTCCCAGGCCCAGGACGATCGACATGTTCATGAGCGCCTGAGCGACGATCGCCAGGGTGATGCCGGCGGCGATCATCTTGTAGGCCGGGCTCGGGGCCTCGAGGGCGATCTTCACCCCGCGCCAGAGGAAGAAGAGATAGAGGAGCAGGGTGAGGAGCGTTCCCAGCAGGCCGATCTCCTCGCCGAGGATGGCGAAAATGAAATCGGTGTGGGCGAAGGGCAGGAAGTTGAGCTTCTGGGTCGACTGGCCCAGCCCGGACCCGACGAGGCCGCCCGAACCGAGGGCCAGCTTGGACTGCTGGACCTGGTAGCCGCTGCCGAGAACGTCCTTGTCGGCCGAGAGGAAGCCCTGGATGCGCTGGACGCGGTAATCGGCCTTGACGAGGTAGAAGCCGAACAGGGCCAGGGCGACGAGGCCGGCCGCGCCGAGATAGCGGAGCCTGACCCCGCCGATGAACAGGATCATCGCCGCCAGGGCCGTCAAGAGAACGGCCGTCCCGAAGTCGGGCTCGAGGAGGACGAGGACGATCGTGGCGGCCAGCACGGCCACCGGGACGGCCAGGGTCTTGAGCTCATTAAGGGTGTCTTTCTTGGCCTCGGCGTAGGTCGCCAGGAACAGGATCAGGCTGATCTTGGCCAGCTCCGATGGCTGGAAGCGCAGGCCGGGAAGGACGATCCAGCGGTTGGTGCGGGCGACGTCCGGCATGGCCAGGCACAGGGCCAGCAAAAGGAGCGTCAGGCCGAGGAGCCCGTACACGAAGCCCGGCTGGAGGAAGAAGGACTTCTTGACCGAAAGGAGGAAGACGATGAGGGCCAGGCCGGCCGCGGCCCCGAGGATCTGCTGGATCATGAAGTGGAAGGACTGGTTGTATTTCTCGCGGGCCATGAAGCTCGAGGCGCTGAAGACGAAGAAGACGCCGAGGACGACGAGGACGAGCGTCGCGGCGAGGAGATAGCCGTCGAAGCTGAGGCGGCGGCGGACGCTCATCGGGCGGCTCCTTTTTTGGCCCGGGTTGCCGCGAGGCGCCGGACCTCGCGCTTGAAGGTCCGGCCGCGCTCCTCGAAGTTCTTGAACATGTCCCAACTCGTCGCGGCCGGGGCCAGGAGGACGACGTCGCCCCGCGAAGCCAGGCCGAACGCGGCCCGCACGACCTCCCGGTAGTCCGCGGCGCGGACGACGGGGACGGCCCCGCCGAGGGCTGTCTCGATCTTGTCGGCGGCCTCGCCGACGAGGACCGCCGCCCGGACCCCCTTCTTGACGGCCGGGCGCAGCGGCGCGTAATCGCCGCCCTTGCCGCGGCCGCCGAGGATGAGGACGACCGGGCGGTCGAAGCTGGCCAGGGCCTTGAGGGTGGCATCGACCGTCGTGGCCTTGGAGTCGTTCACGAAGCGGACGCCGCCGACCCGCATCACGTCTTCGAGACGGTGCTCGAGGCCGCGGAAGGCGGCGATCGTCCGGGCCATCGACGCTGCCGGGGCGCCGCAGACACGGCCGAGGACGGCCGCGGCCAGGACGTTCTCGAGGTTGTGGGCCCCCGGCAGGGTGATTTGCGAAACCGGGAGGATCCTCTCGGCGGCTCCGTCGCGGACGACGACCCAGCCGCCGTCGACGAAGGCGCCGCGGGCCGGCCGATGCGCCCGGCTGAAGCCGTAGACCTGCGCCGCCGCCTCGCCGCGCACGGCCCAGACCCGGGCATCGTCCCGGTTGAGCACGGCCCGACCCTCGGGGCCCATCCGGGTGATGAGTTTCTCCTTGGCGGCGAAATAGCTTTCAAACGAGCCGTGCCAGTCGAGGTGGTTCTCGGAGACGTTGAGGAGGGCGGCCGCGGCCGGCGTGAAGCGCTCGGTGTATTCGAGCTGGAAGCTCGAGAGCTCGGTCACGTAGATGTCGTCGTCGCGGCTGCGGTCGACAAACGCGATGAGCGGCTTCCCGATGTTCCCGGCCGGACGGGCCCGCAGCCCGGCGTCGGCCAGGATGCGGTAGACGAGGGTGGTCGTCGTCGATTTGCCGTTCGAGCCGGTGATGCCGACGATGCGGCCCCTGAGGAAGAGAGAGGCGAGCTCGATCTCGGAGAGGACCGGCACGCCCTTCTCGCGGGCGGCCCGGATCTCGGCGAGCGGCGGGACGCCGGGGCTCGGCACGATCAGGTCGGCCGAGAGGAACGACTCGGCCCGGTGGCCGCCGGTCTCGAAGACGACGCCGCGCTCGATGAAGGGCCGGAGCTTCGTCCCGAAGGCCTCGGCCGGCTTCTTGTCGGTGACGCGGACGCGGGCGCCGCGGCCGGCCAGGAAGCGGGCCAGGGCTTTGCCCGTCCGCTCGAAGCCGACGACGAGAACGGTCTTGCCTTGAAGCTCCATGTCTATCTCAATTTCAGGGTGGCCAGGCTGAAGAGGGCGAAGATGATGCCCAGGATCCAGAAGCGGATGACGACCCGGCTCTCCGGCCATCCCGACAGCTCGAAGTGGTGATGGAGCGGGGCCATCCGGAAGATGCGCTTGCCTTTGCTGATCTTGAAGTAGGAGACCTGGAGAAGGACGGACAGGGCCTCCAGGATGAAGACCCCGGCCACGGTGAAGAGCAGGAGCTCCTGCTTGATGAGCAGGGCGATGACGGCCAGCGTGGCGCCGAGCGACAGGGCGCCGACATCGCCCATGAAGACTTGGGCCGGGTGGCAGTTGAACCACAGGAAGCCCAAGCAAGCGCCGGCGAAGGCGCCGGCGAAGACGGTCAATTCGGCCGCCTGAGGCACCCGCGGGATGCTGAGATACAGCGACCAGTTGTAGTTGCCGGCGACATAGGTCAGCGCCGTCAGCGCCGTGGCGCTGATCAACGTCAGGCCGATGGCCAGGCCGTCCAGCCCGTCGGCGAGGTTGACGGCGTTGGAGGACCCGACCAGGATGAAGACGATCCACGGCAGATAGAACCAGCCGAGGTAGGGGATCCACTTCTTGAAGAAGGGGACGCTCAGGCTCAGGCTGAACTCGCCGCGCGAGCCCAGCCAGATGAAGACCAGGCCGACGGCCGTCGCCAGGGTGAGCTGGAGGGCCAACTTCTGCCACGGCCGGAGCCCGAGCGACTGCTTGCGGCGGACCTTGAGGGCGTCGTCGAGGAAGCCGACCAGGCCGAACAGGATCATCGAGGCGACGGCCACCCAGACGTAGAGGTCGGAGAAGTTGCCCCAGAGCAGGGTCGGGATGATCGTGGCCAGGATGATCATCAGCCCGCCCATCGACGGCGTGCCCTTCTTGGCGTAATGGCTTTTCGGCCCGTCGGCCCTGATCTCCTGGCCGATCTGCCGGCGCTCGAGGAGCCGGATGATCCAGGGCCCGGCGAGAAAGCTCAGGAGGAGGGCCGTGATGCCGGCGGCGGCGGCCCTCACGGTGATGTACCGGAAGACGTTGAACAGAAAGAAATCGGTGCGGAGGGGGACGAGGAGCCAGTAGAGCACCGCCTTACTCCTTTCCTCGGGCCTTGAGCGCTTCGACCACGGCCTCGGTCTTCACGCCCCGGGAGCCCTTGACCAGCACGAGATCGCCGTCGCGCACGATCCCGCCGATGGCGGCCGCCGCGGCCTGCGAGTCGGCGAAGCGATGGATGGCGGACCCGCTCAAGCCGGACGCCTCGGCCCCGTCGGCGATCGCCGCCGCCAGCGGGCCGACCGTCACCAGAACGTCCCAGCCCGCCCGGGCCGCGGTCTCGCCGGCCTTCCGGTGGAACGCGAGCTCGCCCTCGCCGAGCTCGAGCATGTCGCCGAGAACGGCGACCTTGCGCGCGGCGGGGAGGGCGGCCAGGCTCTTCAGCGCCGTTTCGAGGGCGCGGGGGTTCGAGTTGTAGGAATCGTCATAGACGCGGATGCCCCGGCCCGCCTCGAAGACCGTCCCGCGCCGGACGAAGGGCTTGAGGTCCCGGATGGCCGGGCGGATCTCGTCGAGGCTCAAACCCAGCGCGAGGGAGGCGGCCGCGGCGGCCAGGAGGTTCACCACCGCGGCCTCATTGACGCACGGGAGAGCGACGCGTCCCGATTCTTGACCGTAGCGGAGGACGAATTCGAAGCCGGCATAGCCCCGGGGCGCGAGATCCTCGGCGCGGACGTCGCATGACGGGTCCCGGCCGAAGGTCACCCGGCGGCCGGGGAAATCCGCGGCGATCTTCAGGACGAGCGGATCGTCGCCGTTGAGAACGGCCGCCGCCCCGGGCTTGGCCCCGTCGAGGATCTCTTTCTTGGCCTCGGCGATCTCCTCGAGGCCGCGGAAGAACTGGAGATGGACCGGGCTGATGTTGGTGATGACCGCGACATCGGGCGGGGCGATGCGGGTCAAGGCCCGGATCTCGCCGGGGGCGCTCATGCCCATCTCGAGCACGGCCGCGGTGTCGCCCGGCTCGAGCCGGAGGACGGTCAGGGCCAGGCCGAGATAGTTGTTGAAGTTGCCTTCGGACTTGAGGACCTGGAAGCGCGGCGCGATCAGGGCCGCCGTGAACTCCTTGGTCGTCGTCTTGCCGACGCTGCCGGTGACGCCGACGACCTTCACGCTCCGGCGGGTGAGGACCTCGCGGGCCAAAGCCTGGAGGGCGGCGACCGTGTCGCGGACGAGGACGAGGCCGAAGGACGGGCCCGGGGACGCGACCGGCCGCGACACGACCGCGCCCGCGGCCCCCTTCGCGGCCGCGTCGGCCACGAAATCGTGCCCGTCGCGCCGGCCCGGGACGGCGAAGAAGAGGCCGCCGGGAGCGACGAGCCGCGAGTCGATGGCGTAGCTCCCGAAACCCAGGCCGGCCCCGCCCCGGAGGGCCGTGCCGCCGGTGATCCCGGCGATCTCTTCGAGCATCAGGACGGCCATGGTCAGGACGCCTCCGTGCCGCGGAGGGTCTCTTCGACGGCTTCGATATCGCTGAAAGGGACCGTCCGGTCCTTGAAGATCTGGTAGGTCTCGTGGCCCTTGCCGGCGACGAGGACGATGTCGCCTTTGTTGGCCGTGGCCAGGGCCCGGACGATGGCCCTGCGGCGGTCGGGCTCGACCTCGTAGGTCCGGGCGCCTTCCTTGCGGAATCCGTTCTCGATGGCCTCGATGATGGCCAGGGGGTCCTCGGAGCGCGGATTGTCCGAGGTCAGCACCGTCCAGTCCGCGAGGCGCGCGGCGACGCGGCCCATGCGCTCGCGCTTGTCCCGGTCGCGGTCGCCCCCGGCCCCGAAGACGAGGATGACCCGCCGCGGCTTGAATTCGCGGGCCGTCACGAGCAGGCTCTCCAGGGCGGCGTCGGTGTGCGCGTAATCGACGACGATCTGCAGGCCGCGCCCGTTCGGGACGCGCTCGAAGCGCCCGGGCACTCCTTTGAGGGCGGCGATGCCCTTGACGATGTCGGCCGGGGCCAGGCCGAGGGCCAGGGCGGCGCCGATCGCGGCCAGGAGGTTATAGAGATTGTGACGGCCGACAAGGGCCGACTGAATGCGCATCACGCCGCCCGGGTAGGCCACCTGGGTGTCGATGCCGTCCGGGGAGGGGACGTACTTGAGGGCCCGGACGATGGCCGCCGGCTGGAGCCCGAAGGTGACCGTCGTCATCGGCAGCTCGGCGATGAGCTTGTGGCCCCAGGGGTCGTCCGTGTTGACCACGGCCGCCCGCCGCTTGTGGTTGAGGAAGAAGAGCTTCTTCTTGGCCTCGAAGTAGGCCTCCATCGTCGGGTGGTAGTCGAGGTGCTCGCCGCTCAGGTTGGTGAAGATGGCGACGTCGTAGCTCACGCCCCAGACCCGCTTCTGTTCCAGGGCGTGGGACGAGACCTCCATGACGCAATGGCTGACACCGGCGTCGGCGAAGTCGCGGAGCAGGGCCTGGAGATCGGAGGATTCCGGCGTCGTCCGCGGCGCGGCCGTCGCCCAACCGGGGCGGCGGTATTCGATGGTCCCGATGAGCCCCGGCGCCGCGCCGGCGGCCCGCAGGATCTCCTCGAGGATGAACGTCGTAGTCGTCTTGCCCTTGGTGCCGGTGACGCCGACGACCTTCATGCGGTCCGACGGATGGCCGTAGAAGTTGGCCGCGGCCAGGGCCAGGGCCTCGCGGGCGTCGGCGACCTGGATCCAGGCCGCGCGGACGGCGGGCGGTTTAGGCCAGGACGAGAGGACGGCCGCCGCTCCGCGGTCGGCCGCCTCGGCGACGAAGTCCATGCCGTTGCGGGCCGCGCCCCGCAGGGCCGCGAAGAGGAAGCCCGGGCGGACGGCCTTCGAATTGTAGGCCAGGCCGGTGATCTCGAAGCCGTCGGCCGGGCTGCCGGCCACGGTCGAAACGCCCGCGAGAACGTCCTTGAGCGTCACGGCGTTCTCCTCGCCGCGCCCTTCAGGGCCGCGGTCAGGACGCGCGCCGGCAGCTCCCGCTCGGGCGGGACGCGGAGATAGCGGAGGACCTGGCGGGCGATGGCCTTGAAAACGGGGGCGCAGGCCTGGCCGCCGTAATAGAGCTCTTTGGGCTCGTCCATGACGACGATGATCGACAGGCGGGGCCGCTCGAGCGGCGTGAAGCCGACGAACGAGGCCTTGTATTTCCGCGCGTAGGTCTTCGTGACCGGATCCACCTTTTGGGCCGTCCCGGTCTTGCCGGCCGCGCCGTAGCCGTCAGGGTTGCAGAGCCTGGCCGTCCCTTCTTCGACGACTTTGGAGAAGACCCGGTCGACGAGCTCGCGGGCCGTCTGTTCGCTCATGGCCCGGCCCGGCGTGTCGCCGTCCTCGGTCGGGCGCGCCGAGAGGCTGGACTCACCGTCGACGAGGTGCGGCCGGACGAGCAGGCCCCCCGTCGCGAACGCGTTCATGGCCCGCAGCATCTGGATGGCCGTGACCTGGACTTCGTAGCCGATGGCGATGTGGGGCAGGCTGTTGGCCTTGTTCCATTCGTCCGGCGGCCTGAGCTTGCCGTTGACCTCTCCCGGCAGGTCGATGCCGGTCCTCCGGCCGAAACCGAAGGCCCGGGCCGTTTCGAAGAGCTCCTCGCGCCGGAGCCGCATCGCGAACTGGACCGTGCCGACGTTCGAGGAGTGGATCAGGACCTGCGGGAAGCTGAGGATCGATTCGCGCTCGTGGTCGGTGATGGTCGTGCCGCCGACCCGGATGAATCCGGCCGAGCAGTCGAAGAGCTCGGAGTAGCTGACCCGGTTCCTTTCCCGGGCCGCGGCGGCCGTGACGATCTTGAAGGTCGAACCCGGCTCGTAGACGGCCTGGACGGCCAGGTTCAGCCACGCGTCGGGCCCCGGATGGCTGTTCGCATCGTAGGTTGGGACGCAGGCCAGGGCCAGGATCTCCCCGGTCTGAGGGTCCATGACAACGGCCGTGCCCGAAGCCGCTCCGTGCTCGGCCACGGCCGCGGCCAGCTCCTTTTCGGTGATGTATTGGATGGTCGTGTCGAGCGTCAGGGCGATGTCCCGGCCCGGCACGGGCGGCTTGATGATCCGGGTCTCGTAGTCGCGTCCGCCCGGGATCCGGTAGCTGATCTGCTCGCCGTCCTCGCCTTTGAGGACGCCGTCGTAGCGCTTCTCGACGCCCGTCGGGCCGCCGGTCATGCCGCCGAGGACGTG
>CAZIQR010000037.1:11911-16606 GCA_964541055.1 uncultured Eubacteriales bacterium
CTCGCTGCGGCCGTTGTCGAGGCCGAGCTTCACGGATTCGGTCTGGTACCAGACGTAGAAGGTCAGGATGCCGATGGTCGCGGCGGCCAGGCCCGCGCCGAGGGCGAGGCCCTTGAGCGTCCATTTCCGGCGGACCATCAGAGCCTCTCCGCGGCCCGCAGCTTGGCCGACCGGGCCCGGGGATTCGAAGCCACTTCGGCCTCCGAGGCCATGACCGGCTTTTTGGTCAGGACGGCCAGGAGCGGCGCGCCGTCCCTGGGCGCGGCCAGGGCATGGAAGGCCCGCTTGACGATCCGGTCTTCGAGCGAATGGAAGGAGATGATGACGAACCGCGTCCCCGGCGCGGCGGCGCGCGCGGCGGCGTCGATCCACGCGTCCAGGCCTTCGAGCTCGGCGTTGACCTCGATGCGCAGCGCCTGGAAGGCCTTGGCCGCGGGGTGGATGCGGCCCCGCTGCGGCCGCCATTTGTAGAGGCGCTCGATGAGGACGCGGAGGTCGCCGGTCGTCTCGAGCCGGCCCAGCTTGCGCAGGTGGACGATCTCGCGGGCCAAGCGGCGGGTCTGCGGGAGCTCGCCGTATCGGGCGAACATCTCGGCCAGCTTCTGCTCGGGGTAGGTGTGGAGGACCTTGTGGGCCGTGGTCTTCATCCGCTGGTCGACGCGCATGTCGAGCGGGCCTTCGTGCGTGTAGCTGAAGCCGCGCTCGGGAGAGTCGAGCTGGAACGAGGAGATGCCGAGGTCGGCCAGGACACCGCGGACCTTCTCGAACGGGATGTCGAGCGCCGCCAGGTCCTTGAAATCGGTCTGATAGAGGGTGACCCGCCCGGCGAACAGCTTGAGCCGCTCCCGGGCGGACTCCAGGGACTGGCCGTCGCGGTCGAGGCCGATCAGGCGGGCACGGGGATTCCTCTCCAGGACGGCCACGGCGTGTCCGGCCAGCCCCAGGGTGCAATCGAGATAGATGCCCTCACGCCCCGCGTCAAGAAAATCGATGACTTCGTGCGGGAGGACAGGGAGGTGTCCGTTCTCCGTCATTCCGGCTTTCCTCGAGGGATGAGGCGGGCAATGCTCTCGAAATCCTCGTCCGAGAGCGGTTTCTCCTCGAGAGTTCCGTCGAGAACGGCTTTGTTCCAGACTTCCAGGTGATTGGACAGGCCGAGGACCTCGACCTCGTCGCTGAGCTTGGCCTTTTCGCGCAGGGCCTGGCTGATGAGGACGCGGCCCTTGGAGTCGAGCTCGTGGCGCGAGCCGTTGCGGTTCACGCGGAGCATGAACTTGCGGACATCGGGCCGGAGATGGAGGGCGCCCTCGGAGGCGAGACCGGTCATGGCCAGCCAAACGCTGAGCGGATAGATCTTGACCGAGTCGTCGGAGAGAGAGGTCACGAAGAGATCCTTGCCGTAAACCTGCTCGATGACTTCGCGGAATTTTTCCGGGATCTTGATGCGGCCGCTGGCGTCGAGACGGGCCGTGTAGTTGCCGATCAAAACGTTCGCCATCGCTGTCGCTTCCCGATTTGTCCCGTTTCGTCCCAAATATATGGGGAATTCAGGGGCCTTGTCAAGTAAAAAAACCCAAAAATAAGAGAAAAAGGAGGGGCCCTATAATATGGGCGTGAACGGGGGCAGGGCTACCAGCGGTTGCGGCGGCGTCGGCGCGGCGTGTCTAGGCCGGCTTTTCGGGCCCTTCTTCGTCGTCCGGAGAGGGCCTCGCGGCGATGAGCTCGCGGGCTTTTTCGACCTCGCTCTTTTGGACCAGGACCTTGAACTCGGCGAGGCCGTCGACGGTGAGCGGGTAGATGAACGGCGCGCTCCGGCCGCTGATCACGGCCGTGATGCCGTAGCCGGCCAGGAAATTCCTGATCAGGTCCGCTTCGAAGGGACCGTAGACGCGCGTGACCTCGGCGAGGTCCGAGTCGTCTTCCTTGGGCGGACGGCGGTCTTGATCGTCAGGCATGCGCGGGCCCCTTTCGTGAGAGCGAGATAGTCGTCGAGGATCCGCCGGTGGTCGAAGGCCAGGGGCCGGACGTGGTCCCGCGGATCGGCGATGACGGCCGTCCGGGCGTCGTCGGCCCCTTGCGGCACGCCCGAAGCCCGGGCCAGGAAAACCGTCGAGATGGTGTGGAAGCGCGGATCGCGCGACGGGTCGGAGTAGGCGCCGAGCTGGCCGACGAGCTCGACATCGAGCGAGGTCTCCTCGCGGGCCTCTCGGACGGCGGCGGCTTCGAGCGTTTCGCCGTAATCGACGAAGCCTCCCGGCAACGCCCAACCGGGCGGAGGATTCCTCCGTTCGATGAGGACGATGCCCCGGACCCGCCGCCCGGACATGACCTCGATGATGATGTCGACCGTCGGGACGGGATTACAGTACTTGCGGCGGGGCATTTCAGAGCGGCCTTCATCGCCATTTTAGGGGGACCGCTCCCGGCTTGTCAACCAGGCGTGGACGTCTTCATTTTGGCCCCGACGTCCTCGATCGGGGACGGATTTATGACAGGCCGGCCCGGATCCCAGGCGGGGCCATTGGCACGAAATCTGCTAATATATGGTTGAGCGAAGACAGGAGAGTGGGAGAAAGCCGATGAACAACCGGGGCATTCGGATCCTCATTTTGGCTTCTCTTCTCGGTGTGGCCGCGGCCGGGCTTCGGGCCTCGGACCATTACCAGGTCCTCGGCGGTCCGAAAGACTTCTATTTCGGTCACATCAGCTACATCGATCCGACGCAGGGCGGAACGGACCCGGTGGTCCTGCGCGAGGGAAACTCGCAGCCTGAGACGGCCGTCCTCAATCTGCCCATCGGCCCCGGCGATCTGGTCCGGACATCGTCCGACCGCCGCTGCGAGATCCAGTTCGACACCGGCACGATCGTCCGGCTCGACGTCGCGACCGAGGTCCGCGTTCAGACCATCCTCGCCCGCAGCTTGAGCGGCGCCGAGGAGCTCTCGGTCCTGGCCCTCGACAAGGGCCGCATCTACGTCATGTACAAGCAATACGACCGCCGCGAGATGTTCCAGGTCCTGACGCCCAACGCGGCGATCAAGATGAGGCACAATTCCGTGGGCGTCCTGTCGTTCACCGCCGACGGCACGACCGAGGCGCAGATGGCCGCCGGCCGGGCCGGCGTCCTCTTCGGCCCCAAGGCCGAGCTCCTCGACGACCGGACCGTGAAGGCGGGCGAGCGGCTGATCGTCCGGCCCGACCACCAGTTCGAGCTGGCCAAGGCCCTCGAGCCCACCTCCTTCGAGCTCTGGAACAAGGACATCAACGCCCATTTCGAGGACCTTCACCAGGGGCTCACGCCGCTGCCCAAGCCCGTCCAGAACCTGCCGCCGGCCGTCTTCTATTTCGCCCAGGCCTACGGCAACCAATACGGCGAATGGCTCTGGGACGACCTCTACGGCTATGTCTGGCGGCCCTACATCGACAACGGCCGCTACCCGTGGGGCTGGACCCCCTATTATTACGGCAGCTGGTCCTTCGCGGGCGGCCAGCTGTTCTGGGTGCCCCAGGAGCCCTGGGGCTGGATCCCGTATCACCTCGGCATCTGGCAGTGGGACAAAAAGCTCGGCTGGGTCTGGATGCCGGGCTCGATGTTCTCGCCGGCCTGGGTCGCCTGGGACTTCTATTTCGGCTATGCGTCGTGGCGGCCGTGGTCGCTCTTCGATTGGATGTTCGGGTATGACAACTGGTACTCCGGCTTTGGGTATTATGGCGGCAACATCATCTATCAGCCGATCTGGGGCGGCGACGGCGGCGTCGGCCCGGTCGTGATGCCGCGGACGATCGTCCGCAAGGATTCGCTGAAGCAGCCGAAACCCGGCTCCATGCCCATCCCGTCCGGCCTGCAGGCCGCCGTTAAGCGCGTGGCGGAGGCCTATGACCGGGGCGAGCCCCGCGTCCGCGAGAACGCCGCCGCCGCGAGCCGCGGGCTCGTCATCGTCTCCAAGGCCGATCTCGCGGCGCCTGCGGTCCACGAGAAGGCCCTGACCCTCGACCAGCTCTCGAAGCGCGGCGCCGCGCCGGCGGATGGCCGTCCGGCGGCCCCGGCCCGCGCCACCGATCCGCGGCGCGAAGCCGTGCGCGCCTTTCGCGGCACCATCGTCCCGGCCGCCCCGCCCCGGCGTGTCGCCGACCCGGAGCCGGCCGGCCGCCCGGGCCCCGGCCGCACCGCGACCCCGACCCCGGCAGCGCAGAAAGCTGCCCCGGCCCCGGAGCGTTTCCGCGACTGGAACCCGGACGTGCGCGTGGCCCGCGAGCTCGGCGTCCGCATCGTCTACTCGAGCCGGGGGAACGAGGTCCGCTGCCCGGAGCTGGCGATCTCGTCGCGGGACCGGCAGCAACCCGGGGGGATGGCGCCCCGCCTGACCCCCCGCGGCGTCACCTTCGGCCCGGCCAGGACCGTCGACGGATCCTCGAATCTCGGCTCGGCGGGCTCGGGCGGTTCGGGCTCGTCCGGCGGGAGCGGCTCATCCTCCTCCTCCTCTCGGACGTCCTCGGAGCGGTCCTCGTCCTCGTCGTCTTCCGGAGCCAAGGAATCGGGCGGCGGCGGGGGCGGGAAGATTAAAAACTGACGAGCGGGGCGGCCGTCACCGCGCGCACGACCTCGGCGAGCTTGAGGGCCGTGCGCAGCCGGGCCACGCTCGCCCTATAATCCTCCAGGAATTCCTTCCGCAGCGGATCGGCCGGCTTGAACTT
>CAZIQR010000037.1:16706-18218 GCA_964541055.1 uncultured Eubacteriales bacterium
GAGAACCGCGACGTGATCCGGGCGAACTTGATCGGCGAGCGGAGAAAGTCCTTGCGCCGCGAGCCGCCGTTCTCGTCGAAATAATCCCAGGCCTTGGTGTCGGGATAGACATAGCGGAAGGCCTCGTAGACGCGGCCCTCGTTGACGAACTCGGCCGCGAGGATGTCGCGGTAGCCGGCGAAGCGGCCGGCAAGGTAGCGCTTCTCGACGAAGATGCGGAAGGAGTCGCCCTTGCGGAGGTCGGTGTTGAAGTCGATGTCCCAGCCGAAGCAGCGCTCGACGAGGTCGATGGCCAGGCTGTCCTCTTCGCCGGCCTTGTTCAGGGCGGCGATGAGGCTGTCCTCGATGACACCCGAGACGAGGGCGGGCTTGAACTCGACGGGGACGTACTTCATCTCCGCCCGGATCCCCGAGGCGTCCTTGCTCACGACCAGGTACTGGGTCTCGTCGACGTCGTATTCCAGCCGCTGCCAGGGGCCGTCGGGGAACGAGGCCAGGCGCAGCTGCTGGCCGGCCCGGATCCGGCCCAGGTCGTAGACCGGCTTGACCGCCTCGCGGAGCTCATGGATCTCGCGGTTGTTGAAGCCGTGGCGCTTGAGGATCTCGGCCAGGCTCGAGCGGAACGGGATGACGATCCTCTCTTCGACGAGCGCTGGGGCCGGGGGGGGCGAGGGGACCGCCGCGGCCGGCTCGGGCCGGAACGGCTCGGGCGGGCGGGGCGGAACGACGACCCGTGCGAGAAGGACGAGGGCGGCGAGGAGGGCCGCGCCGAGGACGAGGGCGGCGGCGATCCGGAACGTTCTGGGCCGGATCATCCGTTCTCCGCTCCTCCTCCCGGCGGGGCGGGCGCCGGCCGGCTCTCGGCCCTCGCCCTCCTTTTCTTCGGCGGCTTCTTCACCAGCCGGAACATGGCCAGGGCCGGGCCGGAGAGGACGTTCATGCCGAAGAAGACGAGCAGGAAGTACCGCGTATAGAAGAGCACCGCGAAGAGGCAGATGGCGGCGATGAGGCCGGTGCGGATGTTGACCCGGCGGCTCATCAGGGCCTTGATGAAGTTCGGGTAGGGGAGGGTGCTGACCATGCACAACGATACGATCAGGGTCAGCAGGGCGATGAGGAAGCCGGACTCGCGCATGGCCAGCGGGACCGGGTGGAAATTGACGACCGAGCCCATGAAGATGGCCGCCGAAGGCACGGTCAGGCCCTGGTAGTGCTTGCGGTCGGAGGGGGCGTGGCTGCGGACGTTGTAGCGGGCCAGGCGGAGGACGCCGGCGCAGAGGAAGACGAAGCCGAAGAAGACGGCCGGCGGGCCGGCCATCTCCATGCCCCAATAGTAGACCAGCAGCGACGTGGCCAGCCCGAAGGAGACGGCGTCGGCGAGCGAGTCGAGCTCGATGCCGAAGTCGGAGGGGGTGTGCGTGGCCCGCGCCACCAGGCCGTCGAGGCCGTCCATGAGGGCGGCGACGATGATGACGAGGGCGGCCAGTCGATAGCGCCCGTGGAAGGTCAGGA
>CAZIQR010000038.1:0-18123 GCA_964541055.1 uncultured Eubacteriales bacterium
AGCGTCGAGGCAAGGGGCGTTTTTGGGATCACCCTCCGCATCCGCCCGCGACCGGCGCGGACTAGAACACGAGGCCCGCCGCGAGGGAAAAGCCGGACAGCGTGGGCCAATTGCCGGGATTGAGGTTATTGACGTAGGCCGCCGCGACGAGGAAGTGGGTCCCCTTCACGCCGGCCTGAACCTTCAGCAGGCCGATGGGGTTCCACTCGTTCGCATCGTGGTAAAGCCCGCCGCCGGTGCCCCCGGCCCCGACGAAGAAGCGACCGAGCTTCAGGTTGAGCGTGAGCCCCGCCGAGAAACTCTCGGACCCGGCGAAAACCTCGGGCATGATCATGATGCGGCGGCCGAGGTTGAAGATGACCAGGCCTTCGGCCCCCGCGCTCATTTTCGTTTCATCGTGCCGGTTGGTCAGGGACGTGATATCGAAGGCCAGGGAGAACTGGATCTTTTTCTCCTGCGGGACGTCCGCGCCCGCCAGAAGGCCCCCGGACAGGACGGCGAGCAAAAGGCAAACGGTCAACGTCTTCACGGCCCCTCCTCCGGTCGAAGCCCGGCTTTCATCCCTATGATAATAGGCGCCGGGGCCAAGTTGTCAAAACGCTGTCAATTTTTCAAGCCCAGGATGGTAACCGGGCCGAGCAGGCCGGACGGCAGAAGGGGCGAATCCTCTGTATAGTGCCTCCATGTGGCGAAGGCGAAGCGGCCCGAGGACGGCCGAGGGCGGCCCCCGAGGAGCCAGGACGGCCAGCGGACGAGGTTCCCGCCGGAGCCGTATTCGGCATCGGGTGGCTCTTGTTCGTCCCCAATGAGGCGGTTGGGCCAGAGGTTCGCGACCCGGACCTCGAGCCGGTTGCCCTTGTCCTTGACCACATCCGTGATCTCGACCCTCCATGGGTCGCACCAGACGACGCCGAGATCACGCCCGTTGAGGCGGACGGAGGCGATGTTCTTGACCGTGCCGAGATCGAGCCAGAGCCCTTTTGACCCGGCTTTGTCCATGGCAGCCGCCGACAGGTCAAAGGCTATCGCATACGTCGCCTGTCCCGAATAATGCTTGAGGCCCTCCTCGGGCCGCCGGGCCCAATCCTCGGGCGACTTGAAGACGACCCCGGAGGGTCCGCCCCGCTTGGGATCGAACGCCACGTCCCATGGCCCGTCAAGGGCAGCGATCTTCCGATAGGCCGGGAAATTGGAACGGTTGTCGGGAACAGACGAGAATCCGGCGGATCCCGTCGAAGAAGCCTCCCCCAATAGTCCTTGTCTGTCGCGGAAGACAATGAAGAACGATCGATGCGGCCCGAACTCGAGCGGGACGGAGGTCATCCCATTGACGGCCGAGAAGATCGCGAGAGCGCAATGCGTTCCGTCGAGAGCGTCCCAGAGCTCGGGCCTCTTGCCGCCCACCCGGAAGCGGGCCGTCGTCGCGACGCTTGTGGGCTGCGGATTGGCGACGAAATAGATGTCCGTCCCGCCGTCGCGGCGATGGATCCAGCGCAAGGGGATGTCGGAGGCGAAGTCGAGCGGCACGGCCATCTTCTCGAGGACGTCGGTGACGATCGAGAAATCGCCGTACTGCTCAGGGCTGTCGAGAGGCGGGGCGCCGACGAACCAGGTCGCCTGATCCGCCGCAGGACCATTCGCCGTCTCCGCGGCTGAGTTCCCTGCCGTTCTGGCCGTGTCGACCGGAGCCGCAATGAGCATCCTTGAAGTCGAGGCCGGCCTCCGGGCCCAGACAACGCGCCCCGAGCCATATGTGTGCTCCGTCACTTTCTGGCCGTCGCAGTCGCCCCAGACCTCCGTGGCCAGGCGCTCGACCTCGGCGTCGCACTCGGGATATCCCGTGAGCGACGGCGACTTGCGCGGACGGGGCCCGACGGCCGTGGCCCCCGCCGCGACGAGGGCCCGGACTTTTCGTAAGAGCGCCGGCGTCATCGTTTCGCGCTCGGGAAGAACGAGCACCCGGTAGCTCATGCCGTCCGGGAAGACGATCCGGCCGTCCTTGACCGAGGCCGAGGCGAGAAGCGTCTCCGGCGGACAGCCGTCGAAGGCGGGGCCCGCGGGCCCGGGCGGATCGCCTCGGAGGGCCGAGGCCGGCGGCCGGAAGACGTGCGGCGCCCCTTCGGCGACGAGGAAGCAAACATCGGCGACGGGCAGGCCCTGCCTCAGCATGAACTGCGCGCGGGCGAGATACCGGTGATAGGCCGGAACCATGTCCCACCAGGTCTGGGTCCGCTCCCAATGCACGCCGTAGGGCCCCATGGTCATGCCCGGCTCGACCTCAAGCCCGGCCTGATGCTGGGATCGGTGGAAGACGATGCGGTTGACGCCGGCGCTGAAGGCCCAGTCGCCGAGGGCCTTCATCGAGGCGGGATGGGCCTGCCAGGCCTCGCGGTCGTCCGAGGTGAAGGACTCGGCGGCGACGACGTTGCGCCCGTTGGTGTGGGCGACGCCGGCGGCCTCGAGGACGCTGTGGGCGGTGTGGAAGCCGTAGAGCCAGAACTCGGCCATGGGGACGTCGGCGGCCGTGCCCAGGGTCATGTCGGCGCAGGGGGTCATGTCGTAGGGCTCGATGGAGAGGCGGAAGCCGTCGCGGCGGCCGCGCTCCTTGAGGCGCAGGGCGTGGTTCTCGAGAACGAGCTCGTTCGCCGTCTGGCGCAGGTCCCACAGGAAGCGCTCGCTCGTCTCCATGTCGCCCACCGGGCGCCCCGTGACCGCCGGGAGATAAGGCAGGAGATCGTAGCCGCGGCGCTTCTTGAACTCCTCGCGGAAGGCGCCGGTCCAGTTCTGGGCCCCCATCTCCCAGCTGTCGATATGGAGGGTCGTCCAGCCGGCTTGGCCGTCGGTCCGCCGCGGACCGATCTCGCGGAGGAGGGCGCCGACGAAGGCGTCGTAGTGGGCGTCGAAGGCGGCCGCGTCGAGCTTGTCGCACTCGAGGCCGAGGCCGGGAACGGGGGCCGGGCGGGTGTTGGCGCCCGTGGTCGTCCGGCCGAATCGGATGATGGTCCATTCGCCGGCGGGCACGTCCCAGGCCAACCGGCCGCCGGCATCGAGCTTGTCCGTGAGGTCGACGATCCGTTTGGCGTCGATCGCCACGCCTTCCGCAAGCGCCGGGAACTCGGCCGGGGACGGGAAGAAGGGCCGGACGCCGCGCTGCGATGAATACGGAGCGCGGACGTAGAGGGCCTTCTCGTCGATGTCGGCGATCGACGCGCCGGCCTTGGGCGTCGGGAAGGAGAGCACGGCCACGTCGCGGTAGAATCCGTCCATGGTCTCTTTGATCCGGGACGGGAGCCCACCTTCGCCGAAAAAGGCCGGGCGCCGCTTCGGCCTGGGGAGCTCGGCCTCGAAGCGCGACGGCCCGCGGACCTCGACCGAGGCGGCCACGATGTGCTGCATGGACTGCTCGGGCTTGACCCACGGCCCGCCCGACCCGGTCCAGCCGGGGCCGGCGTTGAGGGTCACCTCGAGGCCGAGCCGCTCCGCCTCCTTGACGACGTGCTTGAAGAGGACGCGCCACTCGGGGCTCATGAACTCGACCGGCCCCCGCGGCACGCCGACGTTGACCTCGCAGATGACGACCCCGCCGAGGCCGGCGGCCTTCATCGATTCAAGGTCAGCGGTGATCCCCTCGCGGTTCAGGTTCCCGTCCATCCACATCCAGTAGACCCAGGGACGCGCGGAGTCGGGCGGATCGGTGAACCCGGCCTCGAGCGCCGGGGCGTGTGCGCCTTTCGGCCCGTTAGCCGGGCCGCCGGCGCAAGCCCAGCCGAGGACAAGGGCCAGGCCGGCCAGGGCGACGATCGGGATCTGCGGATGACGGCGGGACGGGTGTCTGCGGGACATGGGCACGCTCCTGTCGACCCTCTTAATACACTCCCCGGGCGGGAGTCAAGGACCCGCCCGACGGAATTGGCCCTCATCGGCGAGGCGGTGTTATAATCGCGGCCAAAAAATGGGCGCTTCGACAAAGCCGGGATCCCCGCGTTTCCCCGAGGTCCGGTTCGAGAAGTTCGCCGAGGGACGGGCCGCCCAGATCATGCACGTCGGCCCCTACGACGCCGAGCGGGCGACGATCGAGCGCCTCTTCCAGTTTGTCGCCGACGCGGGATACAAGCTCCGCGGCCGCCACCACGAGATCTACTTGGGCGATCCGCGGCGGGCGGCGCCGGAGAAGCTCAAGACGATCATCCGCTACCCGATCGAAAGGGCCTGAGCGCGGAACCGGCCGGGCCGCCCTGTGACGACGCCGGTCGGGCTAAAATGTCACTTCTTGGCCCAGCTGCCGTCCTCTTTCTGGACCCACCAGCCGGCGACGGCCGCCTTGTCCCACTCGGCGGCGAAGATCTTCTGGATCTTCTCGATCTGGCTGGCCTCGATGTTCAGGGCCTTGGCGACCTCGGCGTAGAGCTTCATCCGGTCGGCGTTCTCGTCCTTGACGAGGTTCCGCAGGGCGCCCTTGGCCTGGAGGTTGAGGCCGGTCTCGTCGCGGACCTCGAGCAAGCCCTTGTTCGTCTCGCCGATGTTGCCGGCGTCATAATAGGGCTTGAGCGAGGGGAAGCGGTTCTTCATCGAGTCCTTGAGGGCCCGGATGGCCGGATTCGAGACGGTCGTTTCTTCCTGGGCGTAGGCGGCCGGGACGAGGGAGAACGACGGCGCCGGCCGGACCTCGGGCAGCGCGGCGACGGTCTCGGGGGCCTTCTTCTCCGCGTCCTGCTTGCGGATCTCGTCGACGATCTGGGCGGCGGCCTGCTTGACCTCCGCTTCAGGGAAATAGATGTTGACGGTGATGCAGGCCAGGACGAGGACCAGGCCGGCGGCCGCCGCGGTCCACAGGGCGATTCGTTTTCTCATGGGGCATCCTCCTTGCGATCGATCGCGAGCCTATCCTCCCGAGGTGCCGATCCGCTTGAGGCGGCTGACCATCTCCCTGAAGCTGATCGACCTCTTGGGGTTGCGGTTCACTACACTTATACCAAAAAGGGCGGGTTTCTTCACCAGGTACTCCGTGCCGCCCTCGTGGATCGTGCCGTTGAGGGTGAAGGTATCGTTGCGGAGCGTGCTGACGAGGCCGAGCTTCTCGTAGCGGAAGCCGCGGATGAAGCGCATCCAGAAGCTGCTCGTGCCGCTCGAGGCCTGCTGGCCCGAGCTGAGGACGGTCAGGTTGTCGACGGCCTTGAGGCTGAAGGTCTGGGCCACGCCCTTGCGCGGCACCGATTCCAGATGGAACGAGAAGCTCTCCGGCTGGCCGTAGGTGATGACGAGATCGCGGACCTCGCCGCTGACGATGCCGGTCACCTCGCCGAACGGGACTTCGTCGGTGAGCTTCTTCATGTCGAGCTCGAGGAGATCGACGTTGAGCGAGATGGCGCGACCCGGCGTGAAGGGCTCGGACACGGCGAGATCGCGGAGGACGACCCGACCGCCGAAGACGCGGGCCTCGCCGCGGCCTTCGATCGCGATCTTGCGGGCGCTGATGTCGAGCTTCGGGAAATCGGCCTGGACGGTGCCGGTCAGCTTGAACTGCGGCGACTGGATCGGGAACTTGGCAATGTCGACGTTCTTGAGGGCCAGGGAGCCGAGACCCGTGAACGCGCCGGTCGCGGGATCGAGACGGAAGGTCGTCGCCCCGAGGTCGAGCGAGCCGCCGAAGACGGGCAGGCTCAGGGGCTCGATGGCCAGGGCGTTGGCGCCGGCGCGGACGATGAGGTCGACCGGCTTCAGGGACAGGAAGGGGCTTTGGATCTCGTCGATATGGAGGCGGCCCTCCTCGGGAAGGGGCGGGACGCCGGGAGCGCTGTCGGGGGGCGGGACCGCGCGGGAGTCATAGAGGATCGGCAGGTCGGCGGTGAGGCCTAACAAGAGCGTCTTCGACAGGGGCCGCTCGATGTTCGAGCCGGAGAGCTTGATCCGGCCGCCGACGGCGAGGGCATCGGCGGTCCTATGGACGGACAAGCGGGCCCCCAACGCCCCGTCGAGCTTCCAGCGCACGCCCTCGGCGACGCCGGCCTGGGTGAAAAGGGAATAGAGGGGTCCGAGGCCCAGGTCCGCGTCGGTCGCGAGATCGAACGCCGGCGCGGCGCCGAGTCGGGCCGTCCCTTTGACGTCAATGGTGCCGATCCCGGGCAGGGCCAGCCGAGCGGCGAGGCCGTCGAGGGCGCCCGAGCCGGGGTCGTAGCGGCCGGAGGCGGTCAGTTTGAGCGGGTGCTGGCTCCAGGTGATGTAGACGGACTTCCACAGCGATTCGCCCCGGCTGATATCGAGGCTGCTATTGAACGAGAAGCCTTTGGCGGGCGAGCCCGTGCCGTCGATCCTGATCACAGGATCGAGGCCGTCGCCGGCGATCGTAAAGGACGGGTCGTTGAACTTCGCGCCGGCAAGGGAGAGGGCGCCGGAGAAGGTCCAATCGCGGCGGGCCCCGGCCGGGCGGCGGGCGGAGAGGGCGAGATCGAGCGCCCCGCCGAGGTCCCACGCGGAGTAATCCGTAGGGATGAACGGGGCGCCGATCGTTCGCAGCGTCGGCAGGTCGAGGCCCTTGGCGTCGAACCGGAGCTCCGCCGCGGCCGACGGGTCGAGGCCGGCGCGGCCGGAGAGCCGCAGCGGCGCGAGGCGCGGGAGCTCCGCCACGAGCGAGGTGAGGATGGCCTGCTTGCGGGTGAGGTCGAGGCTTCCCTTGGCGGTCAGCGTGGCGCGGTCGAAGGCGATCCGCTTGCCTTCCGCCGCAAGGTAGGCCAGCCCGGAGAGCCTGGCTTCGAGAAGGCCAATCTCGGCCCCGGCCTTCGTCCCGGTTACCGAGAGATGAAGATCGGCGCCGGAGACAGCGAGGCCCGCGGCGGAGAGCGCGCCCAGGGACGAACGGAGGTCCGCGCTGAGGCGGGGATCGCTCGTCGGGCCGGACGTGTCGATGCGGCCTGCGGCGCGGACCCGGAGCGGGCGGCCGGCGACGACCGGCGAGAGATCGAGGCCGTCGAGCGTAAGCGTCGCGGTCAGATTGTCCTTTGTTTCCAGGCTCGAGCGCTGGAGCACGTACTTGCCGCCGATCTCGACCTTGCCGCCGCGAACGGCCTCCTTGATCTCGACGGGAAGAAGCGGCTTGAGGATGGCGGCCGCGGCGGCAAGATCATCGAGCCGGGCCGCCGCTTCGGTGTCGAGGAAGATGCCGTAACCCATCTTGCCGACGGCCTTGCCCTCGATCTCGAACAATCCCGGGGCGGCCATCTTGAAGTGTCCGACGGTCAGCTCCTGGGCGGACTTGTCGAACCGGGCCGTGACGGCGGTCGAGAGCGTTTCGAGCGTGGCCTCTGTTCCGGCGAGGGCGAACCGCGCTTTGCGGAGGTCGAAAGAGCCGTCGAAGATGAAGGGCGAAACGAGCCCGATCCGGCCGGACGAGGCGAGCGACGCCGAAAGGAGGGGCGAGCCGGCCTTGTCCTTGAGCGTGAGGCTCCCGCCGCCGATCTCGAAGGCGATGACATCCCGCGCCGGGCCCGGCGTCAGGGTCAGGTCAAGGTCCTCGATCTCGGTCCGGCCGCTCAGAAGGGCGATCGAGAGATCCGTCTTTTTGAGAGCGATGCTCTTGGCCCAGGCCAGCATGTCGGAGGCCCGGAGCAGGAGCTTCTCGATGTCGAGCGGCGCTTCCGAGACGGCCTTTTGTTCGAGGCGGAGGGCAAGCCCGTCCGCTTCGAGGACGTCGAAGGCCGGCTTCGAGCCGCGGACGAGGCGCCAGAGAGAGCCACGGGCCTCGAAGCTGGGCAAAGAAACACCGAGTTTCTGGAACGCGTCCTCCTGCCCGAGATCGAGAGAATCGACGGTCACCCGGAACGGGACGATGGTGTAGTCGATGCGGCCGATCCTGGCCGTCGTGCCGGCGCTCTTATTGAGCTGGCGAACGATCAGGTTCCGGACGAGCGGCTTGTCGAAGACAAGGAAAAGCGCGGTGGCGACGAGGATCAGGACGACGACGCCAAGCCCGATCCCCGAGATCTTGAGGGTCTTCCTGAGCCCTGGCTTCATGGCAGGTTAGAACGATTATATCACCAAGGCAGCAAGACAGGGTCAGACCTACACGTTTTAGCTTTTTGTTCGGAGATCAAGCCCGAAAAAGTAAAAACGTGTAGGTCTGACCCTCTCTTCCCTATTTATCGGCGGAGAGCAGGATCACCCGGCCGTCGAAGTCGGTGACGACGACCTCGCGGCCGCTGAGCGGGGTCACGGTGTTGACGAACGTGACGCCGACCTTGTGCTTCCACTTGATCGCCCCGGTCGCGCCGTCGAGGGCCAGGACGAGGCCGTTCTTCGTCCCGTAGAAGACGACGCCGTCCTTCTCGACGAGCTGGGCCGAGCTGAAATCGGGACCGAAGCCCCCGTCCGTCTCCCACGTCTGCTCGGCGTCGTCGGCCGCGGTGGAGATCGCGGCGAAAACCCCGTCCGTGGTCCGGACGTAGAGGCGCTTCGCGTCTTCGGAGAGGCCGATCGACTCGCGGACGGCCCAGTTGTCGGTGCCCCAGAGCCCCCGTCCCTCGGCCAGCTCGATGGCCGCGAGCCACGGCTCGGGGTTGACGATGAAGAGCCGGCCGTTCGCCGTGACCGGCCAGCACGCGGCCGGGGAATAGAACGGGCTGGGCTTGTCGCCGGTCCACTCCCAGACGGGCCAGCCCGTGGCCTGGTCGAGCGCGTGGAGCTTGTCATCCCAGGCCCCGAACACGACCAGCCGGCCCGCAACGAGCGGCTTCGTCTCGACGTAGCCGTCGATCCCTTCGGCCCGCCAGACGAGCTTGCCCGTCGCGAGGTCGATGGCCCGGAAGGTGTGGTCGCCCGAGCCGATATAGACGACCCCGTCGACGATGCGCGGGCAGGCCACGACCGGCGCCCGGGTCACGAACTTCCAAGCCACGGTGCCTAGCCGGGCGTCGAGGGCATAGATCCGCGAATCGGTGCTGCCGAAGACGACGCGTCCGCCGGAGACGTCGGGCGTCGAATAGACCGGGTCGTCGGTCTTGCAGACCCAGGCGACGCTGCCGTCGCCCGTCCTCAGCGCCCGCACCGCGCCCGAGGCATCGGCGACGATGACCGTTCCCTCGGACACGGCCGCGGACGAGGCGACCGTCCAGCCGGTGTCGAACCGCCAGCGCTCGCGGACCTGTGGGAAGAGCCCGTTGACGCTGAAGTCGGGACGCGGCGCCGCGGCCGAGGGTTTCCCTCCTGCGCCCGCGCCCGCGGCGGGGCGAGCCGTCGCGACGACCGGCAGGCCGTTCTTCTCGAGCTCGATCCGGTGCCAGGGAGCGAGCGTCCGGCCGCCCGTCCGTTCGGCGAAGGTCATGGCCTTGGCCCCGATCTCGACGATGTTGTAGCCCGGGGCGCGGTCCTTCGTGCCGATGTTGGCCCGGCCCATGACGCCCCTCAGGCCCTCGAAGTCGAGCGGCTCGTTCTTATGGCCGTGCCCGGCCAGCGCCGCCACCGTCGGGACCGTCTTCAGCTTGTCCAGGACGACGTACCAATTGTCGATGCTCGGATCGATCGGGTAATGCGTGAAGAAGATCGTCGGCCGCAGGGCCAGGTTCCGCTCCGCGAGGATCCCGTCGAGCCAACGCACGTCCTGCGGCGCCCAATGCCCGTCGGCCATGTGCAGGACCGGGCCCTGCGCGAGCCCGATGAAGCGGAAGCCGCCCGCCTCGAAATCGAAATGGTCGCCGCCCCAAAGCCGGGCCACGTCCGAGCCGCCGGACTCCGACCATTTCATGTCGTGATTGCCGGGGATGATGTGATAGGGCACGTCGAGCCCGTCGAGAATCTGCTTGGCTTGGCTGAGGTTGTCGAAGGTCCCCATCTCGGTGATGTCGCCGGTGACGACGACGAACGACAGGCCCTTCAGGGTATTGATGTCCGCGACCGAAGCCTCGAGGTCGGCGGCCCCACGGTCCGAGCCGACGTGGGTGTCGCTCAGCCAGGCGAACTTCAACGATGCCCGGGCCGCGGCGGCCGGGCCCCCCCCCTCGGCCGCTAAACCAAGGCGGAACCCGACGGCGGCGGCGGCCGCGACGGCCCCGCACAAGACGGCCCTGAGGATAAACCTCTTCATCTGAGTTCCGGGCTCTCGACAGACTGGCTATTGCGTTTCCGCCTCAATCCTAAGGCCCCCCCTGGGAGTTGTCAACCGGAGCCAATAGCGCATTGACTCCCCCTCACCACCGGCGTAGACTCGGGACCGCATAAAAAGGGATCCAAGGGAGGTTTCGCCATGTCGA
Organism: uncultured Eubacteriales bacterium; assembly: GCA_964541055.1. GTDB lineage: Bacteria > Acidobacteriota > Aminicenantia > Aminicenantales > Saccharicenantaceae > RBG-16-66-30. Next base: position 10,239 of record CAZIQR010000038.1, read on the forward strand.
AGAACCCCTGGGAGAGACGTGATTTCCTGAAAACGCTCTTGGCCGGCCTGCCGCTCGCCGTCTGGGATTGGCGGGCTTTCCCCAGGGCCGACGGCCTCGGCCTCGCCCAGACCCCGCCCGGGACCTACGATGCGATCGTCATCGGCGCCGGCCTCGGCGGCCTGAGCGCGGCGGCGGCCTTCGCCCGCCAGGGCTTCAAGGTCGTCGTCCTCGAGCAGCACAGCGTCCCCGGCGGTTACGCCTCCTCGTTCACCCGCCCCGGCGGCTTCACCTTCGACGTCTCGCTTCATTCGACCTCGGCCGGCATCCGCAACGGCGTCGCCAACCTGATCGGCGGCTTCCCCGAGATCCAGGACGTCGTCTTCGAGGAGCACAAGCCGCTCTACCGGGCCGTCTTCCCCGACTACGACATCCGCGTGCCGGGCCGGGACCTCCCGGGCTACGTCAAGCTCCTCAAAACGAAGTTCCCCGACGACGCGGCGGCCATCGACGCCATCTTCGCCGACATGAAAGGGCTCACCGACGAGGTCGGCCGCCTCTCGAGCGGCGCCCCGGTCGATATGTCCTCGTTCCCCAAAACCTTCCCGTCCCTTTTCAAGAACTTCAACCGGACCTGGGGGGCGATGATCGACGAACGGGTCCAGAACCCGAAGCTCAAGGCCGTCATCTCGAGCCTGTGGGGCTATTTCGGCCTGCCGCCGGCCAGGCTTTCGACCTTCTATTACGCCATGCCCCTCCTCGGCTATCTCGAGGGAGGCGGCTGGTATCCCCACGGGACATCGCAGAGGATCAGCAACGCCCTGGCCGGCCTCATCGCCAAGGCCGGCGGCGAGGTCCGGACGAACACCCGGGTCGAGAAGATCCTGACCCGCGACGGCGCCGCCGTCGGCGTGCGCACGGCGGACGGCGCGGAGATCCGCGGCCGGGCGGTCATCTCCAACGCCAACGCCGTCGATACCCTCACGAAGATGACCGACGAGAAGGAGCTCCTGAAGGCGACGCTCGCCCGCATGGACAAGCTCGAGATCAGCTTCTCGACGCTCCTTGTCTGGCTCGGCCTCAAGACGGACCTCGTCCGCAAGGTCGGGCTCAAGGACAGCGAGATCTTCTATTACCCCGGCTACGACCACGAGGCGGCCTACGCCGCGTCGCTCGCCGGCGGGCTCACGGCCGATCCGGGCTACGGGCTGACGCTCTACGACAACGTTTGGCCCGGCGCCTCGCCCAAGGGCAAGAACACGATCGGCCTCATCGCCGCCCAAGGCTACGATCACTGGAAGACATACGAAACCGATTATTTCTACGGCAACAAGGACGAATACACGAGGGAGAAGCTGCGCCTGGCCGACATCCTCATCGACGCGGCCGAGAAGAGGTTCCTCCCCGGTCTGCGCAAGGCCATCGAGATCAAGGAAGTGGCCACGCCTCTCACGAACCGGCGCTTCACCCTGAATCCTCGCGGCGCGATCTACGGCTGGGACCAAACCGTCGACAACTCGGGCCAGCGCCGATTCCCGCAGCGGACGCCGGTCAAGAGCCTCTATCTCGCCGGCGCCTGGACCTTCCCTGGCCACGGCTACGGCGCGTGCATCCCCAGCGGTCTCTCCTGTTTCGCCGAGGTCATGAAGGACTGGAAGGCCTGAGGCCCATGCGAAAGAGGCTTCCGCTGATATTGGCGGTGATCGCCATGGGCTTGGGCCTGGCCATCGCTTGGATCGATTCGCGGCCGACGTGGGACGATGCCGGGATCACGGCCGGCCTGCTCGTCCTGACGGCCGCGGTCTTCGGCGCCCTCCGCCCGGCCAAGCCCTGGCTTTGGGGCCTGGCGGTCGGGGTTTGGGTCCCTCTCCTCGGCGTGGGCCGCAGGAACCCCGGCACGCTTCTGGCGCTGGCTATGGCTCTGTTCGGAGCTTATCTCGGGGCGTTGGCGCGTCGGGCGCTCGGGCCTGCGGCCAAAGACGGGAGCTCCGGAAGCCGCATTTGACGGGAACGCCGGACCGCGCTAGCGCCCCGGTCGCCGCCGCGTCATCAGGTAGTAGAGAACCGGCGTCGCGATGAGTGACAGCAGCACGGAGATGCACAGGGCCCCGATGACGGCGATGGCCAGCGGCCTCAGCATGTCGGCGCCCGAGCCGATGCCGTAGGCCAGGGGCAACATGCCCAGCCCTGCGGCCAGCGAGGTCATCAGGACGGGCCGGAGCCTGCGTCGCCCGGACCTCACCAGGGCCTCGACCAGGTCTGATCCCTGGGCCCGGAGCTCCTTGACGAAGTCGAGCATGAGGATGCCGTTCTTGGCGACGATGCCGACGCCGATGATCGCCCCGAGCAGAGAAACGACGTTGAGCGACGTCCCGGTGAACCAGAGGGCCAGGACCGTCCCGAACATGGCCAGCACGGCCCCGAAGACGATCGCGGCCGGCTCGGTGAACGACCCGAACTCGAGCAGGAGCACGGTGAAGACAAGGAAGACGGCCATGACCAGGACAATCATCAGGTTGCGGAACGATTCCCGCTGCTGCTCGTAGAGGCCGCCGTATTCGACCTTCCCCGGCGGCAGGGTCTTGTCCGATGCCAGCAGCCGCCGGATCTCGGCCATGGCGCTTCCCAGGTCGCGGCCCTCGAGCCGGGCCGTGACGGCGACGTCCTGCCGCGCGTCCTCACGCCGGAGCTCGAGTTGGCCCGGCTCCTCGACGACGTCGACGATCTGGGACAGGTGGACCAGCGTCCCTTGAGGCGTTCGGAGCGGCAGCAGGCGGATCTTCTCCAGCCGGTCGATGGCGGATTTCGCATCCAGGACGCGGATGTCGACGACCCGGTCCCCTTCGAGGACCGACGAGGCGGTTTCGCCCAGCATGGCCGTGTTGGCGGCCGCGGCGATGGCTTCGGCGTCCAGGCCAAACCGTTCGGCGTCGACCGGGCGGACCCGGAAGCCGATGGTCGGCCCCGTATAGACCAGGCCGTCGAAGACGTCCACGATGCCGGGGATCTTCCCGATCGCGGCGGCGACGCCAGGCGCCTTCTGCTCGAGCCAGCGCGGATTGGTCGAGAACAGTTTCACTTCGATGGGCTGCGGGGCCCACATCAGGTCCCCGATGAGATCGCCCAGGATGCCGGGGAATTCCCAGTTCGCGCCCGGGAGCTCGGTGTTGAACCGGCGCCGCAGCTCGGCGATGACTTCGTCCGTCGTCCGGCGGCGATGGCTTTTCAGCTTGACCAGGAAGTCTCCCGTGTTCGGCTCGGCGATCGACAACGCCAGCCGCGCCCCGGTGCGGCGCGAATAGCTCTCGAGCTCGGGGATCGCGCGCAGGATCTGCTCGGCCTGCAACAGCTGGCGGTTGGTTTCCTCGAGGCTCGTTCCGGGAGGGGTGAAGTAGTCGATGACGAAGCCGCCCTCGTCCATGGCCGGAAGGAACTCGCTCTGGAGCCGGCCATAGATGACGACGGCCAGGACGATGACGCCGGCGCAGACGGCGATGGTGATCCCGCTCCGCTTGAGCGCCGCCCGCACCGCTCCCTCGTAGAACGAGATGATGCGGCGCAGGAGAGGCCCCCCGGCCTCGTCCTGACGGGCGGCGGGCCCGTCGCGGCGGATGCGCAGGAGCCACCCCGCGAGGGCGGGGGTGAGTGTCACGGCCAGGGCCAGGGACGTCAGCAGGGCCACGACCATGGTCAGGGCCAGGGCCCGGAAGAAGACGCCGGTGATCCCATCGAGGAAGGCCAACGGGATGAACACGACGACGGGGGTCAGGGTCGAGCCCACCAGGGGCTTCAGGATCTCCCCGATGCCGGCCTGGATGGCTTCTCGGCGCGGCAGGCCCGCCATGCGCTTTGTGTAGATGGCCTCGACGACGACGATCGCGTCGTCGATGACGAGGCCGATGGCCGCGGCGATCCCCCCGAGCGTCATCAGGTTGAAGGTCAGGCCGGCGATCTTCATGGCCAGGAGGGTGACCAGCACCGTGACAGGGATGACCAGCGTCGCGACCAGGGTCGTGCCCCAGTTCTTCAGGAAGAAGTACAGGATGACGACCGACAGGATGAGGCCGAAGATGATCGCTTCCCAGACGCTTCCGACCGAGGCGCGGACGATCTCGGACTGGTCGTAGAAGAACGAGAGCTTCGTGTCCGACGGCAGCTCGCGCCTGAGCTCGGCAAGCTGGGCCTTGAGGGCCCGGGCGATCTCGAGCGTGCTTCCGTCGGGCTGGCTGCGGACGTTGAGCAGGACCGCGTTCTCCCCGTCGGCGGTGACGATATTGAAGACCGGCTCGGGGCCGCGCTCGACCCGCGCAAAATCGCGGACCAGGATCGGATGCCCGCCGGCGACGGTCACCGGGAAATCCTCGATATCCCTGATCGAGCGGAGGCGGCCGTCGACCACCGCCAGGTAGAGGTGGTGGTTTTCCTCGTGCATGCCGGACGAGGCGACGAGGTTGTTCCGGACGAGGGCCTCGGTCACCTCGCCGAGCGTCACGCCGGCGGCGTTGAGGCGCAGCGGATCGACGACGATGTGGTATTCGGGGGCCCGGCCGCCGACGAGGTCGACGCGGGCGACGCCCGGGATCCTCAGGAAGCGGAGCTTGAGATCGTAGCGGGCCGTCTCCCAAAGCTCGACGAGGCTGCGCTTGGGGCTCGTCAGGCTGACGCCGAGGATGGGGAAGGCCGAGAAGGTCAGCCGGAAGACCTGGGTCTCGACCGTAGCCGGCAGCGAGGCCCGGATCTCGGACAGGCGGCTGAGGACGTAGAGCTCCGATCGGACCATGTCCACGGACCAGGTGAAGAAAACGCTGACCTCGGCGGAGCCGCGGCCCGTAATGGAGCGGACCGTCGTGACGCCCGGGATATCCTTCATCCCTTCTTCGATAGGCCGGGTGATGGTCGCCATCATCTCGTCGGCGGGCATGACCCCGTTGTCGACGAGGACGACGACACGGGGGAAGTTGGTCTGGGGGAAGACCGAAGAGGACAGGGTCAGGGCCGCATAGACGCCGGCCGCGCACAGGGCCGCGCAGATGAAGACGACAGGAAGGGAGTGGCGCGTGGCGAACCGGCCGAAGGTGGTTTCACGGCTCATTAAGGCCGCCGCCCCTCGATAACATGGATCTTTGTCTCCCGGGTGATGCTGTAGGCTTCCGTGGTGACGACGGGCTGGCCTTCTTTGAGGCCTTCGCCCTCGACCTCAACGAGCCCGGATTCGCGGAGGCCGGTTTTGACGGCTCGGGGAACGGCCTTGCCGTCCTCGTCGAGGACAATGACGCCGGAGTCGCCCCCCACGGAAACGGACGTCACGGCAATCTCGGGCACGGCCAGGACGCCGCGGCGCTCTTCGGCCACGATCCGGAGAGCCAGGAACTGGCCCGGCGTGAAGCCGGCGCCGGGCGGTACGGAGACCACGACCTTTACCGTGCCGGTCTTGGGATCAAGGTCCTTGCCGACGACGAGAAGCCGGCCCGGCGGCGCGTCCGCCGCGCTCCACTCGACCGCCTGTCCCGGCTTGAGGGAAAAGGCGTCCCGGGCGGGAACCTGGGCCGTCACCGACAGCCGGTCGAGGGCGATGACCTCGGCCAGGGCCGTGTTGGGCTCGACCTCCTGGCCGATCCGAGCCTGAATGCGCACGACGGTGCCGGCGAGCGGGGCCCGGATCTCGAGAAGGGAGAGCTCGGTCTTGGCGGCGGCGAGCTCGCTCTGGGCGGTGTTCCTCTCGAGCTCGGCCTGTTCAAAGGCCTTCTGCGATGTCCCCTCGGCGGCCAGGAGCTTTTTCTGGCGCTCATAGTTGAGCTCGGCCGTCTCCAGGACTGTGGCGGCCTTGGCCACGGCGACCTCGGCCAGCCGCGTGTCGAGCCGGAAGAGCAGGGCGCCGGAGGCGACGGCCTGGCCTTCGGCGCAATCGATCCGGGCCAGGATCCCGCCGACCGGGGCCGAGACGAGGGCGCCGCCCGCGGTCCGGCCCGCGGTGGGCGGCTCGGGCTCGACCGTGCCGTAGGCCGCGACGTAACGGTGAAGCGTCGCCGTGACGATCGGGCCGACGTGGACGCCGACGTCCGTGACGATCTCTTCTTCTTCGCCCCCGCCCTTGACCCATGGCCGGAGGATGAGCAGGACGGCCGCGACGACGACGACGGCCGCGACGATCCATGCGGTGCCAAGCCGCCGTTTAGTCATGCGTGCGCTCCTTCGCCGGGTTCTCCGGCGTCCGGGACATGGTCGTGATCCAGTCCTTGATCTCGAGCGGGCTCTGGGCCGCGTTCTCGAGCCGGCCGACCGCGCCCTGGGCCTCGTAGAGGGACTCGAGCCAGGCCTGGGCGCCGGCGTTGAGCTCGAGCTCGATCCCGAGGAGCTCGAGCTTGGAGATCTCGCCGAGATCGCGCTGCGACCCGGCCTGGCGCGCCTGGGCCGTGAGGTGGGCCAGGAGGTCGGCGGCGGCCCCCGATTTCTTGACGGCGGCCCGGACATCCTGGATGGCCGCGTCGAGCTCGCCGATGACCTGGGCTTGGAGCGCCAGGAACTGGGCGGCACTCTCCTCGCGGGCGGCCTTGGCCTCGGCGATCGGACCGCGGCGGCGGTTGAGGATGGGGAGCTCCAAGGCCACCCCGAGCGTCCACTTGCTGTCGGTCTGGTCCAGCTGGTAGCCCGGGCCGAAGACGAGATCCGGATACTGCTTGCGGACCTCGAGCTTGAGGGCCATCTGGCTCGCTTCGTAAGCGGCGAGGGCGGCGAGGAGGTCCGTGCGGTTGAGGACGGCGCGGCGCCGGACCTCGCCGGCCGGAAGGTCGGCCGGGGGGGCCTGGCGGAGGTCGTCGAACGAGAGGCTCACGCCGTCGAGCGCCCCGCGCGCGAGGCCGAGCGCGGCGGCCAGCCCGGCCAGGGCTTCTTCTTTCAGGCGCGCCGCCTCGATCGTCTCCAGCTTGACCTCGTCGAGGGCCACGCGGGCCTGGGTCAGATCATAGACCGAAACCTCGCCCGCGTCCTTCTGAAGCGTGAGAAGGCGGACGAGCTCGGCTTGGAGCTTCTCTTTTTCGGCAAGCAGGTCCGCCCGCTCCCCTGCCGCGTAAACTTCGAGCATCGCGCCGCGCAGCCGGCTGCGGACGCTCCAGGCCGCTGCATAGATCTGCCAGCGGGCCGACTCGGCGAGATGGCGCGCCTGGGCAATACGGATACCGCGCTTGCCCGCCGTCTCGATGGTGAGCTCCAGGGCGACCTCCGGGATCCAGGGGCTGACTTCGCTCCTGGGGGTGGTGGTGTTGTAGCCCATGAGGGGATTGAGGACGGGATTGGGGCGCTCGCCGGCCGTGATCCTTCCACCCTGGGCGACGCCCCACTGGGCCCGGGCAATATCCATATCGGGGTGGTAGTAGAGCGCGGCCAAGGTCAGGGCCTTGAGGTCCCAGGCGGCGGGGGGCCAGGTCTCGACCTCTTTATTGGCGATGAGGAACTTGCCGAGCTCCGGGGAATCGAGCCGCCGGGCTTCGAGGCCGGCCATGGCCGCCGCCGGGGCGATCGGTTTGGGGTGATAGCGGACGCACGAGAAGGCCAGGCCGGCCATGAGAATAGGGCCGACGGTCCTGAACGGCTTTATGGTTCGCACGAGGTTCGCCTGCTCATAAGACGCCGTGCCGCCTATTTTCTTCCTCCGGCAAGAGGATTTCAACTGACAATTCGTTCAGTTTAAAAGGCCAAAATCCGGGTCCAGCGCGGGCGGGGGCGGGCAGATGATCTCGACCGTTCGACCGAGCGCCGGGTGGGGAAATCCGATCTTCCAGGAATGAAGGAGATATCCGGTCGCGCCGGGGGTCGTCGAAGATTCGTCGTCGGCGCCGTCGGCGCGGGGGAGGCCGCCGGCGAGGTAGAGCGGATCGCCGGCGAGCGGACATCCGGCATAAGCAAGGTG
>CAZIQR010000039.1:0-18081 GCA_964541055.1 uncultured Eubacteriales bacterium
GTCCTTGACCTCGGCGCTGGTGTAGTTGAGCTGGACGAGGGCGCCGTAGTTGCCGAGGACGGCGGCCTTCTCCTGCTCGCGGCGCCGCAGGCCGGCCATGTCGGCGTCGCTCATCGCGGCGTACTCGCCGGCCCGCGGCGAGCCGGCGCCGTTCGTGGCCGTCACCGCGCCGAACCAGAGCTCCTGGCTGGTGAAACATTTCTGGATGCCGTGGAAGGCCATGATCTCGCAATCGTCCTGGTGGGCGCCGATGCCGAGGTGGGTGACGCGGCGGAAAGCCTCTTCCGCGGGCGTGCCGTCGGGGATGAAGACCGAGGCGTCGGATTTGGCGAATTTCATCGGGGATCTCCTGTGATTTCGGGCAGGCTGGCGGCGGCCACGGCCTGGCCGACGCGCCGGCTCTTCTCGTCGAGGAGGTGGAGGCGGACGCGGGCGGCGACGGCCGGGAACTCGGCGGCGAGGATCTCCGAGGCCTTGTCGACGATGATCTGGCCGCCCGGCCCGGACATCACCCGGCCGAGGACGAGCAGGTTCTTGAAGCTGTAGAAGACCTCGTACCAGGGGATCGTGTAGCCGAGATAGGCGCCGATCTGCTCGAAGACGCGCGCGGCCGCGACGCTCCCGGCGGCGACCCGGGCTTGGACGTCTTTGAGCCGCTCGGGGAGCTTCATCTCCGGCGGGAAGGACAGGCCGGCGGCCAGGGCCAGCCGGGCGACAGCCTGCTGCGAGAAGTAGTTGGCCCCGACGCCGTGGTCCTGCGACCACTCGTCGACGGCGGCTTCGGGATCGAGATCGACGGGGGCGAAGGCCAGCTCGTCGAGCCAGCCGGGGATATGGCCGTCGTTGTCGAGGAAGCCCGCCGCCTCGCTCGAGCCCATGGCCACGCCGAGGACGCCGGTCTCGCCGAGCGAGAGGCGGCCGGCCAGGGCCGTGACCTCGCCGTCGTTGAGGACCTCGAAGGGCACGGCCCAATCCGCGGCGATGCGGTCGAAGAGGGTCTTGACCCGAGTTTCGAAGAGGTCCGGGGGGACGGAGCGGAAGAGGGAGGCGATGCGGACCTGCCGTCTGATGAGGATGCCGGCCGAGGAGCCGCCGATGGCGTCGACGCGTGGCAGGTGGGAGGCGGCCTTCTTCAGGCCGGCCTGGATGTGCTCGTAATGATACGCGGGATCCGCCTGCTCCCCGGGCGACCACGGGATCTCCTCGCTCCAGACGGGTTCGCCGTCCATGACCGCGGCGACCTTGTAATCGCTGGCGCCGAGGTCGAAGCCGATGCGGCAGCCGTCGAGGTAGCCGCCGGGGAAGTGAGTGCCCTCGCGCGGCTCGGGAAAGGTCGCCGGGCTGTGGAGGACGACCTCGAGGGGATGCTCGTAAACGCCGCCCATGACCCGGGCGTCAAAGGCCCGGACGCCGGACTCGGCGTAATCCGCTTTGAGGCGGCGGCCGATCGCCGACGGGCCCTGGACGTGGACGCGCCAGCCGCCCCGCGACCAGAGCAGAAACTTCACCACCCGCTCGACGAGGCGGAAGGTGGATTCGGGATCGCCGTCCTTCGAGGGGGCGATGGTCTCGAAGACGGAGACGAGCCCGTCCTCGCGCTCGATGCCGATGCGGAGGGGCGCCGGCGCGGAAGCCTTGGCCCGATCGAGGTAGCCGGTCCAGGCGGGGAAGAGCGGCCGGAAGCCGGGGTCGGATATCATTGGGCCTTGAACTCCACTTTCACGGGAACGAGGAGGCGGAGCGCCAGGTCGTCGGCGCGGCCGGCCCAATCTTTGGCGGATCGGGCGTCGGCCGAGGTCACGCCCCGCTCCCAGGCGCCCGCCAGCCAAAAGGTCAATCGGGCGCCGCTCTTTCCGGTGAGCTTGACGGAGCGGTCGAGGGCGGAGTCGCCGAGCCCGGTATACGCGGACGGCGGGAAGATCGCCGCCAGGCCGGTCGAACCGGACTTGCCGGCGCCTCGGCCGTAGGTCGAGAGGACACCCTTGGCCTCGGTGAGAACGAAAATCTCGCCGGGGAGCTTCTCGAGGCCCGGGCCCAGAACGACCGGAGAGCCGGCCTTGCCGGCGACGATCACGTCCTGGCGGCAATAGAAGTTCTCGGCGAAGGCCGAGAGGTAGACGGTCAGCGCGACCTCGCCCGCGGCCGTCTTCACCGGCGGGTATTCCGCTTTGACCAGGCCGCGCAGAGGACCGGGGGAGATGACGGTCACCTTGGCCTGGGGCGCTCCCGCGCCGAAGAGCGGCAGGCGCTTGGCCCCGTCCCAGAGGGACAGGCCGCCGGCGCCGGCGGATGCGCCGGGATCGACCGTCCGCGCGCCCCAATCCTGGGACTTGGCCAGGCCGGCGGGGAAGCCCTTCATGACCAGGCCGGGCGTGAGCTTGCCGAAGACGCCGATCGCGCCGTGGACGAAGTCATAGGCGACGCGGTTGGATTCCCAGCCGGCCTCGGCCCCGCCCTGTTCCCACAGGCCGCGGGCGAAGGCCTTCGCGGTCGGCATAAGCTGGAAGCTCTGATTGGGCGCGTAATAGCAGGCCAGGCGCGTCGTCGAATGGGCCGGGAGCGTCCGGACGAGAACGATCTCGTCATGGTAGCGGTCCTTGTCGAGATCGTCGGCCTGCGAGACGACCGGGGCGTATTCGCCCCGGCTCGTGTCGAAGAACATGTACATATAAGTGTTGAAGTCGGGGGCCACCGTGGCCCGGATCTCGGCCACGTCGAGGATGACGGCCTGGTTCTCGAGGGTGAGGGCCGAGGGATTGGTGATCTCGACGGTGAAGTGCTTCTTGAAGCCGAGGGCCTCGGGGCCCGTCTGCTGGGCCGAGGCGGCGCCGGCGCAGGCCATGAGGGCCAATGCGAGGAGGGGAAATAGGGCCTTTTCCGGGCGCATCGGCGGTCTCCTTTCCGGGAAAATCCGGACCTATTTTACTCCAAAACGGGCGTGAAAGGGCCTAGGTGATGAGGTGCGACTTGAAGCCCTTGCCCAGGACGTCGTAGGTGTCGTTGATGATGACGAAGGCCTCCGGATCGGTTTTCTTGATGAAGGTCCGGAGGTCGGCCAGCTGCTTGCGGTGGATGACGGTCAGGATGATCTCGCCCTCGCGGTTGAGGTAGAGCGACCGGGAGTGCAGGGCCGTGCCGCTGCGGTCGAGGCCGTGGAGGATGAACTCGGCGATCTCGTCGGTCCGGGTCGAGGTGATGAGGACCAGCTTGGAGTAGTTCCAGCCCTCGAGGATCAGGTCGATGACTTTTGTCGAGAGGAAGAGGACGAGATAGCCGTAGAGCGGGGCCTCGAGGCTGTGAAGGGCGAAGCCGGAGGCCGAGATGACGATGAAGTCGGTGACCATGATGGCGTAGCCGAGCGGCATCCCCGTGTATTTGCTGAGGACCATGCCGATGATGTCGGAGCCGCCGGTCGAGGCCCGGCCGCGGAAGACGATGCCCAGGCCCACGCCGAGCATGACGCCGCCGTAGATCGAGGCCAGGACGGGATTCGACGTGGCCGGCGGCAGCTTGAGGACCTTGTTGAAGAAGTCGATGAAGACGGCCGAGACGACCATGCCGGCCAGGCTGTTGAGGACATACCTCTTGCCCATGGTCTTCAACCCGAGCAGGAAGACCGGGACGTTGAGGAGGACGATCAGGGCGCCGACCGGGAGGGTCGCGAAGTAGTTGATGATGATGGCGATGCCCGAGACGCCGCCCGGGACGAAATGGTGCGGGATCAGGAACAGGGCGTAGGCCAGGCCGCTGATGGCGCAGCCGAGGAGGATCAAGAACGCGTTCTTCAGTCTTTCCATGGGTCGAACTCCGGGGTGTTCGCCCATTTTACTCGGTTGGCGGGCTAAGTCAACGGTTGACAAGGACGTCTACGCTCGCTCAAAGGACTTCTCGGCTCGGGGCGTGCCGCTCCGTCGGGTCGGGGGTTTGGCCCAGCGCGCCAAACCCCCTCGTATCCGGGGCTCGCTCTCCTCTCGCTTTTGCTCGAGGAACCGTGCCCGCTCGCCCCTCCCACGCCCTCCTCCGGGCATCGCCCCTGCGCCACGGTCCTTACGCGCTCGCTTGATACTCCTTGCTACCGGCAGATTGCGCTGCCCACATCCGATTGACTTCACGCGATAACCCGGAGTGTGCTATGGTGAAGACCGGAAAAGCGCTGCAAGAGACAGAGGAGAAGAGGGATGGCGAAGGTTGCGACGTTCGGAGAGATCATGCTGCGGCTGTCGCCGCCGGGACGGGAGCGTCTGTTCCAATCGCCCCGGCTCGAGGCCGTGTTCGGCGGGGGAGAGGCGAACGTCGCCGTGTCGCTGGCCATCCTCCGGCATCAGTCGCGCTGGATCTCCGTCGTGCCGGCGAACCCGGTGGGCAAGGCGGCCCTCGGCGAGCTGCGGCGCTACGGCGTCGACGTCGGCGCGGTCGTGAGGGCCGGGCGGCGGCTGGGGATCTACTTCGCCGAGACGGGGGCCAACGAGCGGCCTTCGCAGGTCCTCTACGACCGGGAGGGCTCGGGCATCGCCGAGGCCAAGCTGGGGGACATCGATTGGGCAAAGGCCCTCGACGGCATGGATTGGCTGCACGTCACGGGCATCACCCCGGCCGTCAGCGCCTCGGCCGCGGCCCTGACGATCGAGGCCGTCCGGGCGGCCCGGGCCATGGCTATGACCGTCTCGCTCGACCTCAACTACCGGGCCAAGCTGTGGCGCTACGGGCGGCCGGCGCCGGAGGTGATGAGAGAGATCGCGGACCTCGCGGACGTCCTCGTCGGCAACGAGGAGGACTGCCAGAAAGCCCTCGGCCTCGGCTCGCCGGTCGATCCGGGGTCCTGGCGGCTCGACCTCAAGGCCTACGAGACCCTGACCGCCGAGGTCATGGCGGCCTTCCCGAACGTCCAGCGCGCGGCCATCACCCTCCGGGAGAGCCTGAGCGCGGATTGGAACCGCTGGTCGGCCGTGATGAGGAACCGGTCCGGCTTCCTCGCCGGGCCGAGCTACGAGATCCGGGCCATCGTCGACCGGATCGGCACGGGCGATGCCTTTGCCGCCGGCCTCATCCACGGACTGACGACGCTCGGATCCGACGCCGAGGCGCTCGATTTCGCTGTGGCCGCGTCGGCGCTCAAGCACTCGATTCCCGGCGACTGGAACCTCGCGACCGAAAAGGAGATCCTGGCCCTGGTCAAGGGCGACCGGTCGGGCCGGGTCAAGCGCTAGAAAGAGGCCGAACGTGAACCGAGACCAGGCCCTCGACGCCATCCTGGCGGCCAAGGCCGTGGCCGTCATCCGCATGAAGGACGCCGGCCGGCTGGCCGAGACGGCCGCCGCGCTCGGACGGGGCGGGGTCACGGCCGTCGAGATCACGATGACCGTGCCGGGCGCGGTCGAGATCATCCGGGAGATGGCGCGGGCGAAGGCCCCGGGGACGATCGTCGGCGCCGGCACCGTGCTCGACGCCGCGACGGCCGCGGACGTCATCGCGGCGGGCGCGGATTTCGTCGTCTCGCCGATCACGGATATGGCTACGATCCAGGCCTGCCGGGCGGCGGGCGTGCTCGTCGCGCCGGGCGCCTTCACACCGACCGAGATCGTCGCGGCCTGGCGGGCCGGGGCGGACATCGTCAAGGTCTTCCCGGCGACATCGCTCGGCCCGCAGTTCTTCAAGGACATGCGCGGGCCGCTGCCCCAGGTCCGGCTCATGCCCACCGGCGGGGTGACGATCGAGAGCGCGCGCGACTTCCTGGCCGCGGGGGCCTGCGCCGTCGGCATCGGCACGGCCCTCGTCGACGCCAAGATGGTCGAGGCCGCTGACTGGGCGGGGCTCGAAGCCCGGGCGCGCCGCCTCGTCGCCTCGCTCGGATAGGCGAAATTTCGCCGGTCTGCTATAATTGTAGTAACCGCTTTGCTTCACTGGCTGTGCAAGGCAACAAGCACCCCTCCTTCATATCCCCATTTGCTTGTGATCCCCAGATAAAAACAGCCAGGTTTTCCCTTTCTGATATACTGCGCCCTATGACGGACGCGCGAGGCCGGTCGTTCTGGAACAGGGATTTCCTGCTCGCCCTGGCCAGCTACTTCTTCCTTTATATGGCGGTTTCGCTCTTCTTCCTGCTGCCGGTCATCCTCGAGAAGTTCGGCCCGCGGCAGAGCCGGATCGGATTGATCATGGGCGTTCACAGCATCGTGGCCATCGCCATCCGGCCGGTCTTCGGGCGCTTGATCGACGTCCGGGGCGGCCGGCGCATCTCCCTGCTGGGTTTGGTCATTTTCATTTTTGCCGTGCCGTTCTTCCATTTCGTCGGCGACGCCGGGTGGCTGCCGTTCCTGCTGCGGGCGCTGACCGGCCTCGGCTGGGGCATCAGCATGACGGCCACGATCGCCCTGTGCTCGGACCTGGCGCCGGCCGACCGGCTGGCCAAGTCCATGGGCATCATCGGCGTCGCCGGGCTGGTGGCGAACGCGTTGGGGCCGCTCCTCGCCGAGGAGCTCATCCGTCGGGGCGGCGCCGGAGCGCTCTACAACGTCTCGTTGGTCTTCCTGCTAGGCTCGCTCGGGTGCGTCGTCGCGGCCCGGGAGCTCCCCAAGCCGGAATGCGCCGACGCGGCGGGGGGAATGAAGGCCCTCAGGCTCGTGCCGTGGGCGCTGGCGGCCATCGTCGGCTCCGTGCCCGTCTTCCACGGCGCCATCCGCGGGGCCATGATCTACTTCATCGCCGTCTTCGGGCACTCGATCGGGATCGGCCGGATCGGGCCCTTCTTCGTCGTCTTCTCGGTGGCGGCCATCCTGACCCGGTTCCGGCTCGGCGATCTCTCGGACCGGTTCGGCCGCAAGACGGTCATACTGCCGGCGGCGCTGATCATCGTCGGCAACCTCTTCGTCATCGCCCAGGTCAAGAGCGTGGGTCTCCTTCTGGTCACCGGGTTCGTCGGCGGGCTGGGGCAGGGGCTCATCTTTCCCGCCCTCCAGACCTATATCATCGATTTCCTCGGACGCGGCAACAAGGGGTTGGCGATCAGTCTCTATAATTCGCTCTTCGACGTCGGCATGGGGCTGGGCTCGCCGGTCTTCGGCTGGATCTCCGACATGGCCGGCTACCGCTGGATGTATCGTGTCGCCGGCCTGCTCCTGCTCCTCTCGACGGCCGTGTTCATGGTCAAAGCGCCGGAGCATCGGGGTCAGACCCTGGGAAGACAGGGTCAGACCTACACCTTTTAACTTTTTCGCGTCGGAGCTATAGTGAAGAGGGCTTGAAAAGCTAAAAAGGTGTAGGTCTGGCCCGGTCTTGAAGGAGGCGTGAATGTGCCAGGACGATAAGAAGATCTACGAGACGATCGTGGCGCGGCGGACCATCCGCCGGTTCGGACCCGGTCCCGTGCCGAGGGAGCTCCTGGAGCGGCTGGCCGACGCCGGTCGGCTCGCGCCGTCCGCGGCCAACCTCCAGCCGCTCGAATTCGTCATCGTCGACGCGGAGGGGCCGCTGGCCGAGATCTTCCTGTGCCTGAAATGGGCGGCTTATATCGCGCCCGCCGGCGATCCCAAGCCCGGCGAGGAGCCCAAAGCCTACGTCGTGGCCCTGGCCAACACCAAGATCCGGGAGAAGATGTTTGAATACGACCTCGGCGCGGCCATGGAGAACATGATCCTGGCGGCCCTCGAAGAGGGCGTCGGAAGCTGCTGGATGCTTTCGATCGACCGTGACAAGCTGCGGACGATTCTCGGGGTCCCGGAGCATTTCCGCATCGATTCGGTCCTGGCCCTGGGCTACCCCGCCGAGGACCCGACCTCCGAGGTCATGGGCGATTCCGTCCGCTATTGGAAGGATGCCGAGGGCCGGCTTCATGTCCCCAAGCGCCCCCTGTCTTCCGTCGCCCATGTTAATAAGTACGGGGCCTGACCCCGGAAACTGACCCCGGATTCCGCAGGCTTGACCCGTTCCGTCCTTCGGTGATATACGTTCCCCGAGGCGCCGGTCGCGCCGAGTCCAGAGAGGGGAGACCCAGCCATGAAAAAGAACAACGTCCTCGCCGCCCTTTCGTTCGCCGTTGCCGTCGGTCTCGTCTTCGGCGCGGCCCAGGCCCGGGCCGACGTCTTTCTGAAACAGAAGATGCACACCGACGCGATGCAGGTCATGGACCAAATCCAGCCGGCCAAGGACTCCGTGATGACCATCTGGCTCGCGGAGAACAAGGCCCGCATGGACCAGGAGGGCGGGACGTCCTCGCTGCTCCTGGCCGACCAGAAGATCCTTTACATGATCGACCACAACAAGAAGCAGTACGCCGAGATGCCGCTCGACTTCGACAAGATGATGCAGCAAGCGGCCGGCGACAATCCCAAGGCGGCCGAGGCCATGGCCAAGATGCCCGGCTTCATGAAGAACATGATGCAGGGCATGTCGGCCAAGGTCACCGAGACGAGCGAGACGAAAACGATCGGCAGCTGGCGCTGCCGCAAATATCTCCTGGAGATGAACATGGGCATGGCCGGGACCATGAACGCCGAGTCCTGGGCCACGGAGGATATCAAGCTCGACTACGCCAAGATCTTCACTGCGGCCAACGCCATGATGGCGGCCATGCCGGGCTTCGACAAGATCATCGAAGAGATGAAGAAGATCAAGGGCGTCGTCGTTTACCAGACCGCCAAGACCAAGGTGATGGGCGCGGACGTCGCGTCGACGACCGAGCTCCTCGAAGCCGGCGACAAGGCCGCCCCGGCCGGGGCCTACGATCTGCCCGCCGGCTACAAAAAGGTCAAAGCCATCAAGGGCTGATCAGACATCCCGGCCGGACGCCTCCGGCTGGTCGCCGACAGCCTCGACGCGGCGATCAGACGCCGTCGCCGGCATATTTGCTGAGCAGAGTTTTGCGAAGCCCGCGATAAAGGGCGACGAGCTTCTCCATCCGCGAGATGGTCAGCCCGGTCAGGTACTTCGCCGCCCCGGCCAGATCGACCTTGAGCATCTCCACGGCCTTGGCGTCGACCGAGGCCTGCTCGGCGAAGAACCCTTCCTCGACCGGGCGGCGCGCCGCCTGCACGTCCTTGAGCGCCGGCTGCCACCGCAGCAGGGCCAGCTTCTCGACGACGTCGTAGGCCCAGCGGGCCGAATCCTCGCTGAATTCACGGAAGTCGTACGTCTTGTAGAGCGGCGAAACGTCCGTCACGCCGGCGTAGATGGGAACATAGGGCCCGACCATCGGATTGTCGCAGTAGAACCAGTAGATGCCGCCGACCGCGTCCGGGAGCCACGACCGCAGCTGGGCGACCATGCCGTAGCCCTGGCCGGCGATCGTGCGGTGGTGCCGGACGCCCAGGACCTTCTCCATATCGGGGGAAATGTAGGGCGAGGCCATCGGGCTTTTCTCCATCCGTCCGCCGCCTCCGGGGACCATCCAGGCCGGGTCCCAGGTCATGTCGTAGATCGTGTTCTCGAAGGCCGACCGCTGGAAGGCGATAACGTCCGCGACCGAGACCTTCTTCTCGGGCTTGAACGAATAAGGATAGAAGGCCGCCCCTTCGAACTCCTGGGCGTAGAGCGTCCGCGGCCCGGCCGAGTCGGCCAGGGCCCGCTTCGGCCACGGCTTGAGCGAGGGAGCGAGGGTGCTCGTGATAAGCCACATCCGGCTCAGGTTCCCCTCCATGATCGGCGGCGCGTAGGCTTCCTGCCAGATGAAGGGACGGCCGCTCTTGGGGTCATACCAGCCGCGGTCGACGGCCTCTTTCATGTAGTTCGACGAGACGAGGACGTCGGGGCTTTTGGGATCGATCTCGCGGATCCGGAAATAATTGGCGATGACCGTGACGTGATCGTCCGGGACGCGGCGGGCGGCCCAGATGGCGCCCGGCCTGCCGCTTTCGGGGGTCCATTCGGGCCCGACGCTGCAGATCTCCATCGTCCAAAGCTCGCGCGGGTCGGCGACGCACAGGGACTCGGATCCGCCGCACGAGGGCAGGAAGCCGTATTTCTCGACGAGGGCGCCGACGAGCTTGACCGCCTCGCGGGCCGTCGTGCAGCGCTCGAGGGCGAAGACCTGGGCCTGCTCGATGGTCATGATCTGGCGGGTGATGCCCTCGATGTAGGGCGCGTCGAGTTCCAGCCGCTGCGAACAGGTGCTTTCACCGATCGCGAGCTGCTTCTCGTTCATCTGCGAATAGCCCGTGTGGAAATAGGTGTAGGTTCGCTCGACCTGGGGGATCTCGCCGATGACCTTGCCGAATTCGCCGAGCGGGAGGGCATGCCGGTCGTCCTCGGCGCCGAAATAGACCATGCCCCAATGGACGGCGGCCTTGGCGCCCTTGGGAAAGGCGCGGCCGGGGATGACCTGGATGCGGCACTCGCTGCAGCAGTCGGTATGCGAGGTGATGACCGAGCCGTCGACGGTCGCCAGGCGGCCGACGCCGATGACCGTGCAGGCCTCCCGTTTCGCGCTTTGGGCCCCGAGCCGGGGAGCGGCGAACATCAGGGCGGCGGCAAGGACAAGCCCCGCCCCCCTCCGGACGCGATTTCTTTTCATGGGTTCCTCCATTGGGGTCTATTTCTGGGGCCTGACCCCGATGGCGGCCCCGCCGCCGGGCGCGAGCCGCAGCACAAGCCGATCGCCGGCCTTGACCGTTTTATTTGTCACCTCGATGCTTGTCCCCTCCGTGGCCGCATCGGGCCCGTCGGCGAAGATCGTCGCCTGACGCTCGCCCTCGCCTAGGAAATCGAGCGCCAGCTCGACGTCGCGCGCCTCCCAATTCGTCATGGCCCCGACATACCAATCGCCGCCCTTGCGCCTGGCGATCACGACGAACTTGCCCGGCTCACCGGCCAGCACCTTCGTATCGTCCCAGACCGTCGGCACCTGTTCGATGAATTCGAGCCCCTTCTGTCCCTCATACGCCTCGGGGTAGTCCGAGACCATCACCAGCGGGCTCTCGTAGACGACGTACATCGCCAGCTGGTGCGCCCTCGTCCCCTGCGCCATCGGGGCCACGTCCCGCGCCTCGAACTTGCCCCGCGCCGCGTTCCGCATTGCCCCCGGCGTAAAGTCCATCGGCCCGGCCAGCATCCGCGTGAAGGGGATGGTGACGTCGTAGTCCGGCGTGATGCGGTCGCTCCACTTACTGTATTCGAGCCCCATGACACCTTCGCGCGTCAATAGGTTCGGGTAGGCCCGCCTCAGCCCGGTCGGCTTATAGGCCCCGTGGAAATCGACGGTCAAGTGGTGCGCCGCCGCCTTTTCCACGACCTTCGCATAGTAGTTGACCATGTCCTGGTCGTCCCGGTTCATGTAGTCGACCTTGATCCCGGCCGCGCCCCATTTTTCATACAAGGCCATGGCCTCGTCCATGTGCCGCCCGAGGGCCTGCCACTCGACCCACAGCAGCGTCGCCACTCCCTTCGACGTCCCGTAGGCGATGATGGCCGGCACATCGACCTCCGGCCGGTATCGGAGCACGTCCTCGATCCGCCCGTCCTCCGACATCGGCGCCCACCCCGCGTCGACGAGCATGTACTCGAACTTGTGCCTGGCCGCGAAATCGATGTAGTGCTTCATCGTCGCCGTGTTCATGCCCGGCTTGAAGCTCACGCCCGTGGCCGTGCTTCCGGACCACCAGTCCCAGGCCGCCTTGCCCGGCCTGATCCACGACGTGTCGGCGATCGCGCACGGCGCGCTCAGGTCCAGGATGAGGTCGTTCCGCTCGATGAACCGCCCCGGATCGGGCCCGACCATGAGCACCCGCCACGGCGTCTCCTTCGGCGCCTCTCCCACGACCGCCCGGTCGAACGGCCGCCTCGGCGCAACCGACAGCCGCGCCCGCAGCGCGTTGGGGACCCCCTCGACGCCCGCCACGTAAAGGCCGGCGTAGTCCGTCAGGTCGGCCTCGAGCAGGGCGACCCACAGCTTCACTTCCGGCAGCTCGACGAGCAGGGGCAGGTTGACGAGCGAGGCCGGCTTGATGTCCTTGAGCGGCGTCCTGGCGTATTCGCCCTCGTTGCTCGTGTCCCAGCGCCCGAGGTTGAGGGCGAAGGCCGAGGCCTCTCCCGCGAAATAGAACCCCGTCGCCTCCGCGGCGATGGCGAACTTGCCCAGGGCCGCCTGTTTCGGCAGCGCGTAACGGAACGCCACGCCTTCGTCGTAGGCCCGCACCACGACGTCGAGCCGCCGCCCCGGGGCGTCCTTCTCGCGGAGCTCGACCACAAGTTCGTTGTAAACGTCGGGGACCGTCTTCTTCGCCCCGAAGGCGTTCTCCCAGCTCGAGTCGTTCGATCTCTTGGACGTCCCGACGAGCTCGAAGTCGTGATCGAGCGCGTCCGCCCCAAGGAGATCGAGACCCAGGGGCGAATCGTTCAGGACCGGCACGCCCTTGTAGGTGACCCGGTAATAGAGCCGTTCCCCGGCCAAGTACGGCTGCGGCCTGGCCGCCATTCTCAGCGAGAACTCCAGGCTTCCGTCCGGGGATTTGACGGCGAGCGCAGCCGCCCCGCCGCCCGAGCCTTCCTTCGCCGGAGCGCAGGCCCCGGACGCGAGGATCAAGGCCGTGACGGCCGCAAAAACCAGCATATCAAACCGGACCGCCGAGCCGATTTTCGTTTTCATCTTATCCTCCGCCGCTCTTATCCGCCCAATAGGGTCGGACCTCAGAAATGATTCTAAAAATCTGATAAATCACGAAACCTTGGCCGCGATCGGCATGCGCTGCCCGACGCCGAAGGCCTTAGTCGTGACCTTGATGGCCGGCGCCGCCTGGGCCCGCTTGTATTCGTTGCGGTCGACAAGCCCCGCCACCTTGCGTACGATCTCCGCCTCGAAGCCCATGGCGACGATCTCGTCGACCGAGCGCAGCTCCTCGACGTATTCGCGGAGGATGCGGTCGAGCACATCGTAGGGGGGCAACGCGTCGGCGTCAAGCTGGCCCGGCCTCAGCTCGGCGCTGGGCGGCTTTTCGATGATAGCCCGAGGGATGGCCTCGCCGGCCCGGTTGATGTGGGCCGCGAGCTGGTAGACCATCGTCTTCGGCACGTCAGCCAGGATGGCCAAACCGCCGCTCATGTCGCCATAAAGCGTGCAGTAGCCGACCGCAAGCTCGCTCTTGTTGCCGGTCGAGAGGACGAGATAGCCGAACTTGTTCGAAAAGGCCATCAGGATGTTGCCGCGGATCCTGGCCTGGATGTTCTCCTCGGCGACGTCCGGCGCCATCCCCGCGAAGTGCGGCGCGAGGGCCTCGACATAGGCCTTATAGAGGGACGCGATCGGCACTTTCAGGCACTTCACTCCGAGCCGCGCCGCCAGGGCGGCCGAGTCTTCGACGCTGCCCACCGACGAGAACGGCATCGGCATGGTCACGCCGAGGACGTTCTCCGCCCCGACCGCGGCCACGGCCAGGGCGCACGTCACGGCCGAGTCGATCCCGCCCGAAAGCCCGATGACGGCCTTGGTGAAGCCACACTTGCGCATGTCGTCGCGGAGCCCGAGGACGAGCGCCTCGTAGATCGACTCGGTCGCGCCCATCGGCCGGAAGAGCCCCTCCGATCCCTCCTGCCGCGTTTCGGCCGTGAGCACGTCTTCGCCGAAGGCCGCCCCGACGGCCACCGGCCGGCCCCGTCCGTCGAAGGCGAAGCTGAGCCCGTCGAAGACGAGCTCGTCGTTGGCCCCGACCTGGTTGACGAAAACGAAGGGCAGGCCGTGCCGGCGGGCATGGCCGCGGATGAGGCCGTAGCGGATCTCCTGCTTGCCGGCCTGGAACGGCGAAGCCGAGATGTTCAGGAGCAGCGTCGCGCCGCGGCCGGCGAGCTCCCGGACCGGATCGAGGTCGTAGAGCTGGCCCTCGGGCCAGAGGTCCGCTTCGGTCCAGGCGTCTTCGCAGATCGTGATCCCCAGGACCTCGCCCTTGAAAGCGGCCGTGCGGACCTCCGGGGCCGGGGCGAAATATCGGGTCTCGTCGAAGACGTCGTAGGTCGGAAGCAGCGTCTTGTGCTGCTCGAGGACGACTCTTCCGCCGCAGGCCAGCACGGCGGAATTGTAGAGGGGCTTTCCTTGTTTCTCGGGCGACGGCCGCGGCGCGCCGAACAACAGCCCCGTCTCGGGGAAAGACGCGGTCAGGGCGGCGAGCGGGTGCGGGTGTTCTCGATGAAGACGAGCGGCGAGGACGTTTTCGGGCCGCATCATGTCTCGTGGGTCTTCGATCTCCCCGAGGCCGGGCGATACAACGTCTCGGTCAAGGCCGTGCTGGGGCCGGACCAGGGGATCGTGAGGATCTTCGAGCGCGACAAGCCGGCTGGAGAGGCGGTGAACCTCTATGCGGCGGAGATGGCCGTGTCGGGTCCCTTGAAACTGGGAACGTTCGAGATGGACAAGGGCGAGAACATCGTCTCTCTGCATCTCGTCGGGGCGGATCCCCGGGCGAAAGGGATGGGCTTCGATATCGCGGAGATCATATTCGAAAAGGCGAAGTAGGCGGGAGGGCCGCGGTCTTTTTCGTTCTTGGCCAGAAAAACGTTAAGATAAGGCGAAAATGAACCCCTGAGGGAGACCTAACATGCTGAAAACGTTCCGATTGCTGTGGTCCGACCCCATTGTCATCATCATCATCGCGATTATTGCGGCGCTGCCGTTCCTTCTCTCCCGGATCATCCCGGCGGGCGGCCAGAAAAACGCGGGCGCGGGAGCGGCGCCGCCGACGCTGGCCATGGAGATCTCGGACGACGGCGCCGCCTGGGCCCAGAAGACGCTGGCCGGGCTGAGCCTCGAGAGGAAGATCGCCCAGATCATCACCGTCGACGTCACCGGCGGCTATCTGCCGGACGGTGATCCCAAGCTCGAGCGCTGGCTGTCGCTCGCGCGGGACCACGGCATCGGCATGTTCGTTCTCTACGGCGGGACACCGAGGGACGTGGCGCATCTCCTCAACCGGCTGCAGAAGGCCGCGGCGATCCCGCTCCTCGTCAGCGCCGACTTCGAGGGCGGCCCTGGGCAGCAGGTCGCGGGCGCAAGCGAGTACCCGGCGAACATGGCCTTCGCGGCGGCCGGCGACGACGACCTCATGTATCGGGCCGCGGCCGCGGGAGCGGTCGAGGGCCGGGCCATGGGCATCCACCTCACCTACACGCCGGTCTGCGACATCTCGTGGCGGCCGGATAACCCGGCCGAGAGCGTCCGGTCGTTCGGCGGCGACCTCGAGCTCCTGGGGCGCATGGTCAGAGCCTATGTACGGGGCTATCACGAGAACGGCATGCTGACCTCGGCTAAACACTTCCCGGGGCGTGGCGACGTCGGGGCCATGCCGCAGAGCCCGATCTGGGCTTGGATCAACAAGCCGGCCGCGGACGTCGAGAGCCAGGAGTTTCGCGCCTTCAAGATGGGAATCGACGCGGGGGTCGATTTCGTCATGACCGAGCACATCGCCGTGCCGTCGGTCACCGACGGGTCGGAGCTGCCGGCGAGCGTCGAGAAAAAGCTCGTGAGCGCTTGGCTCAAGGGCAAACTCGGGTTCACGGGCGTCGTGACGTCGGACGACCTTTGGTACGATCATGTGGTCGCGAGGTTCGGGGCCGAGGAGATCGCGGTCAAGGCCTTCGAGGCCGGGCACGACGTCATTCTCAAGCCGAAGGACCCCGTGGCGACGATCGCGGCCATGGCGGCCGCGGTGCGGTCGGGGCGGATCCCGGAGAGCCGGATCGACGAGGCCGTGCGCAAGATCCTGACGCTCAAGGCCCGGCTGGGGCTGCACCGGTCGAGGCTGGTGGATGAGGCGCGGGTCGGCGAGTTCGTCGGCACGCCGGCCCACCAGGCGTTGGTCCAGGAGATCGCGGACCGGTCGCTGACCTTGATCAAGAACGAGGGCGTCGTGCCGCTCGCGGCCGGGGCGGCGTCGGCGGGCGTGACGGCGAAGATCGTCAACATCAACGTTCAGAAAGTCGACGGCGATCCCATGCCGTCGACGCTTTCGGCGAAGCTCGCGGCCGCGTTTCCGGGAGTGAAGAGCTTTACGCTGAGGCCGGACATGGACGCCGGCTATTATGAGACCGTTTGGAAAGCGGTGGGTGAGTCCGACGTGGTCGTCCTGTCGCTCTTCGTGCAGCGGACGAGGCTGGGCGACGCCGCGCCGTTCCGGGAGTCCGACCTGGCATTCCTGAGGAAGGTCATCGCCGCCAAGCCCAAGGGTGTTGTGGCCATGTCCTACGGGAATCCGCAGCTCTATCGCAAGATCCCGGATGTCGCGGCCTTTCTGGTCGGCTACGGCGAGCGCGGCTGGTTCGGCAACCAGGGCGTTTACTTCGACTCGTTCATCAAGGCCCTCAAGGGCGACCTCACGCCCTCCGGTCACTTGCCTGTCAGAATGGGGTCAGACCCCAGGAATTAACCTAAAAAAACACCGGCTGAGGCCAGAAACGCGGCTTTAAGGCCGAAAATAAGGCCAAAATTGGCCCTATCGTGTTGATAAATATGCTCATTTCTCTGGTCTGACCCCGTAGAAGCGGACAAGGACGACGCCGTGGCGGGCGACGTAGGCCGTGAACGAGCCGTCGCACACGCCGAGGTCCTTGCTCCGCCAGAGGTCGCGGACCATCTGCCGGCCCGTTAGGCCGAGGTCTGTCCAGGCGGCGGTGACCGCCGCGACGCCTTCGCCGCGGTTGAAGAGGCCGACCGCCTTCGAGCCGTCCTCGAGGTCGCGGGCCCAGATCTCGAGGCTGCCGTTCCTCAGGATGCGCCGGCCGGGCTTCCCGAGCGGGTCCTGATCGACGTCGATGACGTCGTCGTTCGTCAGCAGGCCCAGGGTGAAGTCGTCGAGGCGGGTGATGTCGCCGCTGAAGATGAGCGGGGCCGCGACCAGGGCCCAGAGCGAGACGTGCGTATATTGCTCGTTCGGGGAGAGCGGCGTCGGGGCGGTGCCGCCCTTCCAATTGCTGAGATAGCCAAGCAGCAGATAGTCGGGGTCGTTCCAGTGGCCGGGGCCGCCATAGCGGTGGAGCTCGTTCGCCGAATAGACGTCGAAGCCGTCGCGGAAGAGGGCGGCCGGGATGCCCTCGTAGGAGCCGCCGAGATCGCCGGCCGTGCGCCAGCTGTTGCCGCCGACCGAGGCGCCCCACTCCCAGACCTTGCCCATGCCGTATTGGCAGAAGTTGAGGACGAGATCGCGGGGCTCGGCCGCAAGGATGTCGCTCATCAGCCGGTAAGGCCTCTGGAGCGTCTCGACGCTCTTGTCCTCGGCCACGTCGCTGTAGGAGCACCAGTCGTATTTCAGGAAATCGTAGCCCCACTCGACGAAGCGGTCGGCGTCGAGCTTTTCGTGCTGCCAGGCGCCGATGTGGCCGGCGCAGGTGAACGGGCCTGGCGACGTGTAGATGCCGGCCTTGAGGCCCTTGCCGTGGATGTAATCGGTCAGGGCCTTCATGTCGGGGAAGCGGCCGTTCGAGTTGACCATGCCGCGGGAGTCCCGGGGCTCGCCATAGAGCGAGGGGTCCTTCGCGTCCGGGCGGATGGCCCAGCAGTCGTCGATGTTGACGTACTGGTAGCCGTGGTCGATCATGCCGCTCGAGACCATGGCATCGGCGGCAGCGCGCATGATGGCGCCGGTGACGTGGTTCTCCCAGACATACCAGCTGTTCCAGCCCATGTGCGGTGTGAGGGCCAGGGTCGAACCGCAAACGATCTTGAACGGCCGCGAGTCCGCACCGAGACGGTTCGTGGCCGTGAGCGTGACGAGGGTGGCGCCGGGCGCGGCGATCACGCCGCTGATCCGGCCGGTCGCGGCGTCGAGCTGGAGGCCCTGCGGCAGGCCTTCGGCGCCGAAGGTGATCGGCCGCTCGCCGGTCGCCGGGACGGTGAAGAGGAAGGGCGAGCCGGGGCGGACGCCGAAGATGCGGGCGCCGTTGATGCGCGGCTCGGCGCCGGGCTTGGGCGTGAGGACGAGGCGAGGCTCGGCGAGGGCCGACGGAACGGCCGCGGCTTTGGCGTTGGCTTCCCGGGCTGTGGGCGTCGCTGCGGGCGCGGCAACGGCAGCCGCCGGCGGCGTCGGAACGCCGGACGGGGCGAGCACGAAGATGAGGACGGCGAGAGGGATCGCGGCCAGGGTCAGGATCAGGGTCCGGGCGGATCGCTTCATG
>CAZIQR010000040.1:0-17782 GCA_964541055.1 uncultured Eubacteriales bacterium
AAGATGGAAGTCCGTATTTTGATCGGCCAAGCGGCCGGGTCAGCGGCAAATGCCGCTTAAAAGGAGGGTAAAAATGGCACGCATGATCAAAGTGGCGGTGGGCCTGGCTATCGCCGGTCTCATCCTCGGCTACGGCCTGTACGGGGCCAAACCGAAGGCGCCTGTGATGGTCCGGGTGTCGTTTGAGGGCTTGACCACTCCCGGCGGCAATCCGAATGATCCCTCCTATTACGTTCAGAAGTTCCATAACGACGCCTTGGGCCCCTATGTCCAAACCAACGGCGTCACCGCTCAGATCACCGGCGACCTCGGCGATTTCGTCTTCGAGATCCCTCACCATTCGGCACGGAGCGTTCTCGTTGTCTTTCCCCTGGCCACATCACAGTACGGCGACTACCTCCCCGACACGGCCGGGGTCTATCCCATGGACGATGATCCCATCGACTACTTCGTGATGAGGACCTATAACAGCTTCTCCAATACCAAGCTGAACTTCCTGAAGATGCCGCCCGACACGTTTGCCCAGGTCCGCCTCTGGGCCTGGATGTGTACCGAGACTATACACAGCTACCGCGTCATTTACGGTGAAGAAAATTCCGATCACGACGCCGGGATCGTCGAAGTCCACGCCTATGACCGGAATCATGACAACGTGGCCGACCGTTGGGAGATCATCCCCATCCCCGGAACGGGCGACCTGGCATGGATCACAAGGTGGGATCGCAAACTGGACATGCTCGAGTATGGACAGCACCCCATGCCGTTCAAGCTCATCATCGAGAGGATCTAGGCATCCCCGCCTTCTCGGAGCCTACCCGTGGTCGCTCCGGCGTTCTTTTAGGCCGGGACCGGCCTCCTCTGACGGGACTATTGCTTGACGAACTCCACGCGGCGGTTCTGGGCCCGGCCCTGCGGCGTATCGTTCGAGTCGACCGGCTTGGTCGCGCCCAGGCCCACCGTCGTCAGCCGGGCCGTGTCGACGCTGAACTGCGACACCAGGACGGCCTTGACCGCCTCCGCCCGGCGCTTCGAAAGGTCAAGATTATGCGCCACGTCCCCCGTCGAGTCGGTATGCCCCTCGATCTGGAGCTTGAGCGCCGGATTGGCCGCCAGCGCCTGGGCCACCGATTTGATGACGGGCGCCGATTCGGCCTTCAGGCGGTCGCTGTCCGTGTCGAACAGGATGCCGTGCGTCACATAGCGGCCCGTCGACATGAGGATCTGGCCGAGGTCGGGGACCGACTCGGCGATGCGCACCAGGCGGTAGCCCAGTTTGGCCTCCCCATATTCCGGCGCCAATTCCGCGCCCGTGAGCGGCGGCAGCTCGACCTGGTTCACGTCGACGGCCCGCACGCCGTTGATATAGACCCGGAGCCGCCCGTTCTGGACCCAGATCGCCTCCTTGACCGGCTGGCCGAAATCGACCGGGACCGTGGCCTCGGCCAGGTCTTCGGACCCTTCCGCCCCGCCCTTCCGGACCTGGACCCCGAGGACAGTCTCCTGGGTTTGGAGGGTCACGCGCAGGGCCGCGTCCGGACCGGTGGGGCCGTCCCATGTCGCGTCGCAAAGGTGCCAGACCGAGCGGATGTCCGCGTTGTCGTCGAACTTCAGTTCGGTCTCCAGGGTGAAGTTCTTGGGTAGACCCTTGATCATGGGGACCAGCCGGGCTCGCTCGCTCATCACCGTGAGCTGGCGAACCCCCGCTCCGACCCTGAGCTCGACGGCCCCGCCGCGGACCTTCCAGTGCGGGGGCGGCTCGTCGCCGGCCATGTCGCTGAAATCATCGTAAAAAATGATCTTGTCACCGGGCACGAAATCCGCCTTCACCGCGGTCAGGTCGGGCTGAGCCGCGGCCTGGGACGGGGGCGGGGCCGTTTGGATCGCCGACGCCGCCGCGGCCGTCAGAGCGACCACCGCGACCAACACCAGAAGCCACCGGACGCAGACAGGGAGATTTCTCATGCGGGCCCCCTCCGTTAAGCCAGACCTTTATATGATACCGGGAACGGCAAGTCAAGCCGGCCGCGGCCGCAAAAAGAGGGCCGACGCGCGGTCTATCTGACTTCGATAAGGCCCTTGAGGGCGTCCTTGTGGACCATGAAGTCCATCATCTTCAGCCGGACGTAGTCCTCGCTCAGGAAATAATAGCCCTTGGGGTCGTGGTTGAACGAGCTCGACCCCGAATCCTTGATGAGAAACCAGCGGCCGCCGGGCCCCTGCGCGGCGCCGATGAGGTGGATGCCGTGGTCGTCGGTCGTCGTCCCGTTGCTGAAGCGGAACTGCCGGGCGTTGTCGTCGATATAGGCGGAAGGGATGTCGAAGGTCGGGATCATGAAGACCTTTTTCTCGGCGTTCTTGCCCGGCTCGGAAACGTCGCCCCCGATGCTCACGGAGATGCCGAGCTTCAGGGCGTTGTCGAGGATCTTCATGAAGGTCGCGAGCGGCACGTTGGTATAGTCTTTGCCGTGCCACCAGTTATCGGGGACCTCGTACTCGACTTTCGGGCCGAACGGCTGCTGCAGATAGGAGAGGACATCCACGTAATCGTCGGGGTTGATCTTCAGGTCATCGCGGAGATACGTGACGGGCGTGTATTCGCGGCCTTCGACGGTGAACGTCACGGGCGGGGCGCCGAGATAGTGGTTGAGGATGGCCTTGACGGTGCGGAGGGCTTCCTCCTCGTCCCAGGCGTTGCTGGCCTTGACGTGATCGAGATACGCGGCGATCTCGCCGATGATCTTGCTGTGATCGGGGAATTTCTGCCCGGGGAGCAGGCCGCTGTAGACGTCCCAGGGCATGCAGCCGTAGAGCTTCCAGTCGCGCGTCACGGCGTTCGCTTCGGAGCCCTCGGCCACGGCCGAATCGCCCCGCTCGCGGATGAACCGCTTCGTCCGTTCGAGGTACTCGCAATAGACGGTGAAGGCCTCGGAGATGCGGACCTTCTTGCCGCTGAGGCGGTACACTTCAGACTCGAACATGGAGGTCGTCGAGTAGCACCAGCACGTGTTCGTATCCCCCTGGGAGACGGGCGGGTTGTGCCAAACGGCGTGGAAGCCCTCGAGGCTCGTCGGGGCGGCGAAACCGGCGAGGTCGACGACGAACGCCTTGGGCGTTGTGGCCGGCTTCTTGCCGAATTCCGATACGGACTTCATGATCTCGTCGAAGAAGGCGTTCTTCGGCTCGACGAAAACCCCTTTGTCCCGGGGTTTCTCCTGGGCCAGGGCAATCGTGGTAACCGCGACGAGCGCGATCAGGATCAGGATGGCGGTCTTTTTCATGCCTCACCTCGATGGACGGAATAGGATCCGGATGGAACACGGTACTCCGGCTCGGCCCCCCGGTCAAGTCGGCCGATCAGAGGCGACGGGGTCGGAGGCGCCCGGCCCTTGGCATTGAAGAACGGCGGGGATTCCGCTACATTGGCGGGATGGCGGACAAAGATAAGCGCGCCAACATCCTCGGTTTGACCCGCCCGTCCGTCGAAGCGCTGGCCGGGGGCCGCGGGGGACGCTCCCGGGCCCTGGGGCGTCTCTATCGGCAGGCCTTCGCCGAAGGTCGCTTCGAGCCGGGCTCCGCCCTCGTCGGCAAGGAGGCCGCGGCCCTGCTGGCCGCCCGCGTCGCGCTCCGGCTGCCGACGATCGAGCGCGTCGTCGAGGAGGACGGGCCTTTCGGCACGACCGCCAAGGCCCTCATCCGGCTCGAGGACGGCGAGCGGGTCGAATGCGTCCGCATCCCCGTGGCCAATCGCGGCCCCGAACCAGGCCCGGCCACTCTTTGCGTCTCTTCCCAGGTCGGCTGCCGCCTGGCCTGCGCCTTCTGTGAGAGCGGGCGGCTGGGCTTCGTCAGGGGCCTCCGGCCGGACGAGATCGTGGGGCAATACGCCGCGGCGCGCCTGATCCTGGGATGGGATATCGGCCATATCGTCTTCATGGGCATGGGCGAGCCCCTCGACAATTTCGAGGGACTTACAGGCGCCCTGGCCGTTTTCCTTGACGAGTCGGGCCCCGCTTTTTCGCAGGATGATCTCACCGTCTGCACGGCCGGCCTGCCCGATGGCATCGCCCGCCTCAAGGGCCTGGGGCTCAAGCGCCTCAATCTTTCGGTAAGCCTCAACGCGCCGGACAACGATCGCCGCAATGAGCTCATGCCCGTGAACCGGGGCATCGGGCTCGAGGCTTTGGCGGACGCCCTGGCTCTCTATCCTCAGCGGCGCAACTTCGCCCTCGGCGTGAACTATTGCCTGATGCCGGGCCGGAACGACGGTCCGGGCACGGCGGAGGGCGTAGTCGCGTTCATCCGGGCCGCCGCCCCCTCCGGCCGGGCCATGCTCAACATCATCCCCTATAATCCCGGCTCGGCCCCGATCGCCGCCGCGCCCACCGACGCGGAGATCGGGTCGTTCGCCCAACGCCTGGAGGCCGCCGGGATCTTCGTCAAGCTGCGAACCCCCCGGGGCCGCACGCTGATGGCGGCCTGCGGCCAGCTCGGCCGCATCGACTGAGGGTTGTTTAACGCCGGCAGCCGCGATCCCGGGACTGCTACCGAGAGAAATCCGGCGACGACGCTCTTCGGGCGATAGCCGCCGACGACGATCTCCGACACCCGGGCGTCCTCGGCCGGGCGATGCGCGGGGACGATTATCTCCCTTACTCTCCGTACATCTCGGTGATGAGCCGCCGGAGGGCCGCGGCGTCCGCCTCGGAGAGGGAGCCCAAACCTGCGCCGAGCCGGGCCTTGCTGACGGTCCTGATCTGGTCGACCGCGATCTCGGCCGGGCGGCCGGCGCAGCGGACGGCCATCCGGCACCTCCACTTCGGATGGAGCCGGCTGGTAATGGGGCATATGGTGACCGTTCCGAGCCGCTCGTTGAGCTCGTCGAGGCTGACGACAACGACGGGCCGGGCCTTGGCCATCTCGGCGCCGCGGGCCGGGTCGAGATCCGCCCAGCGGAATTCATAGCGTTTGATGGCCTGGGGGCGTCGAGCCCTCACGCGCCCATAGGGGGTCTTTCCCTCCTCGGCCTTTCCGCCTTTCGATGGTTCCCAAGGGATCGTGGCCAAGCCGTCCGAATTCAAAGCGTCCCATTCTTTCCAATCCTCGCCTGCGGCCGCCATCTCGCCGGCGGTTTCCGTCCAGGAAAGCTTAGCTTCACTCCCCGCCGCGGGCCGGAGGAGGATCCCCTCGGACCTTTCCTCCATGATCAGGGCGGCTCCGATGGCATAATGCTTCAGGGAGGAGGCGGGCAGGCGGACTCCCCGGGAGTTGCCGATCCTGGCGACTTTGAGCTCCTTTGTCCTCATGTGCGGCCCTCCCTGTGAATCCCGTTCCCGATATGATGTTATTACTGTAATTACGTTGAGTGGCTTTGTCAAGACCCCGTCCGGGCCGTGATGACATCCCCGCCGTCACGGATGTCCCTGTCCCCCATTCGGCCCTTTTGGTGTAAAATCCTCCCCATCCATGAGCCGATCGATCATTGCGACCAACGGGGACACGTGCAAAGCTGAGGAGGAACTGATGACCCGAGCCGCCGACGGCATCCGCAAGAGTTCCCGTTCCAAGACCGTGCCGGCGCTCGCCGGCATCGGCCTGGCCCTGTTCCTATCGGTGTCACGCCCGACGGCTTCCGGGCCTCGACAGGGAGGGGCCGCTCCCGCCCCTCAATCCGTCGTCATCGAGAAAGGCGATTTCAGGTTCGCGTGCGACGTACGAGGCGTCTCGGCCCTGGCCGATCCCCGCGATCCCTTCCGGGCGACGCTCATGCCTGCGGCGGCCGGGCGAGAAGGGCGTCCTCCTGTTCTAGGGCTCGCGGTGAGCTATCGCGCCGACAAGACGGCCGGCTGGACCGATCTCGCGCCCCGCGGGCCGGATTGGAAGGCCTCCCCCGAAGCCGGCGCGGCCACCTACACAAGCGGCGGATCCGGTGCGCCAGTCCGGGTCGCCGAGACCTATCGGACGGACGGCCGCGTTCTCGATTGGACGGTCGACCTCGAATCGACCGCCAAAACTCCCGTAGAGATCGGCGACCTGGCCGTTTCCATTCCGACCGCCGGACCTTACGGCGAGGACCCCGCCCAGATCTTCGAGTGCGGCTTCCTCCGCCACCAGTTCGTCTCCGGCGCCGGTTCATTCGTCTATTTCGTGCGCGCCTCGGGCGCCCCGCCCTACCTTCTTCTGACGGTCCGACCCGGGACGAAGCTCGAATATTGGACGGCGGGCGGCCGGGGCAGCGGACAGCTCTTCGTCCACTCCGGCAAGAGCGGCCCGGCGGAAACGAGAGGCACGTGGCGCCAGCCGCACACGACGCTCGAGCTTGGTCCCGCCGGCTCGCCCGGGAGCCGCGCCTCCTACGGCTTCCGTTTTGAGTGGGCCGAGAGCTACGACGAGCTCCGCTCTCTCCTTTATGACGCGGGGCTCTTTGACGTCCGGGTCGTCCCCGGGATGACCGCCCCCGAGGACCTCCCGGTCCGCTTCTCGCTCCACACCAAGGCCCGGATCGAGAAGGTCCTGGCCGAGTTCCCCGATGAGACTACGGTCCGCCCCCTCGGCGAGCCGGCCGCGGGGCTTCACGTCTTCGAGGCGTCGTTCCACCGTCTCGGCGAGAACATGCTGACCATCGTCCACGACGGCGGCCGCCGTACCTTCCTCGAGTTCTTTGTCACGGAACCCCTCGAGACCCTCATCCGGAAGCGGGCGGCCTTCCTTGTCTCTCGCCAGCAGATCCGCGACCCCTCGAAGTGGTGGGACGGGGTCTTCGGCCCTTACGATATGGAGGCCCGCGTCACCCGGACGATCGAGGACCCCGACATCTTCCTCGACCGCATGGCCTATGTTCTGACCTGCGACGATCCCGGCCTGTGCAAGGCGCCCTTCCTCGCGGCCAAGAACGTCATCTATCCGGACCGCCGGGAGATCGCCGCGATCGAGTATTACCTGGAGCATTTCGTCTGGGGCAAGCTCCAGCGCCGCGGCGACGAAACGCCCTATCCCTATGGCGTTTACGGCACGCCCAACTGGTACGTCAACCGCGACCCGGCCCGCCGCCGCGCCTACGCCGAGAAGCTCCGCGACAACGCCACGGCCCTGCGCGACCTCCCCAAGGAGCACGTCTGGCGGTCCTACGATTACCCGCACGTCGTCATGCTCTACTACCACATGTACCAGATCGCCAAGATGTACCCGGAGCTTTCGCGCTATCTCGACGCGGCCGGATACCTCGAGCGGGCCTTCGGGACGGCCAAGGCCTTCTTCACCTATCCCTACGGGATCTATCCCGAGTATTACGAGACCTACAAATGGGGGCTCTATAACGAGCTCGTCGTCCTCGATCTCGCCGCCGCCCTCGAGCGCGAGGGCTTCCCGGAGCGGGCCGCCTGGCTGCGCGGCGAGTGGGAGAAGAAGGTCAAGTATTTCGTCTACGACGACCGCTACCCTTTCCGCTCAGAATACGCGTTCGACCGCACCGCCTTCGAATCGACCTACGCCTTCGCCAAATACGGCGCGACCCACGACATGGCGCCGGACCGGGACCTCTGGTTTGACGTCAAAAAGAACAAGTGGTATTCGCATCCGGCGGTCCGCCGGGAGGACTCGCGGGCCTTCATGGACCGCCAGCTCTACGCCGGCCTCTCGGTCCGCGGCTGGCTCGATCCGGCCTACTACACGCTCGGCTGCGACCCCGGCGTGAGCTACATGGCCGCCATGGGCGGATGGGGCGTTCTCGACTTCGCCCTCAATTTTGCGCCCGAGCCTTTCGACTGGCTGCAGCTCGGCTATGCCTCCTACCTCAGCTCCTGGTGCCTGATGAACACGGGCCGGCCGGGAACGAACTACGGATTCTGGTATCCGGGGCCCGAGAACGACGGCGCCTCGGGCTGGCAGTTCCAGGCGGCCAAGGCGGGAGGCGCCTGGATGGGCTCGAGCTATCCCGGCGGCGTGACCGTGCCCCGCGGTCCGTGGCGCTACGACGGAGAGATCGACCTCGGCTACGGCGGAGCGCTGCGCATGGCCGCGACCGTGGTCGCGCACGACCCGGTCTTCGGCTGGATCGCCTACGGCGGACGGCTCGAAGAAAAGCGGGGCGAAGTCTCGGTCGAGCCGCGCGACGGGGTGCGGCGGCGGCTCGCCGCGGTCCTGCCGGGCCCGGCGGGAGCCGCGCCGCTTCGGTTGAAGATCGAGCTCGAGCGGGACGGCTTCGCCGCCGGCCGTCCGATCACGATCGACCGATCGCTTCGGAAGATCGGCTTTTCCCTCGAGAACCGGACCTCGGATCGCCACCGGACGGCCCTCCGGTTCTCGTTCCCGTCCGGCTCCTCGTACGATCTGGTCATCGACGGCCGCGGGGTTCCCCTCGCGGCCATAGGAGAATGGGATTACCCCTGGCGGGCCGAGATCGAGGTCAAGGGACCGACCGTCAAGGTCGAGGTCGTGCGCAGCGACGGCCGCTGACGCCTACTTCACGCCGAACTCGGTGGCGGCGACAGCCGTCTGCCCGTCCTTCCGCAGGGCCTGAACGGCGATCGCATAGCGGCCGGGCTTGAGGTCGCCTGGGCGGAGCTCGAGGAGGAAGAAGCCGGTCGCCCCGTCATGCGTCTGTTTGAGCACAATCACGGGAACCTCGGCCTGCGACGGCGCGGCCTTCTCCCGGATGACGGCGGCAAACTCGAGGTCCCCCCCGGCCCCTCCGGCCGGACTGCGGAGGGCCGCCAGGATCTTCGAAGTCCCCGCGGGGACGTCCCCGAAAAGCGGCGCATAGGCATTCGTGTCGTAGCCGAACAGCTGGGACAGGCTTGGACCGGTGCCCGGCGAGGCCAGGTCCTTGGAGGCGGTGTCGGGAACGAGAAGGAGCGGCGGGTCGATCTGGAGCCCCCCCGTTCGGACCGGGGCGACGGTGAATGACGCCAGGCCCTTTGCGGCCCGGCCCGTATTGAGGTCGCGCACGACGACCATGCAGACGCTGCGGCCGGGTTTGGCCTGGACCAGGAAGGACGGAACGCACGTTTCCGTGGGCGAGTCGGGCAATCCGAGAACGAACCGTTTGACGGTCGAGATCTGTCCGCTCTCGTCCGTCACAAGGACGTACGCCTCCGCCCTTTTGCCGATGGCCTCGCCGAGGCCGGCCCGGGTGGTCCGGGAGAACGCCACCAGCTGCGGCGCCCCGTTCACGGTCAAAGGCAGGACCGCGAGCGGCAGCGATTGAGGGACCTGGAATTTCGGATCGTCGCTCAGGGCCAGGTCGGTCATCTGGACAAGCTTCTCGAAGCCTGAGTATTCATTGAAGGGCTTGGGGTTGAAATAGCCGCGCTGGGCCGAGACTTTGCAGCCCTTCCGGGCCACTTTGACCTCGATCCTATGGAACTTGCCGTCCCACTTCTCATTAACCGAATACCCGAGCACATAATAGGCCCCGGTGATCTTCTGGAGAGCCGCCGCGAAGACGTCGTCTTGGACCGTGTTCGCGAAAAACTGTCCGCCCGATTCTCCGGCGAACTGGCGCAGGGAATCGGTCCCGAGCATTTCCTTGGCCGCAGCCGAGATATTGACGCCGTCGTCGCTGACCTCCCGGTCCCCCGCCGGCCTCGAGACGTCCAGCGTGTAGATCGGGCTGTTGGAGGCCTTGAACTCGACGACCATTTTCGAAAAATCGTCGCGCAGCCCGGAATCCGCCTGGGCCGCGTCATAGTCCCTCATTTGCTGGGCGAGCGCGTCGGCGTCCCCCCAGTTGGCGACGACGGTTCCTCCCCCTTTCCCGTAGAGCACCTGCCGGGAGATCCCGCTCGAGAACAGGATGACGTTCTTATAGCCGGGGATGCCGCGGAGGGACACGGCCAGGTTGCGGAAGGCGACAATCATGTCCCTAACCCGGTCCGCGTAACTCGTCCGGGCCTGGTCGTCCAGGCGCTGGAGGGACTGCAGGCGGGCCTGCCTCAGCAGGAAATCGTCCGAGTCATAGGCGCCGGCCCCCGGGTTGTCCGGCGTGGGCTTCGGCGCCCTTTCCTGCACCATCCAGTCCGTATAGATGTATTGCGTGAGGTTCTCGGCCCGGCCCATGACCTTTCGTTGTCCGAAGCCGTCGACGATGCCGCGGACTCTCTTGTGGTCGGTCGTGAGGTACTCGTGGAGGACGAGCCCGGTGCGGGCCGAATAGCTCAAGAGACCCACTTCATCCTCGGGCTGGAGATAGACGTCCATGAACCGGAGCGCGGCGCTCTTGGCCCGGTTGTACCCCCGGGCGTCGTTGAAGGCAAAATCGAAGAGCAGGAAGAATTTCCGCCCCCTGGGGGCCTCGGCCACGGCGGGGGCGGGACCAGGCGCCACGCCGAGCCCCGGCAGGACGTGCTTTTCAAAATGAGTGATGGCCACGCGCTGCCCGTTGTCGGTGACCTCGAACTCGCCGGCATCGAGGTCGGTCACGGGCTCGCCGCCCTTTCCGGTCACGGAGGCCTGGACAAGCTTGAGCGTGACGGAGACGGCATATTGGAGCGGCGTCTTATCGGCGGGCTTGTCCTGTGCGCCCGGCAGGAGTCCTATGGAAACTCCCGCCGCCACCAGGCCGACCAAAAGGACGACGGGAACCGTCGGGATTGAACGGACCGAGCGGGACAAAGCCATGGGATCCTCCCTTCGACCCTTCCCACCACGAGAGAAGATAGTGCGCCGGCCGGCGGGAGTCAAGAGAACCTAGTCGCGGTAGTACCCGATGGAGCACCAGCTGACAAAATGGCGCAGGGAGTACGGGGCCGTGAGCCCCATGCCGGTCTTTTGGAGCGGCAGCGCGCCTTCACTGTAGCTGTCGGAATAGTGGAAGAGCATGCCGCTCATCTTCTTGTTCTCCGTCAACGCGAGGACCTTCTGCACCGTGAGCAGCCCGAAGGGAACGGAGTATTTCCCGCACCAGTAGGTGTTGCGATAGTCGAGGTAGGTCGCCCCCCAGAGCTCCTTGGTCAAGCCCTCCACTTTCCCGTCGTCCATGACGCCCGTCAGATAGCCGCGGATCAGCCGCTGGTCGAGGGCCCGGGCCTTGAGCCAGGCCGTCTCGCCCTCGCCGAACGGCGAATTCTTGAAATCCTGGCCGTAGTGGTTGCCGTCGGACGAGATCAGGAAAAAGACGTCCTTGCCGGCAACGAGCCCCTTCCGCGCCATCTCGGCCGCGATGACCTTCGCGACCTGGGCCGAGATCTCCTCCATCTTGTCGAAGGGCATGCCCGTGACCATGATCGGGGTGATCTTGACGTCCGGGTTGAAGTACTGCAGCCAGGGCACCTCGGCCTCGATGGAGTGCTCGATCGTGTGGGCCTTGTTGTTGACCTGATAGACGGCCTTGTCCAGGCGCTCCTTCAGGACCTCGCGCAGCCCGGAGATGCCCATCGGCCCCGTCAGCCCGGGCCACGTCTTGAAGGCGTCGAGGATCAGGATGTTGTGCGGGTCGCCGATCTCGCTGCGCACCGTGCCGTGCGTGACCCCGAAGACGACGACCTCCTTGGCCCGCAGGATCTTGAATAGGGGGTAATCGACGCGGCCGGCCAGAAGATAGTCATCGTGGGGGGCGATGGCCGCCACCAGGCCATCGGGCTCGAACGAATCGGGCTCCCGGGCCTGCAGATAGTCGACGAGCAAACGCATGCTCGCCGGGTTCCAACAAAAGCCGACATCGTCACGGATCGGGCGCGCCTCTTGGGCGGCCAGGGCCGGAACAAGCAAGAGCGCGGCCGAAAATAAGGCCAGGGATCTCATGGTCATCCTCCGCGAGAACGAGGATAGCCGCGGCCCGGGTCGAAGTCAATGGCGCGAGGCTTTTCTTTTCCTGCGGCCGGGCATAAAATCGTCGGGAAGCGGCGTGCCGGACCGACGGCGCGGCCGGAGAAGGAGCACAACGATGAGACA
Source organism: uncultured Eubacteriales bacterium (assembly GCA_964541055.1). Lineage (GTDB taxonomy): Bacteria > Acidobacteriota > Aminicenantia > Aminicenantales > Saccharicenantaceae > RBG-16-66-30. Next base: position 11,884 of record CAZIQR010000040.1, read on the forward strand.
GAGACCCGCCCTCCGCATCCTCGCCATCTTCGCCTTGGTCGCGGCCGCGACCATTCCTCTCGTCCGGGCCCAACAGGCCGCTCCACCGGCGGCCAAACCGCAGGAGGCCCGGCCGGCCGGGCCTGCTCCCGCAGCGACCGCCCCGGTCCAAGAGTCCTTGTCCGTCACCGATCACACCATCCGGATCAAGGGACAGGTCATCCCCTATAAGGCCTCGTCCGGGACGATCCTGCTCCGCAACGACAAGGGCGAGCCGATCGGGCTGATGTACGCCGCGGCCTACACCCGAAGCGACGTTAAGGACCTGTCCGCGCGGCCGGTCGCTTTCTTCTACAACGGCGGCCCCGGGTCGGCCTCCCTTTGGCTGCACCTGGGCGCCTTCGGGCCTCGCCGGGTCTCGACCGTGGACGCGGCCTTCACCCCGCCGGCGCCCTACGCCCTGGTCGACAACGCCGAAACGCTCCTCGACAAGACCGACATGGTCTTCGTCGACGCCATGGGCACGGGCTACAGCCGCATCGCCGGCCAGGGCGAGCCCAAGGACTTCTTCGGGATCGACGAGGATGCCATCGCCTTCGCCCAGTTCATCCGGACCTACATCAGCCGGAACGGCCGCTGGAACTCGCCCAAGTTCCTGGTGGGGGAAAGCTACGGCACGTTCCGCTCGGCGGCGCTGGCCCAGATCCTGCAGTCGCGCGAGGGCATGCACCTCAACGGGGTGGTCCTCATCTCGTCCGTGCTCGACCTCGCGACGATCACGTTCGGGGCGGGCGACGACCGCCCATTCATCTTCTATCTGCCGAGCTACGCCGCCGTGGCCTGGTACCACGGGGCGCTCAAGGACCGGCCGGCGGACCTCGAGGCCTTTCTCGCCGAGGTCCGGGATTACGCCAAGGGGGAATACGCGGCGGCCCTGTTCAAAGGCGCCGCGCTCGCGCCCGCGGAAAAGCGGGCCGTGGCCGCCAAGCTCTCCGCCTATACGGGATTGGCCGCGGATTACTGGATCAAGGCCGACCTGAGGGTGACGCTGGCCCAGTTCAATGTCGAGCTCGAGCGCGATCGCGGCCTGACCACGGGCCGTATCGACGCCCGGTTCACCGGCTTCACCCGCGACCTTCTGGCCGAGAACGCCCAGGGCGACCCCGAGGGCCCGGCCGTCGGCGGCGCTTATACCGCCTTGGTCAACGTCTACAACCACCAGGAGCTCCGCTACGGCCAGGACATGACCTACAACACGTCCCTCCGCGGCGGCCGGGACTGGAACTGGCGGCGCCAGCCGGCGACGGGCGGCTTCCCCGGGGCTCCGGCGACGTCGGGCGGCTTCTTCCCCGGCTCCCCCAACGTCCAGGGCGACCTGGCCCAGGCCATGATCACCAACCCGAAGCTGCTGGTGCAGGTCGAGAACGGCTATTACGACATGGCCACGCCGTTCTTCGCCACCGAGTTCACCATGGGCCACCTCGGGCTGCCGACGGAGCTGCAGGGCCATCTCACGCTGGACTATTATCCCGCGGGGCACATGATGTACCTGCACGACGAAAGCCGCGTGAAGCTCCACGACAACATCGCCGCCTTCATCGACCGGGCGACGGCGAGATAGGCGCGGTCGCGGCGGCCGGGGACGGGGTCATCGAAGGACGGGCAGGCTGCCGTCCGGGCCTTGGTCCCTGACGTTCAGCACTTCAGTGACAATATACTTGCTCATACCTCGCCAGGGAAGCGGGCTGAGGTACTCCTTGTAGCGCAGCTCGACGAGCTTGCCGCTGTCCCGTTCGAGGGACGCGGCCACTTTGCGGTCCGCGATGCTGAACTGGAACTCGTTGCTCTGAAGGGCTCCGGGCTCCGCGGACTTAAAGCCCGTTTGGATCAGCTTGCCTTCCCAGGTCTTGAAAATATAGCCCTTGCGGACGACGTAATTCAGGGTCCCCGCCTTGACGCCTTCCCCGAAGACGAAATAGTGCCGCCACCAGAAGAGAACGCCGCCGGCCAACACGAGGATGACCAGGGCGATGATCAGGACCTTTTTCATGGGAAGCCTCCGATCTGCAGATTGCCTCTATTCCAAACACCCGCTGCCTTCGATCGCCCACACGTCTTCGACGATCCCGTTCCGGACGGCGAAGAGGCGCCTGTGCAGGTTGCAGGTCGTGCAGCCGTGCGACGGGAACAGCCGGACCTTGTCCCCGACCTTCAGCGGGCGGCCGCCGACCTTGACGGTGGCGTGCTCCTCCGACTCGAAGCGCGCAATCGCGTCCTCCGGACGGTCCGCGAGGACAGGAGGGCCGAGATCCGCCCCGACCCCCTTCACGCCGACATCGAGGACGGCGTGGTCCGATCCGTTGCTGGAGATCACGGTCGCGACGATGCTGAGGGCGATGGCGAATTCGGGCCGCCTCTTCGCGTAAAAGTGGTCCAGCAGGGCGTAGGAACCGGCCTGGACCTCGTCGACGCCGTCCATGAGGCCGGTCATATCATACGACCCCGTGCCGCCGCCGCTGAGGACGCGGACCGGCAGGCCGGCAGCCTCGATGAGCCGCCTCGTGTCCACGGCCTTCTGCATCGAAGCGAGGACCTGCCGGCGCCTGTCCTCGGGGTCGAGGACGGTGATGGCATGCCCCTCGTAGGCCTGGAGGCCGAGGGGATCGAGACCGGGTGCGGCCGCCGCGGCCCGGGCGATCTGGAGCGCCCGCTCGCCGGGCGGGACGCCGCATCGGTGCAGCCCGACGTCCACCTCGACCAGGACGCCGGCCTTGGCGCCCGTCCGGGCCAGCGCGGCCGAGAGCTGCCGCACCTGGGATTCATCGTCGACGGCCACGGCGAGACGGCATGCCCGCGCCAGCTCGGCGAGCCGCATGACCTTGTCCTCGCCGACGATCTGGTTGGCGATGAGGATGTCCCGGATCCCCCCGGCCGCCAGGACCTCGGCCTCCGAAAGCTTGGCGCAGGTGATGCCGACGGCGTTGCCGGCCTCCAGCTGGCGCCGGGCGATCGTCACGCACTTGTGCGATTTGAAGTGCGGGCGCAGCTTGGCGTGGCGGCCGGCGAAAAAGCCGGACATTAGCCGAAGGTTGTGCTCCAGGGCCTCCGTCTCGACGACCAGAGCCGGCGTCGGGATGAGCGCGGCCGGCTTCCCGACGAGCCGATCATAATTTTGGGACATGCGGCCTTTCTGCTTTCACATGATCAGGGGGTGTTTCCGGCCCGATTATATAGAATCCTCCCGGAAAACAAAAAGGGGGCGGGACTAGTTCTCTTTATTTGAACCATCAAGTAGAATAGGCTTCATGACAAAGCCCCGGGTCTATGCCATGAGCTTCGCCAGCGTCTATCCCCTTTATATCGCCAAGGCCGAAAAGAAGGGGCGCACAAGATCGGAAGTCGACGAGATCATTCGTTGGTTGACGGGATATAGCCAGGAAGGATTCAAGGACCAACTGGAAAAACAGACGGACCTGGAGACCTTCTATGCCGAAGCACCTCGCCCGAACCCTTCAAGGGCTTTGATCAAAGGGGTGATCTGCGGCGTCCGGGTGGAAGACATCGAAGATCCCCTGATGCGCGAGATCCGCTACCTGGATAAGCTCATCGACGAGCTGGCCCAGGGAAAAGCGATGGAGAAGATCTTGAGGCGGCCTTAGGCCTCAAGTGCGGTCACCCGAGGAGATCTCATGGACGGAGACAAGCGGCAAGGCGCCCGTTCTTTCGCCGTCGCGGAAGTGAGCTTCGACCACAAGGGAATGAACTTCCACGGCAGGATCAACGATCTGTCCCATGGCGGGATGTACATCGATACCATCAACCCGCTGCCTGAGGGTTCGTCCATCAGCTTCCGGTTCAGTCTCCCGGGCGACGAATCGTCGAGCCCCATCGCGGGCGAGGGGCGGGTCGCCTGGATGGCCCACATGCAGGGCATGGGGATCACGTTCACCCGGCTGTCGGACGATGACCGGGACCGGCTGACGGCTTATCTTTCGCGCCGCTAGGCCGCCCGGTCGGGGACTATCGGTCCGGAGCCGCGCCTCTCACCGCTGAACTTGTCCTTGATGATCGAGGAGCTCGAAACGCCTCGGACGGTTCCTTGATGGGTTTGACAAGTACTTGAAAGTGACGAAATAGGCCCCGGTCTTTTATCCGGGAAGCTTGCGGTACCAGAAGAAATAGAGGCCGATGAGCGAGACCGCGAGCACGGCGGCCGCGACGGCCGACGACCTGAATTCTCGGACGATGAGGAACAGAGGCAGCATGAGCATGCTGATCTGCCAGAAGAGGGCGAACGGCAGCGAGATGAGGTCATACTTGTGCTCGCGGGCCATCGCCGCCGCTTCCTCGGGCGCGAGCGCTTTCTTGAGCGGCCCCCAAAGACCGAAGGGCTTCGTTGTCCGGTAGAAGCGCTCGAGGACGGCGCGGTCGGTGGGCGGTCGAAGATAGGTGGCCGCAAGGCTTCCCGCGAGCCCGGCTCCGACCATAGAGAGGATCTGCTGCCATTCCGGCATCTGCGGAAGAAGAACGCGCTGCAGCAGCGCCGCGACGAGGCCGATCAGCGTCCCCAAAGCATAGCCGCTCCCGTTGTAGCGCCACCAATAGAGGCGGAGAACGGTCGGGATCATCGTCCCGCCGACGAGGCCCATGGTCAGCCAGCCCCAGATGTCGTTGATGCTCTTGGTCGAGTAGGCCGTCAGGAACCCGACGGCCATGACCAGGGCCCCGAAGACGTAGCCGGCGGTGATGATCTCCTTGGTCCCGGCCTTCCGCCGGAGATAACCTTGATAGAGGTCCCGCGTGAGGAACGCCGCCGTTCCGTTGACGATGGCGTTGAACGTCGACATGGCCGCCGCCAGGAAGGCGACGAGGAGGAGGCCCCTGAGCCCGGCGGGGATGCTCATGAGGAGGACGGCCGGGAGGATGCGCTCCGGGTCCACCGTCCCATGGAAGCTCAGCAGGGCCAGCTTCGAGCCCCAGTCGGCGCCTAGAAGGCGGGCCAGCCCGGCCGTGAGCTCCGCCGGGAAGCTCTGGGGATGATTGGCGATGCGCGCCAGGAGCTCGGGCCACTCGTTCTGGGGAACGGCGCCGGCGTGCGTTTTGATCAGCGTGGCCGCCTGAGTGAGAACGGTCCGGTCGGGGAAGAGATCCTTGACGAGCATCAGCCCCAGGACGACGAGGCTCATCATCAACACCCAGCGCAGCATGAGCGACCAGCCGGCCAGGAAGCTCAGCCGGCCGCAGTCGCGGTCGGAGCGGGCGCCGAAAAAGCGCGGGTCCGCTCCCACGCCCAATCCCTGGATGAGCGTCTTGCCCAAATAGAAGAGCGTCATCATCGTGAGGAAGCTGTACTGTTCGTAGCCCGCCGGCATCGGCGTCCTCGCCTGCGGTAGGGCCCGGAGCCAGTCGGGATTGCCGGTGACGGACACGGCCAGCGCGCCCAGGTCCGGGACGCCCGAGAGCCGGCTCAGGGCCACCACGAGGACGGCCGCGACGCCGACCCAGATGCAGACCGACTGGAAGACGTCGGAGAAGATGACCCCGTAGAAGCCCGACTCGATCGTGTAGAGCGCGGTGACGAGCATCATGATGAGCGAACAGACGAGCGGCGAGAAGGGCAGGAACATCGACAGGAACAGCCCGGCGCCCTTGAACGAGTAGGCCAGGAGAGCCAGATTGATGGCCACATTCGAGACGACGGACATCAGCCTGGCGAAGTGGGCCCATCGGTCTTGGCCGAAGCGGAAGATCATCCATTCGGCGCCGGTGATGACGCCGGAGCGGCGGTGCCACTTGCCGGCCCAGAGCATGAGAAAGATGAGGACGAGGCCCGCCCCGCCGCGGAACTCGACGAAGAGGCCGCGCGGCCCCAGCAGGAACAGGAAGGAGGCGATGATCATCGTCCCCGTCATGTCGAACC
>CAZIQR010000041.1:0-17603 GCA_964541055.1 uncultured Eubacteriales bacterium
TCGACCCCGCCGACGAGGCTGACGGTCTTCCTATCAAACGACGTCAGTTCGGTCAGGAAGGTGACGCAGACGCCAAGCAAGTCAAGCGCGGATAGTCTCGCCATCACTTGCTTGCTCAGCGAGACCGCATCTTTCAAGGTCGTCGACAGGAAGATCTCGTTGATGATGACGATGCTCGCCGGCGTGGCCTGCTCAACGATCTCCTTGATCCTGACCAGGTCATCCAGCAACTTCCCGCGGAGATTCTCGACGTCCTCCTGCCTCTCGAAATGGGTGTACATCCGATCGAAGAGAAAGAGCCGGGCCCGCGAGGCCGGGACCGGGCAGCCCAGCGACGCCAAATAATGCAATTGGCCGAACATGCGGGCGAATGTCGTCTTGCCGCCCTGGTTGGGACCGGACACGACAAAGATCCTTTCAGGACCACGAAAAAAGAAATCGTTGGGGATGACCGGCTTGTTCTCCCGCAGGAGCCTGTCGGCCAGGGCGAGGTCAAAGCCTCCCCGGACGTCGATCTCCTTGGACGTCGCGGAGAGCTCGGGGTAACAAAAGCTGAGCCCGGCCTGCCGGAACCTCTGGAAATATCCGAGGTAGGCAAAATAGAACTGGATCTCGCGATCGAACCGCAGGATCGTCGGGTCCTGATACTCTACCTGCTCCACGCTGAATGACTCAAGAGCTTGGAACGTCTCCGGATGAAGGCGGGCGACACGCTCCAGGACCTCCGCTTCGACATGGTTCAAGCCCGCCGAATCCGTGAATTTTGCCCGGTAATCCGAGGCCGCCCTTCGGCGGAACTTCTCGAACGTCCTCTCGACGGCTTCACTATAATCCGGTTCGCCGGTCAACGGACGCACGGTCACGCTGTTGCCCTTGATCAACAGCCCGTACGTGATGGCGGACAGGTCGCTCTTGATCCTCTTCACGGTCTCCGAAAGCCGCCTAAAGGGAGGGGAAGCCAAATGGTCCGTGAGATAGCGGCAAAAACGGCGAAGGCCGGTCGACTTGAGCTCGCGCCGGCTGAGGTCGAGGCCAAGGCGCTCGAGGCCGAGGACATAGGTCTCGGCGGCATCGAGGAACCATCGCTGCTTTTCGTATCTGTAATATCGTTTTTCGGCCAGGCCGAGATATTGCCGCATCGTGCGCATCCGCTCGGAGAAGGACCCGATGATATCCCTCAAATCCTGTTCTTCGAGCTCACGCATGACCGCTTGACGATAGAGGATCGCATCAAGGCCGTCGGGGCGGGCAAAGAAGAACGGCGACAGATCGTAATCCTTCCAGGCCGCGGTGATGGCATTCACGACTTGATCGAGGTTCAAATCATGGAAGAAGGGCGGGGCCGTCCGCGGTTCGGCTTGAGCGCCGGCGGAGGATCCTGGGGATAGGATGCTCCGGAAGCCGGGCTCGACTGAGCTCTGACAGGAGGCGTCCGTCGAATCTGGCATCCGTTCTTGTCCTTGGTCCGGAATCTCCATCCGTTTATAAAGTCGACCCTCGGGATATCGAAGGTCTCTTCGTAACCGCCATGAGGATGGTCCCGGCCAGCCCCACGACCACCGAATAGCCAAAGCCCCAGGCCGCGCCCAGACCCGTCCAAAGGGCGCCGACGATGACGCTCGAGGCAAAGTCGCCGATCCCGTTCACGGTGCCGAGCACGCCATAGGCTGTGCCGGAGACTGACTCCTTGACATAGTCACGGACGGCGACGCCCTCGATCGTATCTTCCCAAGCGATGAAGATGCCAGCCAGGATAAAGCAACCCGCGAACCACCAGATCGTCGGCAACCCGATAGCGAAACCGACGAAAGTGACCACGGCGACGGCGTAGCCGGCGGCGAGGTACTTGGTCCGAGGGAACCGGTCGCTCAGGGCCCCGATGGGGTAAGACGCCAGCGCATAGACGACGTTACGGAGGAGATAGAGAAGAGCGGCGTAACGCGACGCGTCGAGGAGGCCCAACGCCGGTTCGAGGACTGTGGTCGCGCGGAGGATCATCAGGGTCGGCGCGAAATCGGCCAGGCCGAAGAGGCCGACGGCCCAGAGAAACCTCCGGTAATCGCGCGGCATTCCACGCAACGTGCTCATGAAGCGCATCTCATGATCGCGTGGACGCCGCTTTTCTGTGATCAGAAAGGCCATTGACAGGACCGAGAGGACGCCGGGGATCAGCGTGAGCAGGAAGATCACACGAAAAACGCCGCCGTGAGAAACGGCGCCCCGGGGGAGCCACGAATTGACGGCGTTGACGATGTCCGGGTGCCCGGAAGCCCAGGTCAGGACGGAAAAGGCCACGAGCGGCCCCAGGACGGCCCCGGCCGTGTCTCCCGCGCGATGGAAGCCAAAGGCCTTGCCCCGGTCCCGGGGAGAGACGGAATCGGCGAGCATGGCGTCCCGGAGAGGTCCGCGAATGCCGCGTCCCAGCCACGCGATTGCCCGGCCCAGCAGGATGACGGGCCAAACGAAGGCGAACGCGAAAACCGACGTCGCGACAGCCGTAAGGGCGTAGCCGATCACGGACCAAGTCTTGCGGTGCCCGATCTTGTCGCTATGGAACCCTGCCCCGAGCTTGACGAAACTCGACAGGGCGTCGCCCACACCCTCGATGAGTCCCAGCGCGGCGGCCGTAGATCCGATGGCCTGCAGGAACTGAGGCAGGACGGCGGTGGCCATCTCATGGCAGAAGTCGCCGAGCAGGCTGGTCAAGCCGAAGCCGAAGACGTTCCTGTTGAGCCAATGTTCGCGCCCGGGGCCGGGCCCTGCCAGGTTTTTATCATTTTTCATGGCGCCTCACTTCCGGGGAAAGCGGCCCATCAAGACCGCAGTGTTGCGGCCAGCCGGAGGGGATTGGTCAACAGGTCCAGCGCGTCGCGGACATCCCCTACCACGACATCGGCGGCCTTGACGAGGTCGGCCGCGGCCCCCTCCGGCCCGACAACGGCCACTCCCAGGGCCGCCCGTCGGACCATGTGCACGTCGTTGCGGCCGTTGCCGATCGCCACGACTTGAGAGGGTCCTAGGCGTTCGAGGAGCCGCAGTTTTTCCAGACCGGTCTTGACCAACTTGATCTCAACCGGAAATCCATTTAGAGACGTGGCCGCCTTGCCGAACGTATCGGCGGTGGCGACAACGATCCGGAGCCAGAGGCCCAACTCCATGAGCCGAGAGGCCACCCCGGGGAGCAGGTATCCGTCTTTGGCCAGCGTCCCTGTGAAATCCAGCATGAGATATGACACCCTCAGATCCGGGCGGCCGGGGATGGCGATCACGATGGGTTTTAGCTGGGGCATGGTTTCCCTCCGTCGTTCTCGAGCGCCTGTAACCGCTCCAGGTCTCTTTCGACCGACTCCCGGTTTGAGCGGATCGAGGCCTGTTCACAGCGAACCCGGTAAAGGCCCGCCCGCGCAGTGAAAAATTGACGCATCTCGGCGAGGGTACGCAGACGCCATTCTTCAAGTTGCCGCACATGGCGATTGAGGAGATCACCAAGTTTCGGCCCGAACCGCGTGGCCAGCTCGCGGCGGGCCTTGCGAATGGCGGCATCTCCGGTCAGCAGGGCCAGGCGCGGGCGTCGGAGCGGTGTTTCGCCCCGAACAGCCGAGAAGTCGGGAAGGGGCATTCCCGAGGGAGCGGGGATCACGGGCTCCTCCTCGTGATCGGACCCGAGCAGGCGGGCGGCGGCGCCGAGAGCGTCCGCCAAGTCCTGCCTGAGTCTGGCCAGGGGCATGGCTATGGAATCGGCCGTTCGGTTCAACTCCCGCGTTCCGCAAGAAGCCAAGACCAGACCGGCCTCGAAGGGTCGAGCTGGTTTTTCCCTCCAATGCTCGACGACCTCTGCCGAAGCTCCATCCAGGATCCTGTCCTGGAGATTCTGCCAATCCGATCGTTCCCACCGGGCCGCCTCGAGTTTGGCGAGCGCCCCGCTTAAAAGGGACAGGGTCGTAGAAGATCGCACTGCGGCCTCGTCGCTGGTCTCGGGAGCCTCATCCAAACGGCGCCTCAAGGCGGCCGCGGTCGCCTCCCGCAGCAATCCGGTTTTCCTCCGCAGGGAGGCTTCGGCCAGGCTGCGGTGTTCCTCGAGGCACAGGATCAAGCTTTTTGCGATCCAACGGTCGCACAGTTCGGCGGATCCTTCTTTGACGCTGATGACCGCGACGGGAACGTCCGTACCCAGGTTCGCCCGGAGTTGGGTTTGGAGATACCGAGATGCGGTGACTTGCTCTCGCTCGGACAGTACGTCCGACTTCGTCAGGAGCGCCATCGTGGTGATCCCACCCCGAAGGAGGGCGTTGACGGTCAGGATGTCTTCATGGTTCAGCGTTGATGTCGCGTCGACAAGAACGATGCCAAGGTCGCACCGCGGCAGATAGGCCAATGTCTCCGTCTCGCCATACCGGGCCAGGGAACCGAGACCCGGAGTGTCAACAAAGGTGACACCGTCCTTGAGCCGGTCGGCCGGAAGCTCCACCTGGACCCGGGCCACGTGCCTGGCGTTGTCGGGATTGGCCTGTTCCGTGACGTATAACTCAAGCTCGACCGGCTCGATCGTGATCGGTCTGCCCTCGGCAAACCAGACCGTGGCGAGGGGCCGAGGTCCGAAGACGATCCGCGTTGGAAGCGCCGTAATGGGAGTGACGCCGACAGGCAGGATATCGGTGCCCAGGATATAGTTGAGCAGTGACGACTTGCCGGAATTGACGCGGCCAAAGACGGCGACTTCAAAATGGCTGTCTTCCAATCGGTCGATCAGCGCGGCGAGGGGCGGCCGCAGTTCGACAAGTCCCTGCGTCCCGATGATCTCCTCGAGGGTCTTTATCCAGGCTGCCTCGTGCGAGCTCTTTTCCAGTTGTTCCAGGCGCACCCTGAGATCCTGGCCAGCCCCTTCGGAAAGATAGCTAGCCATCCGGTCGACGACATCCATGAGTTGCGTGACGGCGACTTCGAGGTCGTGAGCGACATCCTCGGGGAGCGCCCCATATCCTTTCATATACCTGGGGGCGAGTTCCGCGAGCGCCGTCCGGACGTTCACGAGCGTGGTCCGAAAGGCCCAGATCGAACTGACCTTCTGCCCTGGAATCGCAACATTCGTCTCGTCAAGGACACGGACCATGATGCCGCGAAGGTGAGCGACGTAATCCGAAATGACCTTCCTCTGGATGGGTAAGGAATCCGCTTGATATCGCTCGAGCGGAGAGGGCGGGTCGGAGGGAACCAGGGCGCGCAAGGCCTCCGCGAGGAGATTATCGATGTGCTCAAAGGTTACCAGGAGATGGCGCTTCTGAGGCTCGTTCAGTTGTTCGGTCATGATCGCGCTCGGAGGGAGCCCCTTTGATGTCGACATCCCTGGCGCCGCTTGACGCTCATGACGGCCGCAGCTCGGTCACGCCAGGTCATAGATCGCCACCTTCCGATTGACCGCCTTGACTGCCTCCATAGCCCAAAACGGAAGCGACGAGAAGAGCAGAATGACGCCCAGGTCGGTCAGGCTCAGGGCCTGGGTCTTGAAGATGGGCTGAAGGAATGGGACATAGATGATGGCCAGCTGCAGGAGGAAGGACAGCCCGTTGGCCGCGAACAGGCCGGGGTTGCCGAAGACGCCGATCTTGAAGAGCGACTCTTTCATGTTCCGGCAGCTGAAGGAGTGAAAGAGCTCGCTGCAGGTTAGGACGGCCAGGGCGACGGTCCTGGCCCGGCCGAGGCCCTCTTCCTCGAACGAGAGGACATAGACGAAGGCCGCGAGGGTGCAGAAGGCGATGAACATGCCCTGGGCCATGATCAGCCAGGCCCGGGCCGTGGTAATGACAGACTCGTTGGGCCTGCGGGGCGGCCTGCTCATGACCTTCGGATCGATGGGGTCGACGCCCAGGGCCAAGGCCGGGAGGCCGTCCGTGACGAGGTTCACCCATAGGATCTGGATCGGCACGAGCGGTATGGGCAAGGCCAGCAGCGAGGCCGCGAACATGACCAGGATCTCGCCCGCGTTGCAGGAAAGGAGATAGTGGATGAACTTCTTGATGTTGTCGTAGATGCCCCGCCCCTCTTCTACCGCGGCGACGATCGAGGCGAAGTTGTCGTCGGTGATGACCATGTCCGAGACTTCCTTGGTCACGTCCGTCCCGGCGAGGCCCATAGCGACGCCGATGTCCGCCTCCTTGACGGCGGGGGCGTCATTGACGCCGTCGCCGGTCATGGCTACGACCTCGCCCTTGCGGCGCCAGGCCCGGACCGACCGGAGCTTGTGCTCGGGCGAGACGCGGGCATAGACCGAGACCCGTTCGATCATCGCCTCGAGCTCCCCGTCGCTCAGCCTGTCAACGTCCTCGCCCGACAGAGCCAAGGAGTCGTCTCCAAAGAAGCCGAGCTCTTTGGCCACGGCCACGGCGGTGTTCTTGTGGTCGCCCGTGGCCATGACCGTCCGGATCCCCGAGGCCCGGCACTTGTCAACGGCCTCCTTCACCTCCGGCCGCGGCGGGTCGATCATGGCCAACATCCCGCAGAACGCCAGGCCGTTTTCTATGGCCGCCGCATCGTACCTGGAGGGTTCGGTATCCAGGCTCTTATAGGCCAAGCCCAGGACCCGCAGGGCTTGGGCCGCGAGCTCATCGTTCGCTCGAGTGATCCGTTCCCTATCGTCGGAGGTGATGAGGCGCCGCTGCCCGCCCTCATAGATATGAGTGCAATCGCCCAGGAGGACGTCCGGCGCGCCTTTCGTAAACACATGATAGCCTTCCGCGGCCTTCCGGACGACGCTCATCTTCTTGCGCTCTGAATCGAAAGGGATCTCCTCCGCAAGTTCCATCGTCTGTTCTTCGTCCTGCTTCCGGATCCCGGCCTTGCCGGCACAGCTCAAGAGTGCGATCTCCGTCGGGTCGCCAAACGTCTTGGCCCCGCCGTTCCCCGCGGAGAGAAGGGCGTTATTGCAGAGCACGCCGGTGATCAGGACCCGCCGCAGATCGGGGAAGCCGGCCGCGGGGACGGATCTCCCCGCCAGAAGGAACTCTCCCTCGGGCTGGTAGCCGGTCCCTGTCACTTGAAAGACGTGCCGAGGCGTCCAGACCACTCTGACCGTCATCTCGTTCTTTGTCAACGTCCCGGTCTTGTCGGAGCAGATGACCGTCGCGCAACCCAGAGTCTCCACGGAGGGGAGTTTGCGGATCAGGACGTGTCGCCGGACCATCCTCTGGACCCCCAGGGCCAGGGCGATGGTGACCACGGCGGGCATGCCTTCCGGGATGGCGGCCACGGCCAGGCTCACCGCGGTCAGGAACATGTCCAGGAGGCGGCCTCCCCGAAGGACGCCCAGAACGAATATGACAGCGACGAGGGCGAGGCACACATAGATGATCCATCGACCGAACTGCTCGAGCTTTTTCTGAAGCGGGGTAGCTTCCTTACGGATCCCTTGGATCAACGCGGCGACCTGGCCGAGCTCGGTCCTCATGCCCGTCTCGACGATAATGGCCCTGGCCCTGCCCGAGACGACCGCCGTTCCCAGGTAGACGACATTCGCCCTATCCGCGAGCGGGATATCGCCTTCCTCGAGGACGAGATCCGTCTTGTAAACGGCTGCCGATTCCCCCGTGAGCGGCGCCTCCTGGACCGCGAAGTTCGACGTATGCCAAACAATGCGGCCGTCCGCAGGCACGAAATCCCCGGCGTCGAGTTCGATGAGGTCACCCGGAACGAGATCGTTGGCGGAAACGCTTGAGGAGACGCCGTCGCGAATGACCTTGGCAGAAGGGGCGGATAGCTTCCGGAGGGCGGCCAGGCTCTTCTCCGCCCGGAGTTCTTGAACAAAGCCGAGAATGGCGTTTAGGGCGACTATGGCCAAGATGGCCAGGGCGTCGACCCATTCCTGAACGAAACCGGAAACGATCGCCGCGCCGACCAGCACCCAGATGACGAGCCCCTCGAATTGCGCGATAAAGAGGCGGAAAGGGCTGTACGCGTGCTTTTCCTGAAGCTCGTTCGGGCCAATCTCCGCTAACCGTTCGACCAGTGTCTCTGTGGTTAGCCCTGTTATCGGGCTAGTCTCTAGCTGATCGGCCACCTCCGCAACGCCCAGACGCCACCATTGTCTCATCGCTTTCCTGCCTTTTCCCCGGAAACGGATGTTGCCGCCGGACGCCGATCCGGGCAAGGGCCGTTCTCCCCTTCGAGCTTCACCCAGCATCGGGCCGCGTCCCTGACCATGCCTGCGGGATGGCTCCTGGCAACACCGGCCAGGTATGCGCACGCCTGGGGAGTGCCGATCTTTCCTAAAGCATCTACGGCGGCGGAAGCGACGTAGACGTTGGACGTTGTTTTGGCCAGCTCGATGAGCCCGTCGACGGCCGTTTTTTCATGAAGATCCCCGAGGATCGTAGCAGCCCTCATGACGGTCTCCGTGTCCGGATGGCACAAGGCGGCGATCAGTTTTGCCGCATAGTCCTTGCCCCTCCAAAAATCGGGGATGTCTAAGCCGCACGACGGGCAGGCGGGCAGGTCGTTGGGGAAATCGTTCCAACACCGAGGGCAGAAAAACCGCATGGTCCAGCTCTCTCGAGCGCCCTGAATTTCCAAGGCATTAGCGACCGGACATAGTTCGGCGCTCTGCCAAAAAGCACTTCAGGAGTTATCAGCCGGGCGGGCGGTTTCGAGGGGAACTCCATCCCCAAAGATAATTATAGGTCGGGCACGTCTTGAAGTCAACGCCGGGGGCGGGTCAACCAATTGCCGCCCTTGAATCTCGCTCTCGCGTTTTGTTACGATGAGCCGGAAAAAGAAAACCTCTCTTTTTGGTTCGAGGAGGAGGGCTCAATGAGAAACGAGCGGATCCCACGTATTTTCGCGATCGTTATTCTGACCCTACTCATCTCAGCGGCGCATGCCGTCGGCCAACCGGTCCTGAGGATCCTGCTGACCAATGATGACGGGATCGACTCGCCCGGTCTGGTCGCCCTATTCGATAAGCTTTCCGCTCTGGGAACCGTGACCGTGGCGGCTTCGGCGAAGAACCAGAGCGGAGCAAGCCACGGTCTCACATCGGAAGGCCCTATTTGGGTGGAAGAGACCGAGATGAAGGGCGGGAGATGGTATACCATCGAGGCTCTTCCCGCGACCTGCGTGCGTCTTGCGCTCGAATCCCTTCTCCCCGAGAAGCCGGATATCGTTGTCGTCGGCATCAATAAGGGAACGACGACAGGTGTCGTAACGTTCTATTCGGGTACGGTCGCCTGCGCTCGAGAGGCCGCGTTCTCGGGGTTGCCCGCGATCGCCGTTCACTATGGAAAGGGAACAGTCGCGGACTATGAGTGGGCCGCCGGCTTCGTCGCCAATCTCGTCCGCGATATCAAAGAGGCGAGGCTTAAGCCGGGTCGCTTCCTCAATGTCAACTTCCCAGCCGTGCCCAAAGAGCAGATCAAGGGAGTTCTGGTCACCAAGCAGGACCTTAGGGCGACCGTTGAAAATTACGAAAAGAGGCAGGACCCCCAAGGCAGGATCTTCTTCATGCGGAGCTTCAAGGAGTTGGAGCCGGCCGACAGGGGAACGGATATCTGGGCGCTAGCGAACGGCTACATCTCCATAACCCCCCTTCAGTTCGACCAAACGGATGTTCGTGCGATGAAAGGCCTGCAGTCTTGGGCAGGTAAATTATGGAAGCATCTCAATTGAGGAGCCGCCGATGGTCATATGGCTCGAATTCGGCCTCGTCACCGGGCTGATCCTCTTCTCGGGAAACCGGCTGAGCCGCTATGGGGACATAATCGCCGAGAAGACGGGTTTCAGCCGGATGTGGCTCGGCCTGGTTCTTATGGCTGGAGTAACCTCCTTGCCGGAGCTCGCCACAGGCCTGAGCTCTGTCGCCTGGGCCGGCCTCCCCAACATCGCTGCTGGCGACATCCTTGGCAGCTGTGTCTTCAACCTCTCCCTTCTCTGCGTCCTTGACCTTCTGTCGAAGAAGGTGCCGATCACGTCCCGGGCCAGTCAGGGGAATCTCCTGACGGCCGGGATCTTCCTGTTGCTTGTCAGTGCCGTCGGGATAGGCCTGACCGCCGGTAACCGCCTGCCGGCCTTTGGCTGGATCGGACTCTATACCCCTCTTCTTCTTTTCGGCTATCTCGGCGCTGTGCGAGGGATCTTTAGGTACGAGAAACGTCATCCGCCGGTCGCGGGGCTTGGGGAAAACGGCGCCGCCCTCTATCCTGCGATAACTCTGAAACGGGCGGTCGTCGGCTATATCATCAGCGCTGTTGTGGTCGTCGGAGCAGCCATTTTCTTGCCCCGGATTGCCAATGGTATCGCTGAAATGACGGGCTTGGGCACAACATTTGTCGGGACCATATTCGTCGCTCTCTCGACCTCGCTGCCAGAACTCACTGTGACCGTGGCCAGTTTCCGGCTAGGGGCGGTGGACACCGCCATCGGGAACCTTTTCGGTAGCAACCTCTTCAACATGGCCATTCTGGCCGTCGACGATCTATTCTATCTCAAGTCGCCCCTGCTGGTCGCAGTCGACAGACAGCAGCTCATTTCGGTGATGTCGGCGGTAGCCATGACCGGCCTGGCCGTAGCCGGGCTCGTCTTTAGGTCTCCGCACAAGCGCTTTATCCTGTCCTGGGATACCTTTGCGATCTTCATCGTTTTCGTCGCTAATATAATCTTGCTCTACGCCTTGCGCTGAGGCATCGATTTGACCCTAGAAGTCCTTAGGGCTTTCCTAAGATCTTGGCCAGGGCATAGAGGATCCCGGCGGCGACTCCGAAGATGACCGAAAAGCGCCACCATTGCCCAAGCGCGGCCCGGCTGGGCTGTAGGAACCCTTCTGTCCAACAGCTGGCCTCGACATAGCGAACGAGCGCAATCCAGATCACGGCCAGCCAAAACAGGAAATCGGCGAGGCCTGCGCCCCGGCGAGCGGCGATGAAGATCGAGGTCAGGACGAGGAACGGGATCCCGCCGTAGAGCCAGGCCGCCCGGTAGATCCGGGAAAGTCCATCATCCTGAACTCGATCATGACTGCAGGCACGATGTTTGGCCTTCTTCATGGCCCTTGCTGTTCAACAGGCTTTTTTCCAGACTTCTCTGGCTGGGAGCAGCATCGAGAACGGGGGGACTGCTCGAGGGCGGTCAAAAGATATTCTTCTGCGCCAGGAACTTCCCAAGCGCGAAGAGGACGCCAGCCGCGATCAGGACCTTGATGGCATAGCCGTGCCAATCCCTGAGCGTTGCCGGCTTGTTGTCCATCGTCTCGCCCTTGAGATACTTGATGTCGATAAAACGGACGAGGATGATCACCAAGGCCAGAACAAACAGGCCTAGGTCCGCGATGAGGCCGCTCTTGCCTTGGGCAATGAACACCGCACAGAAGATCAGGAGGATCCCGCCAAAGATCCAGGTCAAGCGGAACAACGCGGGAAGACAACCGTGGCCGGATTCGGGTTCTGAAGGGGGTTGAGGATTTTGAGCGGGCAAGGGGCCTCCATATCAGCTCTCCAAATGAGCGCCAGCTCAGGGCTGCCTGATGACATGCCCTGCACGATATGGATGGCGGCCCGACCACCCGGTTGGTGATAACCTACGCAACGCCCTATGCGCTGCGCACCCGGGAGGCAGCATATTCAGTTCGAATGAAACGGTCAACAGCTTCGAGGACGACTGGCACCCGGCCGTCTCAAGCTTTCCGGACTCCAAACGCGATCTCGACGGAAATCGCCTCCGACGGCGTCTCCCCTGTAGAACCGTAACTCGCTTATTTTTCTTTTGCTTATCGATCTTGATGGTTTGATCACCTTTAGGCTAGACTGAGCCGTTTTGAGCAAGAGTTTGCTCAATCTCTGCTCACTTTTTTTAGGGCATCTAGACAATTACGGCGGAGGAGTCTGCCCCGCCTGCCTACCGCCACCCTAAGTGCGTTCAGCCTCCTGAGCACGGCCGGGGCGGCCTTTTGCCTTTGAGGAGCTCGGCGACGACGTCACAAACCGCCTGCATATCGAAAGCATGGCCCTGCCGGAGCCGTCCAAGCGTCCCGTCCAGGGATACATCGTCAGGCAGCCCGAGCCTTGCCGCCAGGTCCTTAGCCGAAATCACCGTTTTTTGTTCAATTTCCCAGAGCGTCATACGTCCAGTGATGACAGTCTCGGCGGCCGCAGCTTCTTACCGGCCGGCCACTGCCTTGTCGCCGTGAACGGCCGGTCCGACCGTACCCTCCGCTTTCGGATCATGGGTCGCGGCCGCGGCTTCCGCACGAGCTTTCGCGCCGGTTTGACTCAACGGCCCCCGCGACGAGCCATCGCTCGACGCGACTCCCCGGGCCTGCTGGCCTCGACCCTCGCCGAATTCGGCGTAGGCGGGGTTGTTCTTCGGCGCAGACAGCCAGAAGATGACTGGGATGAGGACCGCGGCCACGAGCGTCAGCCCCAACACGGGTCTCCAAGCCTTCCCGAAAAGGCTCTTGGCCTTCCCTATGAACCAGCTCCAGGCGAGGACAATATGGACGACGACAAGCGCCGTGAAAGCCAAGGAGAGCCACAGGTGAATGTCCCCCCATTGGTGGCGATGGACCCCTAAGAAAAATTTGGACTGCCCGGGGCCCAGCCGGCCTTCCGGGATGACGAATCCCATCAGGAGACCGATGAGGACGATCCCCACCATGCAGAGGAACATCAATGTGTCGACGATGTACTTCCAGTCTGTCTTGGAGAGCTTCATACTCGTGCCCCTCTCGCAGCGCCTTCAGGCCTTTTCGAGGGCCTGCGCGAGGTCCGCTCGAAGGTCGTCGACGCCCTCGCAGCCGACCGACAGACGGATGAGGTCGTCTGTGATGCCGGCCATCTCCCGGTGTTCCTTCGGCAGGCCGGCATGGGTCATGCTGGCCGGGTGCTGGATGAGGCTTTCGATCCCCCCCAGCGAGACGGCCAGCGTGCATAACTCGACGGCATTGATCATCTTGCGCCCCGCCTCGTAGCCGCCGTGGAGGCCGAAGCAGATCATCGAGCCGAAGCCGCGCATCTGGCCCTTGGCCAACTCGTGCTGGGGATGGTTCTCGAGTCCCGGATAGTTCACCCAGCGGACCTTGGGATGGGCGGCAAGCCACGGGGCCAGCTTGGCCGCGTTATCCTGGCTTCTCTCAACCCGGAGGGCCAGCGTCCTGACGCCCCTGAGAACGAGCCAGGCCTGATGGGGGTCCATGGTGCCGCCCATAAGGATAAGGACCTTACGGAGCCTCTGATGGAGCGCTTCCTCGCGGGCGACGATGACGCCGCCCACGACGTCGCTGTGGCCGTTGATGAACTTGGTCAGGCTGTGGATGACGACATCGGCACCCAGGGCGAGCGGGTTCTGTAGGAGGGGGCTAGAAAACGTATTGTCGACGACGAGAATGATGCCCTTGTCGCGGCACAGCCGGGCGCAGGCCTTGATGTCCGTGACGGCCAGCGTTGGATTTGCCGGAGTCTCGATGAACAGGAGCTTGGTTTCCGGGCGCAGGGCCTTCTCAACATTGCGGATGTCCGAAGTGTCCACGAAGTCGGCCCTGACGCCAAAGCGCGAGAACTCGTTTTCCAGGACCGTCCGCGAGGGACCGTAGATCGAAGCGGTGCCGACGACATGGGCGCCCTTGTCGAGCAAGGCTGTGTAGATCGTCGTCACGGCGGCCATCCCCGTAGCCGTGGCCGAGGCGTCGAAACCGCCTTCGAGCGTCGCCAGGCTCTCCTCGAGGGCCCGGATGGTCGGGTTGGCGATGCGCGTGTAAATAAAACCCTTCTCCTTACCAGCGAACCGCGCCGCCCCCTGCTCGGCGCTATCAAAAGCGAAGGTGGAGGACTGGTAGATGGGGACCGACACGCCGCCGTAGACGGGATCCGGCTCCTGGCCAGCGTGGATAACGGCGGTTTCGGGGTTTTGAAAATGGTGTTTCAAGGCCATCTCCTTCTTAATGGTCGCAGACATTCTCACCCGCCTGAAGCGTCCCGGCCAGGTAATCGCCGACCAGGCATTCGGGCGTATCGGCGGGAGCGCCGACAATCACCTGGATGCCCTGCTCAACGAATAGATCGTGAGCACGCTGGCCCATACCGCCGGCGATGATCACGTTCGCTCCCCGCTCGGCCAGCCATTTTGGCAGAAGCCCGGGTTCATGCGGCGGAGCTTCGATGTCCTCCCGCTTGAGGATCTTCTTCTCCGTCAGATCCACATCGACCAGGGCGAAACACTCGCAGTGGCCGAAATGCATCGCCAGTTTCCCGTCTGCCAAAGGGATCGCGATTCTCATGCGTTTGTTCTCCTTCCCTGATTTGGTTAACAACCTCTTCCTGGAGCCGTTTTTTGACCTTCTTCTTGCCCATGACGGAAGAAACCGTACTTATTGACCTTCGGACCCTTCGCCTGGCGGAGTTTCTGCGCTCCCAGGCCCGGCGAGCCGAATGATGATCTCTTTCATAGCCTGGGCCATGGGAGAATCGGGATCTTCACCGAGCATCGCCCGCCCACTGTCGCCGGCCTCGGCGATCTTCGGGTCCATGGGAATGGAGCCGAGAAATGGAACGTTCATGTCTTTCGCGATGCGCTTCCCCCCGCCCGAAGGCAGGATCTGGGTGACTTCGCCGCACTTGGGGCAGACAAAGCCGCTCATGTTCTCGACCACCCCCAGGACCGGCACCCCGAGCCGCCGGCAGAACGTGATGGACTTGCGCACGTCGACCGCGGCCACCTTCTGAGGGGTCGTGACGATCACCGCGCCGTCCGGCCGGCCGATCAGCTGGCAGACCGACAGCGGTTCGTCCCCGGTCCCCGGCGGGGAATCGATGATCAGGTCGTCCAAGTCGCCCCAAACCACGTCCTTGAGGAATTGCTTGATCACGCCCATTTTCATGGGTCCCCGCCAGATCACCGCGTCGTCCTGATTCTGCAGCAGAAAACCCAGGGATATGACTTTCAGCCCGCCGACAGCGATGGGGAGGAGTCCGTCCTCGCTTCCCTGGATCCTCTCCCGCTCGAGGCCCAGCATGGTCGGGATGCTGGGGCCGTGAATATCCACGTCCAGGAGCCCCACGCGCTTCCCGGACAGCATCAACGCGGCGGCGAGGTTCACGGCCACCGTGCTCTTGCCGACGCCTCCCTTGC
Organism: uncultured Eubacteriales bacterium; assembly: GCA_964541055.1. GTDB lineage: Bacteria > Acidobacteriota > Aminicenantia > Aminicenantales > Saccharicenantaceae > RBG-16-66-30. The sequence goes on from CAZIQR010000041.1 coordinate 15,103, forward strand.
CCGACAACACGACGATCTTGCGCTTGATGCGGCAGAGCCGCGATTGGAGTTTGCGGCGATCCTCGAACTCCTCTTCGCTTTCGTCCTTCTTGCGCTGGGATGCGGAGCAATCCGTTCCGGCGCCGGTGTCACAGGTTCTTTTATCACCGGAGGGTTTCCCCTGAGACTCCCTCCGATGATTCAGGCGGTCCTGGCACGCCGCTTTCAAGGTATCGGCTGCCAGGAGAGCGCAATGTTCGTATTCTCTGGGCAAGCCGCCGAGCGCCTCGAGGATGTCTTGCTGTCGCAGGCCGGCCGCGTCTTCGATTCGCCTGCCCTCGACCAGGCAAGCGGCCATGCTGCCACAGGCCAGGGACGGACCGCATCCATCGGTGATGAATGAGACGTTGTCCACTTTGCCATTTCGCGCGAGCAGCCAGAACTCCATGGTGTCCCCACAGGGCCCGGTCACGCGCGCGTGACCATCGAAATCCGGGAGCGGCCCGTGATGGCGCGGGCGAACGGCGTGATCGCGAGCCGTCGCGGAAAAGCTTTCCAGATCAAAACATTCCATGTCCGTAGTGTCCTCCTACTGGCTGAGCTCGTTCCAGACATGTTGAATATCCGCAATACATGAGGCCCCGGTCTCGACGACGGCCAGCCCCCGCATCTGGGCCAAGGTCACGGCCCGGTCATACCGGATGCGGCCGGCGATGCGTGCCCCCGCCTTGCGGGCTTTGTCCTCGATCCGCCCTGTCATTTCGGGATTGAGGTCCCACTTGTTCACACAGAGAGCGGCCGGAATGTCGAAGTGGCGTGTCAGAGAGAGGACCCGTTCCAGGTCATGCTCCCCTGACACTGTGGGCTCCGTGACAGCCAGCACGAGCGTCGCACCGGTCACCGAGGCTATCACCGGACAGCCAATCCCCGGCGGGCCGTCAACGATGATCAAGGGGTGGTTCTCCGCCTCGGCGATGCGGCGGGCTTCCCGCCGGACCAAAGAGACCAGCTTGCCGGAGTTCTCGGCCGCGACACCCAGCCGGGCATGGACCATCGGGCCGCAGCGGGTCTCCGACACCATCCATTCGCCCGAGAGACGTTCCGGAAAATCGATGGCGTTCGCCGGGCAGAACCGGACGCAGACGCCGCAGCCTTCGCAGGCGATCGGATCGATGGCGTAGGCGGCCGGCCGCGTTTCGCCCAAAGCCTGCCTCATTTCCCCGATGATAGCGTTCGTCCGCAAATCGCATGATCGTTTACAGTAGGCGCAGTCCAAGCAGCTCATCCGCGTTCGCCCCGACATCCTCCATTCGTTCGGAACAGCAGGCGTCAGCACCGCCCCGAACCGGCAATGCGCCAGGCACGCTCCGCAGCTAGTGCAGTCATCCCGCCGGATGACCGCTTCATGCCCGCTGCGGAACTCGTGGCGTTCCTTGACCCGGGGCGAAAGGACGAGATGCAGGTCGGCCGCGTCCACATCACAGTCGGCGATAACCGGCCGGTTGGCCAAAACGGCAAACGAGGCGGCCAGGCTGGTCTTGCCAGTCCCTCCCTTGCCGCTGATGACGACCAACTCCTTCATCTCGCTTCCCCCTTATGGTGACGCCCGCTTCGTGCCCAGAATAATATACAGAGCCGCGTCTATTCCGTTGGCGGCCGCCGATACGTCATCTCCGTCAATGCACAGGAAGTACTCCGTATCCGCCGTAAAACTCTGCGTGACCGCATCCTCTATAGCCTTCTGATCAGTATGTTTGATTCCTGAGACATAAGAATTGGGGTCGCGAAACCTTTCCCGGAAAAACGTCGACTCCGGGTTAAGCAGCATGACGATGATCCTGCCGTTGGGGCGTAAGGCGGAAGCCGTTTTCTCCAGCGCCTTTCGATAGTCATCGATGAACTGAAGAGAGGCCACATAGATCGCGGCATCAAAGGAATCGACCGGAAATGACATCTCTTCTGCTCGGGCCGTTACGGTTCTGACGGTCTCCGGCGCGAAGTTCAGCGCCTCTCGAGAGGCGTCTAGTCCCGTAACACGGAAACCGTGTTCCGCCAATTCGCCTTCTATCGTCGCCATCCCACAGCCGATGCTGAGAACATCCTGGCACCCTTTAAGGTGTTCTATGAGGTACCCGGCTTCGAGGCGGAAGACCTTTTGCCAGAAATCCTTGCGGCGTGACTCGATATAGCGCTTGTCGATGCCCTTCATGCGTTTCACAAACGGTCTTTGATGAATCTTCTCAGATAGAAGACTTGCCCATCGTACTTGGTTCTCGCGAGATCGCCCCGGGCCATTAGTCGATCAACAACTTCCCACGAATATCCAAATCGGGACAGAAGTGTGCTGATGGCCTCTTCTCTCATCGGGTGAACGGCGGTTATGCTCAGGAGGTCCTTTTCGATTTCGCCGGTCAAGGCAAAATCATCCCCCTCATAGCCGACCAAGTATTCCACCCGCCTCACTTTGTCAGCGAGGATCTGATACGCCCCATTGAGGGCCTCTTCATCGGGGCTGCGCACGT
>CAZIQR010000042.1:0-17395 GCA_964541055.1 uncultured Eubacteriales bacterium
CATCGACGCCAAGGCCGCCTTCGAGGAAGTCCGTGGAGTTCAGTTTGACGAGGACCGGGAACTCGCGGCCGCAGGCGGCCTTGACGCCGCGAAGGATCTCGAGGAGGACGCGGGCCCGGTTCTTGACCGGACCGCCCCATTCGTCGGTCCGGCGGTTCGTGTGCGGCGAGAGGAAGCTCGAGACGAGATAGCCATGGGCGGCATGGAGCTGGACGCCGTCGAACCCGGCCTGCTTGGCCCGCACCGCGGCGGCGACGAAGTCGGCGATGAGGGCCCGGATCTCCGAAACCTCGAGCTCGCGCGGCATGACCTTCGACTCGGGATCGTAAACGGGAGAAGGGGAGACGGGGACACAGCCGCAGAGCTTGGGCTTGGTCTGGCGGCCGGCATGGGCGATCTGAAGGACGACCTTAGAGGGATGGGCGTGGACAGCGGCGGCGATAAGGGCCAGACCTTCGATGAACCGGTCGTCGAAGACGGCCATCTGTTTGGGGCTGGCCTTGCCCGAGGGCTGGACGTGGGCGTGGCCGCTGATGATGAGGCCGACCTCGCCCTCGGCCAGGCGGCGGTAGAGCTCGACCTGGCGTCCGGTGACGAACCCGTCGTCGTCGGCCATATAGTCGTGGGTGGCCGAGCGGACGAAGCGGTTGGGGACTTCGAGCGAACCGATGCGGACAGGGGTGAAGAGGATGCTCATGGGCTCCATTCTAGCCGATTCCGCGCCCGGCGAACACCCGCCGATCCCCGTTCCAGCAGTGCCGGGCGCCTTGCGCCCCGGCATCCGTTGGGTTATTGTGTCTGCTGGCCGCAAGGAAAGGAAACGACCGATGCCTGTCGCCGAGATCGAACACCCGGTCCTCGAGACCCTGGACCGGCTCGGCATTTCCTATGTCCGCCACGAGCACCCGCCGGTGGCCACGGTCGAAGAGGCCGAAAAGTACTGGGCCGGCCTCGGGGGCACGCACTGCAAGAACCTCTTCCTTCGCAACTACAAAGGGAACCGTCACTATCTCGTCATCGCCCCCGTCACCCGCGGCGTCGACCTCAAGCGCCTCAACTCCGGGCTCGGCGAGGACCGTCTCAGCTTCGCCTCGCCGGAGCGGCTCAAGCGTTGGCTGGGGGTCGAGCCCGGCTCCGTCTCGCCCTTCGGGCTGATCAACGACACGAGCCACGAGGTCCGTGTCGTCTGTGACCTCGCCCTCAGATCGAGTTCCCGGCTGGGCTTCCACCCGAACATCAACACGGCCACGCTGGAGATCTCATTGGTTGATCTCGAACGCTTCCTCGCCCACTGCGGCAATCCCGTCCGCTGGCTGGAGCTCTAGACTGTAGGAGGTTCCCATGAAGCTCATTGTCTGCCTGGCCCTCATGGCCCTGCTGGCCCTCCCCGCGATGACCGCGATCCAGGACAAGGCCGAGCCCGAGCACCTCACCGTCCAGCACATCCTCATCGCCTTCCGGGGCTCGCTCCCGGACAACGTGAAGGTGACCCGCAGCCGCGAGGACGCCGAGAAGCTGGCCCTCAGGATCCTCGAGCGAGCCAAGGCCGGTGAGGATTTCGACGCCATGGTCAAGACCTACACCAACGACGCCTATCCCGGGATCTACGGCATGTCCAACCGCGACGTCACGCCCGATCCGGTGAAGAAGGAGTTCCCGCGGCAGCGGATGGTCAAGGCCTTCGGCGACGTCGCTTTTGGCCTTGAAGTCGGAGGCGTCGGCTTGGCCGCCTACGACTCGGTGACGAGCCCGTTCGGCTGGCACATCATCAAGCGGCTGGAGTGAGGCCGATGACCGTTCCCCGCCCGGCCCGCTGGCCCGTCCTGGCCGCCGTCCTTCTCCTGGCCGCTTCGGCCTTCCCCGCCTTGCCGCGGACGCCGGTCCCGCCGCCCAAGGTCCCGTTCGCCCCGGTCGAATACGTCTGTCGCCAGGCCGCCGGGCCGATCACGATCGACGGCCGTCTCGACGAGCCGTCGTGGGGAGAGGCCGATTGGACCGAGGTCTTCGGCGACATCGAGGGCCCCTCGAAGCCGGCGCCGCGCTTCCGGACGCGGGCCCAGATGCTCTGGGACGACCAGTATCTCTATATCGGGGCCTATCTTGAGGAGCCCAACATCTGGGCCACGCTCACGGCCCGCGATTCGATCATCTTCCAGGACAACGACTTCGAGGTCTTCATCGATCCCGACGGCGACACCCACGATTACTACGAGCTGGAGATGAACGCCCTCAACACGGTCTGGGACCTGCTCCTCGTCAAGCCCTACCGCGACGGCGGTCCGGCCGTCCATGCCTGGGACATTCAGGGGCTCAAGACCGCGGTCCATGTCATGGGCACGCTGAACGATCCCTCGGACCGCGACAAGGCCTGGACGGTCGAGATCGCCATGCCCTTTGCCATCCTCCGCGAGTGCATCCCGGGCAAGCCGGAGCGGCCGGCGGCGGGCGACCAATGGCGGGTCAATTTCTCCCGGGTCGAATATCGCGTCGAGGCCGAGAACGGCATCATCGTCAAGGCCAAGGACCCCGGCACGGGCCAGCCCCTGCCCGAGGACAACTGGACCTGGGCGCCCCAGGGCGTCATCAACATCCACTATCCGGAGATGTGGGCCTATGTCCAGTTCTCCGCCAAGCCCGCCGGGCAGGGCAAAGAAAAGTTCGAGCGCCGGCCCGAGGAAAAGGTCAAATGGGCCTTACGGCAGATCTATTACGCCGAGCGGGCCCGGCTGGCCGAAAAGGGGTCCTTCAGCGCCGACCTCGGCGCGCTCGGATTGAAAGGGGAGCCGGCCCTCAAGATCAAGGGCTGGCCGTATCCGCCGGTCATCCAGACGACAACGAGTCTCTTCGAGACGGTCTATGCAGGGAAGAGCGGCGAGAGCTGGCACATCCGGGAGGACGGCCTCGTCTGGAAGGACGCGCCGGCCGCCACGGCGGGAAAATGAGCGAGGAGGGATGAGCATGCGCAGGATCCGGAGCTTGTTCGTTTTCGTGGTGTTGCTGGCCGCCGGCGCCGCCGCCCTCCCGGGCGCGGCCCTGCCCGCGGCCAAGCCCGAGACCGTGGGCATGTCCTCGGCCGGCCTCGCCCTCCTCGACGGGATCATCAGCGAGGCCGTCGCCCGCAGGGACTTTCCGGGCGCCGTGATGCTCGTCGCCCATAAGGGGAAGATCGTTTACCGCAAGGCCTTCGGCGTGTCCCAATGGGTCCCGGAAACGCGGCCGCTCACGCCGGACATGATCTTCGACTTGGCCTCGGTCACCAAGCCGGTGGCCACGGCCACGTCGGTCATGCTCCTTGTCGAGCGAGGCCGGATCCGGCTTTGGGACCGGGTCCGCCTTTACGTCCCGGAATTCACGGTCTGGTACGGCGAAAAGGGTCTCCCCGGCGAGGAGGCCCGGCTCTACAACCTCCTGACCCACACCTCGGGACTCCCGCCTTACACCGATGCCAAGGAAGCCGCCAAGAAGCTGGGCGATCCCTGCGACACCGCTGACCTCGTCAAGCTCATCGCCGCCATCCCCAAGGAGAGGCCGGTCGGGAGCGAGTTCGTCTACAGCTGTCTCAACTACATCACCTTGGCCCACATCGTCCACGAGGTCTCGGGGCGAACGCTCGACCAGTTCGCCACCGAGAACATCTTCAAACCGCTGGGCATGAGCCGGACCTTCTACCGGCCGCCGGCCGAGCTCCTGGACCAATGCGTGCCGACCGAGGTCGTCAACGGGCAGCCGCTCCGGGGCATCGTTCACGACCCGCTGGCCCGCCTTCAGGGCGGCGTTTCGGGCAATGCCGGCCTGTTCTCGACGGCCGACGATCTCGCCGTTTTCGCCCAGATGATGCTCGACGGCGGGAGCTATGGCGGCGTCCGGATCCTGAGCCCGCTCACCGTCGCGCGCATGACTGAGACCTTTCCCCATCTCGAGGAATTCGGCCGGGGATTCGGGTGGGACATCGACACCGACTATTCGACCGTCCGCGGCGACCTCTTCGGGCCCCGGTCCTACGGCCATTCGGGCTACACCGGGACCTCGATCTGGATCGACCCCGAGACGAAAACGACGGTCATTCTCCTCACCAACCGGGTCCACCCCGACGACAAAGGGGATATCATCGCTCTGAGGAGCAAGGTCGCGAACGTCGTCGCCGCCGCGATCCGGGGCCAATAAAGGCTTTGACATCAGTCGGGGCGCGTGCTAATGTTGCGCCGGATCGACGGAATGCAAGTCCAGCTCGAGCGCGAGATCTTCATCCGGGCGGGGCGGTCTTTCGCCGTTCTCTCCGAGGCCATCCAGACTTTCCAAAGCTATCTCGGCGTGTCTATCCCCGCCAGCGCCCCCGAATACTACCGGGCCCGGAACCGTCTCAAGGAAGGCAAGTCCATGTGCGACCAGACCCTGGCCGACGCCAAGAAGCTCCTCGGGCCGATCCCCATCTACGCCGCCAAGGACTTCGAAGGCTGGCGGGCCCAGGCGCTCGTCGAGAACAAGATCGTCGTCCGCGGCCAAACCGTCGACGAGCTCCGGTCCGAGCTTGCCGCCGACGAGTTCATCAAGACGATCATGACTGCCGGGGAGGTCGAAGCCTATCTCGCGGCCCACTTCGACTCCCAGAAGTCGGGCAAGCGGAAGTTGGCCAACATCAAGATCCGCATGGCCCTCGATCGCCTGGCGGGATTGGCGGCTCAGGGGACCGAGCTTCAGAGAACGGCCCAGCGCAAGCAACAGGGCCTGCCGATCTAGGCAAGTCTAACCACGAATCGAGGCGGCCTCAGATGCGAGGCCCGAGGGGTGAAGCTGTGCTCTTTGGTACTGCGATAAGCGCTTCTTCCAGCTATTTCTCAGATGTGCAGCTACGAGTCGCTCCGCTGCACATCTGGCCTCCGCTCCCTTCGGTCGCTCCGGGTAGGCGGGACGTCTTATCGCGCCAATACCTCATTTTGCCGAGGCCGCCGCGGTCCGGCTTGGCGTCGTAGCCCAACCCGTACTGGCCCTCGCCGGCCTCGACGAGAGGGCGTCCTCCGTATAGGGCCTTGGTGAGGTTGACGACGGTGTAGCGGAGGTCCGCGCCGCGGGCCGCGGCGAAGACGAAGTCGCCGTCCGTCTCGAAGCCGCCGACGGCGATCCGCCCGGCCTCATAGGTGTAGCGAGGCCGCCGGTCGTCGCGGCTGATGTCCTGCCTCAGGTCGCACTTGGCCCCGACGACGACCTCTCGGTCCCCGTCCCGGATCATGACGCCGGCCGCCCGCCGGTCCGGCGAGGACGGCGACAGGGAAACGCGGCTGAGCCAGTCCTTCGGGTCCTCGGCCGCGCCGTGCGGAACGAGGACGCTCACGAAGGCCCATGTCTCCCCGAGCTCGAAATGCTGGGCCCAGGATTGATGGATGAGCCATTCGTCCTGATAGTGGCGCTTCTCGGCTTCGACGCCCTCCAGGCGCGGCTCGGGGGAGGGAAAGAGGATCAGCAGCCGCTTGGCCGGGGAGAGCTCGGCCGTCTGGATCCGGTCGTAGCCGGTGTCGTACCAATGCTCGCCCCGGTCGAAGATCTGACGGGTGTGCCACAGCGCACCCATCGTGAAATAGCCCTCGCGCAGGGCCTTGAAGATGTCGAAGACGACGTAACATTCGGGGTCCTTGACATAGACGACGACCCGGTCGGCCTGATAGCCCCAGCCGTCGTCGATGAGCCGCGTCCGGCTGTAGTCGAAATCGTCGAAGGTCAGGAAATCGACCTTCTGTGTCCGCACGGCCCGGTAGGACCCGGCGTCGCGCATGAACTCGAGCAGGGTCTGGCCCGGGACCTCGTCGCGGACGCTGTAGCGGAACTGGCCGGCCTTCTGGCCCCAGAAGATCTTCTCGGGCCGGACGCAGAGCCGATTGTGGAAGTAGTCCTGGCGGTAGGCGCCGTAGGGACCCGACGGCATGTAGTCCCTGTAGCCGCCGTCGTGGAGAAGGACCGATCCGCCCGACATCAACAGGACGAGGCTGTTCTCATCGGCATGGCCGTGGGTCATTTTCTCTTCTTCGACGGGGATCGTGTCGCGCAGGTAATCGCGATAGTTCAGGCCGCCGTCGCCCTCGTCACGGTAGTTCAGGAGAAGATAACTCGAGAGGGGCGACCAGCCGTTGCGAAAGACGATCTTCTTTCCCAGGACGTCCTCCATGACCTCCGTGGACGAGGACGCGGGGACCGCGGCCTTGACGCCGTCCGTGCCCCACCGGTAGGCGTCGAGGAGCATGACCCCGAGGCCCGAGCTCGTCGGCTTGGTGAAATCGACGAACCGGCCGGCGATCGTCTCGGCCGCCCATTTGAGCCCCGGGTTGCTGAGCGCGGCCGCGGCGGCCTCGAAATAGACAAGGAAATGGGTCCAGTTCGAGGTCCAATGGGCGTCGCCGAAGTCGGGCACGACCCCGGCCGGACAGAAGAGGTTCAAATAGTATTGAGCGTAGTAGTACATCGTCGGCGTGGCGAAAAGCTCCGGGACCTTGTTCAAGGCGTCGGCGTAGCCCAACAGCGAATAGAGCCAGACGCCGTTATAGATCGTGGCGTCCTCGATCTCCCAGTGGCCCCAATTGTCGTCGCCGAGGGCCCGCCGCTGCATCTCCCATTGGCCAGCCTCGGGATGGCCGGGAAGGGCCCGCACGGCCCAGGCCAGCGATTCCGCCCGGAGGGCTGAGCGGTTCATCGGCCCCCACTCGGCCGTCCGCAGCAGGTAGCGCATGCTCCCCGCGATCAGGTCCGTGGCCGTCTTCACCTCATCCGGCGTCAGGCGGCCTAGCCGGCGGAGGGTGTCGAAGGCCCGGATGTAGCGCATGACCGTGAAGAAATCGGGCAGGGCCGGCACGCCGGCGGCGTAATCCGACCGGAGCTTGATGGAGGATTCGGGATAGGCCGAGCGGTAGTCGCCGTAGGTCAGCAGGACCTCCTTGGCCCGGGAGGCATACTCGGGCTTCTTCTCCGTCTCATAGAGATAGGCGTAGATCACGGCCATCTCGAGCAGCCCGCCGGGGGCGCGGTAGCCGAAGACGTTGAGCGGATCGAAGCTCTTTTTCCATTGGGCCAGGAGCTCGTCCTTGTGGATGTAGGTCCAGTCGGCTGAGGCCCTGGCGTAGGCCAGGTACCGGCTGCGCGGGGCAGCGCTCAGGGCGGGGGCAAGAAGGAGAGCGGCCAGTGCGGCGGCGATCAAGGGTTGGATCCAAGGCCTGCGGGGCGTGGAGCTCGTCATGGCTGTCCTCCTCTCGGGTTCAAAGACAATTTCTTATCACAACTCCGGCGGGAACGGCAATGCAGGGGACCGGGGCCGGGAACGCGGGCGCTGTGATATAATCCCCGTCGCACGAGGGACCCATTGGAGCGAACCCTTCTTCCATTCGCGGTCGTCACGGGCTGTCTGCTGGTTGGCGCTCCGGCGGCGGCCCAACTCGTCCTTGGCCAATACGAAGACGAGGCCCCGCTCGCGAGCTGGAACCAGCTCGGCTCGCCTCCCGCTCCCTCCCTCGGGCTCGGGGGAGCGCAGCTGGCCCGGGCCTGGGACCTCACGCAGTCCCTCGTCAACCCGGCCCTGCTCACGTCCCTGCCGCGTCTCTCGGCCTCGGTCTCGGCATCCTATGGCGGGGCCTCGCTCGACAAATACGCCCTGGTCAACACCGGCGTCGTCGAATCGATCGGGCTTCCGTCGGTCGGCCTCTTCGGCGTCGACGGGGGAGGCGTCGCCGGACGCGCGGGGCCGTGGGCCTTTGCCGTCGTTGTCGCCATGCCGGAAAGCTACGGCCGTCCCGCGATCGCGGTCGGAAGCGGGGGCTACCAGCTGACGTTCTCTCAAACCGGCCTCCTGCGGGTCTTCCACGCCGCCGTCGCGCGCAAGCTTCCGGGCGGGCTCTCGTTCGGGATCGGCCTCAACGCCGTGGCGGGCCGGCTCGACAGGTCAACCGTCGAGCAATCCGTATCGCCCGGGGCCACGGTCACCATCACCGACGACAAGTCCGAGCATTTTCACGGTCTCTATGTGAACGCGGGCCTGACCTGGCGGGCGACGGCTCGTCTCACGGCCGGCCTGGCCGTGCGCTCGCCTTATCTCAAAAAAGGGCCGGCCACGAGCCTTCTCCGCTACGAGGTGCCACAGACCGGGACGGACATCCGCATCGCGGCCGAGGCCGAGAACGCTTATCGCCAGCCCTGGGTCTATGGGATCGGCCTGTCCTATCGCTTCTCCGCGGCTTGGAGCCTGGCCTTCGATGCCGACCATTTCGGCTGGTCGCGCTACACCGCGACTTTCTTCGACGAGCCGCGGGAACGGAGCTTCCGGAGCGTCGTCCGGGCCGGCGGCGGGATCGAGTACCTGGCCCCGACACGCTTCGCCGCCGGGACCGCCCGGATCCCGTTCCGTCTCGGCTTTATCGTCGATCCTCAGCCCGTGACCACCGTCCGGACGACCTACCTGGGATTGTCGTTCGGCACGGGACTCGAGCTCCGGGCCCTGGCCGCGGGCATCTCCGCGTCGTTCGGCCGCGAGAACGGCTCGGGCCAGAATTTGCGCACGGCGAGGATCATCCTCACGCTGCGCTACCATTTTCGTGAATAAGAACGAAGGATGGATATCGAGATGCGCCCCCTGAGGCTTCTTGCGCTGGCCGCGGTCGTATGGGCCCTGGCCGTTCAGGCCGCGCCCGTCCCGGCGGGGAGAACGGGTCAGGTCGTGAGCGTCTCGGAGCGGGACTTCGCCGCCGCCCGGCTCGGCCGCCTTGGGCTCGACGCCCTCATGGAAAAGGACGGGCGGGTTTACCTCGTCGTCTCCGCGGACGAATGTGCCGAGCTCGCGCGCCGGGGCGTTCCCTTTGCCGACGAGACGCAGCGCCTGGCCCTGGCCGCCGTCGAGCGAGTCGGCGCCGGCGGCGGCGTCAACGGGGCCTTCCACAGCCCCTACGAAATGGAGACCGATCTGAGGCTCCTCGAAGAGGCCCATCCGGACTTGGCCAGGTTGAGCGAGATCGGCCGGAGCCTCGAGGGGCGGCCCCTTTATGCCCTGAAGATCAGCGACAACGCGACCGTCGACGAACACGAGCCGGCCGTTCTTTTCGCCGGCTGCCACCATGCCCGGGAATGGATCTCGGTCGAGGTGCCGTTCCTCTTCGGGAAATACCTGCTCGAGCGTTATGCCTCGGACGCGACGGTGCGGGCCCTCGTCGACGCAAGCGAGATCTGGATCGTCCCCATCGCCAATCCGGACGGGCTCCAATACACCATCGACGTTTACCGCTACTGGCGCAAGAACCGGCGGGCCAACGTCGACGGCACCTACGGCGTCGACATCAACCGCAATTATGGTTATGCTTGGGGCTTTGACGACCAGGGCTCGAGCCCCCATCCTGGCTCCGATGTCTACCGCGGCACCGCCGCCTTTTCTGAGCCGGAGACAGCCGCGGTCCGAGATCTTGTCCAGGCCCATGACATCCGCGCCATGATCTCCTTCCACAGCTTCGGCCAGGACATCCTCTATGCATGGGGCTTCACGTCCGAGCCGGCCCCATCCGACGCCGAGCTGGGCGCGATAGGGCGGACGATGGCCGGCCTCATCGAGGCCGTCAACGGCACGGTCTATGTTCCGGGGCAGGCCTCGCGGGCCCTCTACGTCACCAACGGCGACCTTATCGACTGGGCCTACAGCCTGGCCGGAGCGCCGTCCTACACGATCGAGCTGCCGCCGGTCGATATCGACCACGGCGGTTTCTTCAATGACGAAACCGCGATCGCGGCCGTGTTCGAAGAGAACCGGCCGGCCATGCTCTACCTCGTCCGCTACGCCATCGACCATCCTCTGCTGCGGCGGCCTCTGTCGCCGGTCCGGCGCGAGCGCTCCGTGCTGTCGCAGACCCGGAAGCCCAAGCTCGTTCTCCGCCAGCCCTGACGCACCGTCCGGGCCGCGGTTGCGGCCGCCGCCGGGGCTGTGAGACAATACAGCCAACCGTTCCCGGGGAAGGAGGACGCATGTCGCGTACGATCGGACGAAGGGATTTCCTGAAAACCGGCGCGGGGGCCGGATTGACGTTGGCCATGGGGCGCTTCCTCGGGGCCGGGACCTCCGGCGCCGGCCGGCGTTCCGTCATAGGCGTGGCCATCGGCGAAGACTATGGCCGGGCCGCGTCCCGGGCCGTGGCCCTTGCCGGCGGCATCAAGCGTTTCGTGCCCAAGGGGGCCAAGGTGGCGCTGCTGCCGAATGTCCAGAGCCGTCACCCCGGCTCCTTCACCAAGCCCGAGATCCTGCGGGCCGTCATCCGCCACTGCAAGAAGGCCGGCGCGGCCGAGGTCAGCGCCCTGAGCTGGCAGCCGATGAAGCAGTGGGAGGACACCGGCCTTAAGGCGGTCCTTGACGCCGAGGGCGCAGGGCTCAGACTTTTTGAGAAAGACGAGTCCCTCTTCAGGGCCGTTCCCGTGCCGAACGGCGTCCAGATCAAGGAGGTCCGGCTCCTCGCGGCGCTCTTCGAGCACAGCGTCCTCATCAACATGCCCATCACCAAGGACCACGCCGGCAACAAGTTCACCGGCTCGATGAAGAACCTGATGGGCTTGAATTCGCCGGCGAACAACCGGACCTTCCACAAGCCGAAATGGCAGACCGATCCGGACGACACGGCTTACCTCGACCAGTCGATCGTCGACCTGAACAAGGCCTTCAAACCGGCCCTGAACGTCGTCGACGCGACCGAGATCCTCGTCTCGAACGGCCCCTTCGGGCCGGGCCAGCTGATGAGGCCGAACCGCGTCGTGGCCGGCACGGACCGGGTGGCCATCGATGCCTACTGCGCCTCACTTTGGGGGCTTAAACCCGAGGACATTGTCCAGATCAAGCGCGGCGCCGAGCAGGGGCTGGGGACGATCAACCTCGACAAGGTCGATGTCCGCGAGGAGGATCTCTGAGGGCCACGAGGAGAGAGGGCCAATGACGCGGCGGACCGGCGCGATACGCGCGGCGGCGGCCCTCGTGTTAGCCGGACTCGTCACTGTTGCCGGAGCCGCTCCGCAAGCGACCGGCCAGGCCCGGGCAAGCCTCCGGGGGCTCGTTCCGGCCGGTCAACCGGCCGCAGGATGGACGCGGGACGACGAGCCTCAGGAATTCGCCGGCGAGGACCTCTACACCTACATCGACGGCGGCGCGGAGATCTACCAGGAATACGGCTTCGTCCAGGTCATCGTCCAGGACTACAAGAACGCCCAAGGCAAGTCGCTCTCGCTCGAGATCTTCGAGATGGCTTCGCCGGAGGCCGCCTTCGGCATGTACACGTTCAAGAGGTCGGGGAAGGGAAAAGTCCTGAGCCTTGGCGTCGGCGGTGAGCTCGAAGACTATTATCTGAACTTCTGGAAGGGGCGCTATCTCGTGACATTGACCGGGTTCGACGCCGAAGCCGCGACGCTCGCAGGCCTGCAGGCCGTCGCCGCCGCGGTGGAGGCGAAGATCGCGGATACCGGAAGCATCCCCGATCTCGTCGGATGTCTGCCCATGAAGGGCCTAGTCGCCGGAAGCGTCAAGTATCTCAAGGGGATCCTCGGGATCAACAATGTCTGCCCCTTCTACACGTCCCGCGGGTTGGCCTTCAAGGAAGCCGTCCGGGGTCTCTACGAGAGCGGGGAGACGCTCCTTCTCCTTGAATATGGCGGCGCCGAGGCCCGGCGTGCCGCCTGGCTGGAGCTCAAGGGTGGGCTCGAGAAGTCGGGCCGCTTCGAACAGCCGACCAATTATCTCGCCGACGCCGTCGTATTCAAAGACGGGAAGGGACGGTTCTTCGCTATCCGCGAGGCAGACACCCGCCTCGTCGTCGGCATCCACGACACCCTCGATTGGGCCTTAGAGACCGTCGCCCGCGTCCGCTGAGCGCCGCCGGTCGCTCCTTATTGGAAGGCCTGCTTGACGATGTCCACGAGTCCCAGGGCGTAATCGACCTCGGTGATCGGGATCTTCTTGGCCTGGGCGATCTTGGTGAAGCGCCCGTCCTTGTTGCTGTCCTTGGTGACAACGATGTAATCGGCGTAGGGGGCGACGGCGTCGATCATGCGCTCGTTGTCGGAGCCGGCTGGGCCGCGCTTGGACTCGCCGCCGATGTGGACGGCCATGACGAAGATCTTCTTCGACTTGCAGTAGTCGATGACCTTCTTCAGGCGGGCCTCCTCGCTGTCGAGGGTCAGGCCCGAGGCGCCCATGCCCTTGAGGCTGGCCCCGATGGCGAAGATAACAGCCTTGTAAGGCGTCTTGGCGGGGAACTTGGCTTGGTCGTTCGTGCTCTCGACATGGAAACCGGGGCCCGATTCACGGCCGCCGAGGCCGACGCCGTCAGCCACCATTTCCGGCGTCGGGACGTCGCAGTAATCGTAGGGGACGCCCGCTTCGTCGAGGACGATGTTGAGGGTCGTGACGTCGGTGCTCTGTCCGGCCGACGTCGTCAGGATGGGAAGCCCGACCTTGGGCACGGACGGGGCCTGGCCGGCGGCGAGCCAGCCCAGCCCCAGGACCGCGGCCGCGGCCAGGACGATCGATATTCTCTTGGTCATCGGAGACTCCTTCACTTCTTGTCGGGTTCCATGAGGATGTCGAAGACCCGGACGGCCTTCTTCCACCAATCGGGCAGGGCCGGCTTGCCCCGGTCGTAGTTCCGCTTTTCCGTGTCGTAGAGATAGAGCCGGTTGTATTTGACGAGGAGGTCGTCGCCGAGCTTCCACCAGGCGCCGACGACCGTCTGGGCGTTGTTGAGCGAGAAGCCGGTCAGGAACTTGGCCGCCTCGGCGGGCTTCTTCTTATAGAGCGCCAGGGCCTGCTGGTCGATCTCGGGGATGCGCTTGACGAGGTCGCGTTCGTACTTGGCCTGGGCCGCCTGGACGTCCTTGATGGCCTCGGAATAGACGACCTGGACATGGAAGTCCGTGTAGTCGAAGGCCCAGCGGGCCGAATCCCGGCTGAAGGTCCAGTGGTCCCCCACGGAGAACGACTTGGGGATCTCGGTCACGCCGGCATAGAAGGGCATGTAGCAGGCCGTATCTTGCGAGCCGAACGAGATCCAGACCAGGCCGCCGATCGGATCGGGGAGGCCGGTCCGGCTCTGGGTGATCGTCGTGTACTCCGCCCGCCCGTCATCGATGACCCGGGGCGCGCGGCGGTTGAAATAGTTGGGGTTCTGGAACGGCCCGCCCCTGATGCCCTTGAGGGGGTCCCACGGCGTGCCGTAGCTCCGGTCGCGGGTCATGTCCATGACGTCCTGGAGCGAGACCTTTTTGTCGGGCTTGACCGAGAAGGGGAGGTCCATGTTCGGCGTCTCGGGCTTGATCTTCTTGGAGGGGGCGACGAGGTCGAAGAAGCGCCACAGCCGCTGGATGCCGCCGTTCGTGCTGACGGCGCTGCCCTCGACCGGGGAGTAGGCCCGCTTCCAGTTGAACGGCTTGCCGCTCTTGGGATCGTAGAAGCCCAGATCGACCGCGAGCTGAACGACGTTCGGCGAGGCCATGAAGACGTCCTTCTTCTCGAGGTCGATCTCGCCGATGCGGGATTCGTTCGGGCAGACGCTGACCTCGTCGTCGGGGACGCGCTGGGCGCACCAGACGGCCCCGGGCTTCTCGCTCGTCGGCGTCCACAGCGGGCCCACGGGCATGATCTCGAAGATCCAGACCTCTTTCGGGTCGGCGACGGCCAGCATCTCGCCGTCGTCGTGGAAGCCGTAGCCGTATTTCTCGGCCAGGGCGCCCATGACCTGGATGGCCTCGCGGGCCGTCCCGCCGCGCTCCATGCCGAGAAGCGTCAGCATCGTCAGATCGAGCTTGGCCGATGGCGTCGGGTTCTCCATCTTGCGCTGGCAGCCGATCGTCGATTCTCCGATGGCCACCTGCTTGTCGTTCATGTAGCCGAAGCTGCCGTGGATGTAGCCGTAAGTATGAGGGACCTCAGGGATGTCGATCCCGGCGTAGTCCTTCTTGATGAGGTCCCATTTCAGGCCTTCCGATGGCGGCCAGGTCCGGTATTGGGAGATGTGATAGATCTTGCGGGTCGAGCCCGGCTTGTGGTCGGCGGCGGGCACGCGGCGGAAGGTCCAGTCGCAGACGCCGCAATCGCACGTGTGCGTGGTCATGACGGAGCCGTCCGTCGAGGCGTCCTTGCCGACGATGATGACCGTGCAGCCGTCGCGGCCTATGGCCGAAAGGTCGTTCCCGGAGGCCGCGGGCCGTGGCCCCGCCGGGGCGCCGTGGCCGGTCAGGACGGCGGCCAGGACGAGGGCTAGGCCGACGGCCCAGATGTGGGTCTTTTTCATTAGGGCTCCTTTTTCCCTGGAATCTCCGCCTACTTGTGGTCGGGCTCGCCCAGGACGTCGAAGGCCCGGACGGCCTTGTTCCACCACTCGGGGCCGGCGGTCGGGATGCGGCCGCCGCGGCGCGTCTTGGCGTCGTAGAGGGCCAGGTGGTTGTATTTCACCCAGAGGTCGTCGCCCAGCTTCCACCAGGCGTCGACAACGTTCTGGGCATTGTTCAGGGTGAAGCCGGTCACGTACTTGACGGCTTCCTTGGGATTGCGCTTGAAGAGCTCGGCGGCCTTGGTGTCGATCTCGGCGATGCGGTCCAGGGCCCCGTCTTCCCAGGTCTTCTGGGCCGCCTTGACGTCCTCGATGGCCGCGTTGTAGGCGACCTGGGCGTGGAAATCCACGTAGTCGAAGGCCCAGCGGGCTGACTTGCGGTCGAGGACGAAGTGATCACCGATCGTGAACGAGGCCGGGACGTCGGTCGAGCCGGCGTAGAGCGGGATGTAGCACGACGTGTCCTGGGCGCCCAGGGCGACCCAGACGATGCCGCCGACCGGGGCCGGGAGCCACGAGCGGCACTGGGTCAGGGTCGTGTACTCGACGTTAGCCACGCTGATGAGACGGGTCCCCTTGTAGTAATTCGGGTTCTTGAACGGGCCGCCGCGCAGGCCGCTCACGGGATCGAAGACCGTGCCCTGGGACTTGTCCCGGGTCAGGGCCATGACGTCACGGGGCGAGAGCTTGCGGTCCGGCTTGACCGAGAAGGGGAGGTCCATGTTGGGCGTCTCGGGCTTGAATTGCCGGGACGGCGCGACGAGGTCGTAGAAGCGCCATGTCCGCTGGCGGCGGCCGCCGGTGCTCGCGGCGCCGCCCTCGGTCGGGGAGTAGGCCTTCTTGAAGCTGAAGGGCTTGCCCGATCTCGGGTCATAGAGGCCGGCTTCGACGGCGTAGGATTCGACGTTCCCCGAGGCCATGAAGAAATCCGGGTTCTTGAGGTCGAGCTCGCCGATGATGGACTCGTTCGTGCAAACGGCGACCTGGTCGTCGGGGACCCGCTGGGCGGCCCAGACGGCTCCCGGATTGCCGCTCGTCGGCGTCCACAGCGGGCCGACGGGCATGATCTCGAAAACCCAGAGCTCGCTCGGATCGGAGACGGCCAGCATCTCGCCCCCGTCGTGGTAGCCGTAGCCGTATTGTTCGGCGAGCCCGCCCATGAACTTGATGGCCTCGCGGGCCGTGCGGCAGCGCTCCATCGCCAGGAGCGTCAGCTGGGAGATGTTCGTGGCCGGTGTGGGGGTCGGGTTGCCGATCTTGCGGACGTTGCCGATCGTCGATTCGCCGATGGCCAGCTGCTGGTCGTTCATGTAGCCGAAGATCGAGTGGTGATAGGCGTAGGTGTGGGCCGGCTGCGGGATCTCGACCGTGGTCGGATCCTTGAGGACCGCCGCCCACTTCCCGCCTTCGGACGGGGGCCAGGTCCGGATCTGGTCGATATTGTAGAGACGGCGCTTCTCGCCGGGTTTGTGGTCGGCGGCCGGGACGTGGCGCCAGGTGAAATCGCAAACGCCGCAATCGGCGGCGTGAGTGCTCATGACCGAGCCGTCGGTCGAGGCGTCCTTGCCGACCATGATGACGGTGCAGGCCTCGGCGGCGGGGTCGGGGTCGAGACCAGGCGCCGCAGCGGCCAGGGGGCGGTCGACCCTTAGGCCGCCGGCGAAGAGCAGCACGAGAGCGACAGCGAGGGCGGCAGGAGCCATTTTCTTGACGAGCATCGCGGATACCTCCCGGGCGGCCGTCGGGGCCGGCCCGCTCAATTCAGGACCACGGCGCCGGCCGGGGCCGTGGCCGGATCGGCCAGGAAATGCCCGACCCCAGCCTTGACGACGTCCGCGTAGCGCGGCACGCCGCGGATGGCGATCGGACGGTCGGCGGTCTTTTTCGAGAATTGGCGCAGGATCTCCAGGGTCACGGACAGATTCTGACCCACCCTCTTCTCGAGCGGCCAGCCGCTTTCGTCATAGGGCACGAAGAGCTTTTTCTTTTTCGACAGGCTAAGGAGGAACGGGTCCTTGCCGTCGAGGAGGAGCTTGACCGTTTTCGGCCCGGTCGGCTGGTCGAGGAAGGGGATGGGCGCTTCGAGCAAAAACGGCAGGGAGGGGCCGTGGTCGCCGATCTCGCGGTGCGACAGGCCCCGGAAGCCGACCGGGGAGGGCTCGACGTGGTTCTCGAAGCCCTCCGTGGCCTTGACGGTCAGGGAGGCCAGCGTCGCGAGCTTGACCGATCTCTCGGGGGCGACGATGCAGTTCGTGACGGGGAACATGGTCTCGGCCCCGTGGATATCGACGGCGACGTCGATCTTCTCCCGGCGCATGAGCTCCATGGCGCCAAAGGTCACCCGTTCCATAAGCGGGCCGTCGGCCCGGCCGGGCCAGGTCCGGTTGGTGTTGCGAACATCGATGTAGGACAGGAGCTGGCGCTCCGGGTAATGGATGTAGACGTCCGGGTCGGGCCATTGGTCGAGGGGCGAGGCGTCGCGGTTGCCGAAGCGGAAGCGCTGGGCCCCCCAATCGGTAGCCACGTCGAAATAGAGCGGATAGCCGTCCCCGGCCCGGGTGTTGCGGCTGCCGCTATTGTTGAAGAAGGGGATGACGTAAAGCGTGCCCTTAGCGACGACGGCGTTCTCGATGACGATGACGGCGGTCAGCATGCCCTCCGGCTCGTTCGAATGCGTGTCGCCGATGAGCAGCGCCTTGCCGCCCGGCTCGCGGCCCTCGAGGACATAGACGTTCGTGTCGGCCAGGCTGCCCTTGAGGCCGGGCGAGTACTCGCTCAGGCGGTGGACGGCGGTCACGCCGGGCCCCTTGACGACGGGCACGTCGTAGCGCCGGTGCCGGACGAGCGGCAGGCCGCCCCAGACGACGAGGCCCACCACGGCGGCCGCCAGGGCCGATTTCAGGAGGGGATCCCGGTTCATGTGATCCCGCTCACTTCCACCGCAGCAGCCGGACGAGAAGGGGGATCATCACCAGGAGATAGAGGACGAGGTCCTGGCGGCGCTCCTTCTCGCGGACGAAATTCCAGGCAGCCAGGACGAGCAGGAAGGCCGTGATGAGGTAGTAGGCGATCATGAT
>CAZIQR010000043.1:0-17329 GCA_964541055.1 uncultured Eubacteriales bacterium
CTCAAGCTCTTCCTCCCCGAGACCGTGGCCGAGATCAAGAAGAAGAGGATCGAGGCCCTGGGCATCGACGTCGAGGTCCGCGGCGCGAGCTGCGACAAGGCCGAGGCCATCGCCCGGGCCTGCGCGGCCGAAACGGGACGAGTCTTCGTCTCGCCCTACAACGACTGGGACATCGTCTTCGGCGCCGGCACCGTCGGGCTCGAGATCGAGGCCGATCTCGCCCGCTTCGACGAGGTCCTGGTCCCGGTCGGCGGGGGAGGCCTCATCGCCGGGATCGGGGCCTATCTGAAGTCCGTCCGCCCCGGCGCGCGGATCATCGGCGTGGAGCCCGAGACCTCGGCCTTCATGGCCGCCTCCCTGTCCGCCGGCCGCTTGGTCGAGATCGAGGAGCGTCCGACGATCGCCGATGCCGTGGCCGGGGGCATCGAGCCCGGCTCGATCACCTTCCCGCTCTGCCGGGCCTTCGTCGATGCGATCGAGGTCGTGCCCGAGGCGCTCATCTCGCGGGCCATGTCCCTTGTCTACGGCCGTCACGGCCGGATCGTCGAAGGCGCCGGGGCCCTGCCTTTTGCCGCTCTGCTCAACGCGCCGGGGGCCCGGCCGGGCCGCACCGTCGTGGCTGTCGTCAGCGGCCGGAACATCGCCGCGGAACGGTTCCGGGAGGTCACGGGGCTTCGGCCCTGAGCTCCCGGCCGCTCCCTGCCGGCCCGGCCCTTGTCCGGGCCGCGGACTTGATCTAAGATGGGATCGACCGGCCATGATGCAGATCGTCCTCGCGATCGTCCTCTCGATCATCTGCCTCGGGCTTCCGGCCTGCCGCAAGCAGGAAGCCGCCGCGCCCGAGGCCCCGGGCCCCGGCCCCTATCGCATCGGCATCCTTCAATCCGTCGATTCGCCGACGGCGAACGAGGTCCGCCGCGGCATCCTCCAGGCCTTCGCCGAAGCCGGGCTCCGCGACGGCCAGGACGTCGTCGTCGCCATCCGCATCGCCAACAACGATATCGCCGAGGTCCAGCGCATGGCCCGGGAGCTGGCCGAACGCGCCGACATGGTCATGCCCCTCTCGACCCAGGCCCTCCAGGCGGCCATCCTGACGACGACCCGGAAGCCGATCGTCTTCGGCGCCGTCGCGGTCCCTTATCTCGTCGGCGCCGGCCAATCGGCGACGAACCACCTGGCGAACGTCACCGGCGTCACCTCGACCGGGCCCGTCCGCGAGACGCTGGCCCTCATCCGCGAGGTCCTGCCGAAGGCGCGGCGCATCGGGTCGCTCTGGACCTCCTCCGAGATCAACTCGGCGTACTATCTCGACCTGGCCAGGTCCGCCGCGGCAGACCTGGGATTCGATCTCATCGCCGTGCCGGTCACCGGGCCGCCCGAGATCCAGCGGGCCCTGCAGCGCGTCCTCAACGAGAAGATCGACGTCCTCTTCCCGATGTCCGACAACACCCTCAACAGCTCCTTCGACATCATCGGCCGGGCCGCCGAAGAGAACGGGACACCCCTCTTCGCGAGCTTCCTGCGCTCCGTGGAATACGGGGCCTGCGCCGCGCTCGGCTTCGACTTCGCCGAGATGGGGCTGCGGACGGGCCGGCTGGCCGTCCGGGTCAAGAACGGCGAGAGCCCGGGCCGCATCCCCATCGAGTCCATGGAGGCGGTCAAGCTCTACGTCAACGAGGCCGCCGCGGCGCGGCAACGGGTCGTC
The DNA here is from genome assembly GCA_964541055.1 of uncultured Eubacteriales bacterium. Classification (GTDB taxonomy): domain Bacteria; phylum Acidobacteriota; class Aminicenantia; order Aminicenantales; family Saccharicenantaceae; genus RBG-16-66-30. Next base: position 1,706 of record CAZIQR010000043.1, read on the forward strand.
TTCCCGAAGAGCGTCCTGGAGAGGGCCAGCCGGACGATCAGCCAGCTTCCCGCGGAGGGAGCGGCACCGGGCTTCTTTCACGATTGAAGTCGAAGACCCAGAACCCGTCGCCGGCCGGGGCCGCGGCGCGGATGGCCCGCCCCGTCCGGACGATGGCCAGGCCGCAGGCTTCCCTGAGCGGTCTCCCGTCGGCGAGGTAACCGAGGATCGTCGACGAGAGATAGCAGCCCGTCCCGTGGACGTCCCGGCCCAGCTTCTCGTGAGGGAAGACCGAGCCCTCGCGGCCGTCGAAGAGGACATCGACGGCTTGTCCCTCGAGGTGCCCGCCCTTGACGAGGCAGGGGATGCCGCACCGCAGATGGATCTTCTCCGCGGCCAGGCGCATCTCGCCCACGGTCCGGACCGGGAGCCCCGAGAGCGCCGCAGCTTCGTCGAGGTTCGGGGTGATGAGGCTCGCCTTGCCCTCGACCGTTTCGAGGAAGCGGGGCCAGGCCTTGCGCTCGAGAAGCAGCGCCCGCGAGCTCGACTTCAGGATAGGGTCGATGACCCGCGGCAGAGCCTCGCACTTGGCGAGGATGCGGGCCGCCGCCCGGAGATTCGCCGCCGTGGCCAGCATGCCGACCTTGATGCCGCCGACCTCGAGGCCGCCGGCGAGGGTCTCGAACTGGGCGGCGACGGCCCGCGCCGTCACCGGGAAGACGCCGGCCACGCGCTTCGGGCTCTGGGCCGTGACGGCCGTGAGCACTCCGTAGCCGCGGTGGCCCAGGCGCTCGAAGACGCGCAGGTCGACAAGGACGCCCGCTCCGGCCGACGGGTCCCAGCCGGCGATCGTGATCAGGTTCTTGGCCATGGCCGCGTCCGTTCCCCTGCGGAGGCCTGATTCTACCACGAATCGACCGCCCGCGGCGTTGACTTGAGGCCGGGTCTGGGGTAATTAGGTCCCATGGGACGGGAACTGATCAGGGTGCGTGTCAGCATCGACGGCCGCGTCCAGGGCGTCGCCTACCGCTTTTTCGCCGAAAAATACGCCAACCGGCTCGGCCTCACCGGCTGGGTGCGGAACCTCGAGGACGGGCGGGTCGAGGTCCTGGCCGAAGGCCCGGCCGCCGAGATCGAAACGTTCCTCGACCGCCTGCGGGAAGGCCCGAGCTTAGCCCGGGTGGACCGCTTCGATGTCCGCCGGGAGAAGGCCAGCGGGGAATTCGGGAGCTTCGAGATCGTCTTCTAGCCCGAGCAATTCATAAGAACGCCCATCGTCCGGGCGGGCGCGCTATCGCGTGGCGGCCTTGCGCCGGCATTCTTCGGAGCAGTAGAAGCGCTCGACCCCGTCGCGCGTCTCGGTCAGGGCCTCTTCGCGGGGGATGTAGGTGCCGCAGACCTCGTCCTTGACCATGACGCCCTGGGACTTCGGCGCCGCGGGACCCCGGACTTGTTTTGTCATCCGTTTGAACCCGGCGTAGAGGCGAAAGGCGAGGAAGGCGAAATACGCCACCACCACGAGCAGGATGAAGCCCAGGAATCCTACCATTCGACGAGCATCGAGCCCCAGGTCAGCCCGCCGCCGAAGCTCACCAGGAGCGCCAGGCCGCCTTTCTTGAGGCGCCCTTCCTCGACCGCCTCGCGGAGGGCCAGCAGCACCGAGGTCGACGAGCAGTTGCCCCGCCGGTCGACGTTGACGTAGAACTTCTCGAGCGGGATGCCGAGCTTTTTCGACGGGAACTCGAAGATCCGGGCGTTGGCCTGATGGCAGATGAAGAGGTCGATATCCTCGAGGCGGTAGTCCCGGGTCCGGTCCGGAGCGCGGTTGGCCTTGTCGATCGTCTTCAGGATGAGCTCGGGGATGACGCGCAGGACGAACTTCTGGATGTCGTGGCCCTTGATGGCGATGTTCGGCGAGATCGGCATATCGTGGTAGCGGGTGTCGTGCCCGACGCTGTACGCGGCGTCGACGCTGAGCGTGTCCGTGCCCAGCTCCGTGCAGACGATGCCGCCGGGCCCGTCCGTCCGTTCCAGGACGACCGCGGCCGAGCCGTCGCCCCAGAGGTCGGCGTTCGTGTCGCTGAAATCGAGGAGCCGGCTCAGGACCTCGGCGCCGAGGGCCAGGCCGTAGCGGCTCTCGGTCTCGCCGAAGAGCAGATGCTTGCGGACGAGGTCGATGGCGTAAAGCCCGCTCGTGCAGGCGGCCGTAAGATCGAAGGCCGGCTGGCGCAGAACCTGGCGCGCGTCCTTTTCGCCGATGCGGCCCGCGGCGATCTCGCGGGTGATGGCCTTGTTGAGGACCATGCAGGCCGTCGAGGGGAAGAGGGCCTCGGGCGTCGAGCTGCCGATGGCGAGGATGCCGACGTCCTGCCAGCCGATCCCGGCATCCGCCAGAGCGCGCGAGGCCGAAACGAAGGCCAGGTCCGAGGTGTTGACGGTCTTGTCGACCCAGCGGCGTTCGCGGATGCCGACGAGGTCGACGATCTTCTGCGGGGTCAGCTCCTCGGGCTCCCAGGGCCGCTCGCAGCCGGGCTTGAGGGCCTTGTGCTCGAGCAGGATCCGGACCACCTCCTCGTTAGTGACGGTCCGGCCAGGGACGTCGGTCCCCGGCAGGCACTTGCCCGTTCCGGCGATACGTACGCGCATCTTCACCTCTCCGTAATTCCCCATTATTAGCGGTTGACTCCGATCTTGTCAAATCACCCGGTCCTGCCCGGAGCGGACTCTTGGGAGAGGAGGCCCAAAGGCGCAGCGGAGAGACACGAAGCTGCGCATCTGGTAGATATCTGAAACTCAGGGTCTTTTTCGGATGTCATGCAGAATGGGCGCCCTCGCATCTGGGGGCCGGCACGGAGGGCAACAAAACGCCCTAAATAGGAAACTAAAAAAAAGGGGCGTTTTTGTGAATGGGCCAGGATTGACCGCGCCAAGGGTTTCTGCTAAATAGGGAGCGATCATGAACGGCAAGCCGCTCGAGGGGGTCCGCGTCCTCGACCTGTCGCGCCTGCTCCCGGGCCCGTTCTGCACCCTCGTCCTGTCCGACCTCGGGGCCGAGGTCATCAAGATCGAGGACCTCGAGGGCGGCGATTACATCCGGGCCATGGGCCCGTTCATCGACGGTCAGAGCGCTTACTTCCTGGCCCTCAACCACGGCAAGATGAGCGTCTCGCTCAACCTCAAGACGACGGCGGGGAGGGCGATCTTCCTGAAGCTCGCGGCCACGGCCGGCGTCGTCGTCGAGAGCTTTCGGCCGGGCACGGTCGACCGCCTCGGCATCGGCTATGCCGCCGTCGCGGCCGTCAACCCGCGCGTCGTCTATTGCTCGATCTCCGGCTTCGGCCAGGACGGCCCGGACCGCGACCGGGCCGGGCACGACCTCGATTTCATCGCCCGCGCCGGCCTCCTCGACCTGTGCGGCCGGCCGGGGTCCGTGCCGACCATCCCGCCCGTCCAGATCGCCGACCTGAGCTCGGCGATGTTCGCCGCCTCCGGCATCCTCGCCTATCTCCGCGAGGCCGAGCGCACCGGCGCGGGGCATTACCTCGACGTCGGCATGCTCGACAGCGCCGCGGCCTGGATGGTCATGCCCGTGGCCGAGTATTCGGCCGGCGAGCGCGGCGGGGCGGGCCGGCTGCCGCTCACCGGGAAGCACCCCTGCTACAACATCTACAAAACGCGCGACGGCCGGGACATCTCGCTGGCCGCGCTCGAGGTCAAGTTCTGGTGCGCCTTCTGCGGCGCCGTCGGCCGCGAGGACCTCCGGCCGCTCCAGTTCTCCGAGAAGCCGGAGGATTTCGCCAAGTTCGAGGACCTCTTCCGCAGCCGCACCGCCGCGGAATGGCGGACGCTCCTTGCCGGCACCGATTTCTGCTGCGAGGTCGTGCCGTCCGTGGCCGAGGCCCTCGAGGACCTCCAGGTCCGCCACCGCGGACTGGTCATCGCCCCTCCGCCGGGGACGCCGCCGGTCATCCGGCTCGGCCACCCGCTCCGCGAACGGGGCGCCGTACCGGGCCCCTGCCCGGGCCACGGCGAGCACACCGCCGCCGTCCTGGCCGAACTGGGTCTCAGCGGCCCGGAGATGGACGAGCTCGAGACCGCGGGCGTCATCCGCCGGGGCGGCTGAGGCGGCCGGCCGTGGACGAGTTCTGGACCGAGGCCGAGATCGCCTTCCGCGCCAAAGCGGCGGGCGTTGTCCGCGGCCTCGACGATGACGACGCCGAGGGACTCGAGACCGCCCTCCGGGACCTTGAAATCTCCGACGGCGCGGCCTTGAGCCGGCGGGTCTCGTTCCTCGACGAGGCCGCCCGCCGCGATCCGCGTCTTGGGGGCCGGGCTCTCGCGGCGATCGCGTCCTCGATCGCCGTCGACCCCGCCGAGCGCGCCGCCTGCCTCCTCGGCCGGCTGGCCGGCACGGCGGCCTATGTCTTCGAGGCCGGGACGCGCTCGGCGAAAGAGCGCGGCTTCTTCTCGAGCATCCTGATGGATTTCCGGGAGGCGCAGGAACGGCTGGCCTCGCTGATATCCGGAGCCGATCTCGCCCGCTTCGGCGCCTGCCGGCTCTGCCGCTTGATCGAGCGCGGCGAGCGGGACCGCGCCGGCCGGGAGGCGGCCGGTCTGCTGACCCGGGCCGCCGCCTTTGACGCCGAGGTCCGGTCTGTGGCGGCCTTCCTGCTCGGGCCCGAGTGGGCCGGTGCGCCTGCGCCTCTCGACAATGCCCCTGCCGCCGATGAAAGGACAGTCCCATGAAGCTCGAACACCTCTACCGCACCGCCGTCGCCGCCGGCATCGCCAACGACCCGCGCGGTCCCGAGGCCGTCCGGAAGATCCTCGACGAGGAACGGGAGCGGTCCGAAAAGCTCAAGGACGACGAGCGCGAGAGCTGGGAGCCGGACCGCCTGTTCAATCCCTATGCCGACTCGCGCCTCCTCAACGGCGATCCGGCCGCCGAGGTCAGGACGGCCATGGTCGGCATCGACATGGACGCCTCGGAGCTCGTCCTGGCCCACACCGTGAACCGCGACAGGGCGGCGGGCATCGATCTCGTCATCGCCCACCACCCCCAAGGCGTGGCCCTGGCCCAGCTGCCGGAGGTCATGCGCCTCCAGCCCGACATGTACGCCGCCACCGGCGTCAATATCTCCGTCGCCGAGCAGCTCATGGACGCGCGCATCACCGAGGTCCAGCGGCGCGTCCTGCCCTCGAACCACACCCGGGCCGTCGACGCGGCCCGCCTCCTCGGCCTGCCCTTCATGTGCCTGCATACGCCGGCCGACAACTGCGTCAGCACATGTCTCACGAAGCTCTTCGAGAAGGAGAGGCCCGGCCGGCTCAAGGATCTGATCGACCTTCTGAAGTCCATCCCGGAATACAGGGCCGCCGTCCGGCGCATGGCCGGGCCGAAGATCGTCAACGGCTCGGAGAACGGGCGCTGCGGCCGCATCTCGCTGGAGATGACGGGCGGGACCGAGGGCCCCAAGACGATCTACGATTCCTACGCGGCGTCGGGCGTGAGCACGATCGTCAGCATGCACATCAGCGAGGAGGCCCTCGAGAACGCCAAGAAGGCCCACCTCAACATCGTCCTCGCCGGGCACATCTCGAGCGATACGCTGGGGCTGAACCTGCTCTTCGACGAGATCGAACGGGAAGGACGGCTCGAGTTCGTCGGCGTCTCGGGCTTCACCCGGATCAGGTCGTCGGAACGCTGAGCCGGACTATAATCCTCTGTAATGGCCCTGGGCGCTCAGGGTCACGATCCAGCGGGCGAAGGCCTTGGCGTCTTCGAGATCGCTCGTGTCGGGGTGGGTCGCCGCGGAGGCCGCCATGTCGGCCCAGGCCTCGTGCTCCGGCGACTGCATCAGGACTTCGAGGGCCCGGGTCGAGACCTTGCCCCGGCACGAGAACGTCCCCAGAAGACGGGCCTTCGCGACGAGGACCGAAGCGTATTCGAGGGCTTCGCGCGACAGACTGCTGCCGGTGACGGAGCCGTGGGTCGAGAACAGGGCGACGTTCTTGCCGTCGGGGATCGACTTCAGGAAAACCTCGACCGGATAGGGCAGGCTGTGGGTCTGGACCGGGAAGCCCGCGAAGATGAGATGATAAGGCGCGAGGTCGCCCGCTTCGGCCATGGGCTTGATCGTCTTGTCGCCGCCGAGGGCCTCATGGATCGTCTCCGCGACGAGCTTGGTGTTCCCCGTGCGGCTGAAGTAGGTGACGAGCGTCTTGGCCATGGCGGCGGTCCTTTCGGCGAACGGTCGCCGCTATTCTGACAGAATCCCCGGCGAAATGCCACCGCTCAGTCGCCGGCCGGGAGCTCGATCGTCACCGTCGTGCCCTGGCCCGGCTCGCTCTCGACGCGGATCGTGCCGCCGTGCTCCTCGACGATCTTCTTGGCGATCGGCAGGCCGAGGCCCGTGCCCGCGTCCTTGGTCGAGAAATAGAGCTCGAAGATGCGGGCCACGGTCCCGGGGCTCATGCCCGGCCCGGTGTCGCGCACGGCGATCGTGACCGCGCCGTCCCGCCGCCCGACGGTCACGGTGAGCTCGCCCTGCTGGGCGATGGCCTCGACGGCATTGGCCACGATGTTGCGGAAGGCGGTCTTGAGCTTGGCCTCGTCGCCGAGGGCCCGGAAATCGGTCCCCTCCGAGGTGAGCGTGAAGCGGATGCGCTCCGAGAGCAGGCGCTGGTAGGGGAGCAGGACCTCCTGGAGGATCGCCCGCAGGTCGACGGGCTCCTTGCTGACGGTCGTGTCGCGGGCGATCTCCATGAACTCCTGGGCGATGCGGCGCAGGTTCTCGACCTCGCTGATGATGTAGGACATCGACTCCTTGAGGGCCTGGTCGAGGTCGCCGCGCCGGTCCTCGAAGACCTTGAGGACGTGCTCGGCCGAGAGCTGGATCGGCGTCAGCGGGTTCTTGATCTCGTGGGCGACCTTGCGGGCCATCTCGGTCCAGGCCACCTTCTTGCTCATCTCGGCCAGTTCCTGCTCGTGGGCCTTGAGGTTCCGGATCATCGTGTTGAAGCCCTCGATCAGGGTCTGCATCTCGTCGCGGGAGCGGTGCTCGATGTGGACCTCGAGATTGCCCAGGCCGACCTCCCGCGTCCCGGCCACGAGCTTGCGGACGGGGACGATGATCATGCTCCGGATCGCCCGCGAGAAGACCAGGACGAGGACGGCGAAGAACGCCGACAGGACGACCAGGAACTCGACGATCTCCTGGCTGGCCTGATCGATCTGCTCCCGCTCGAACGGGAACGGCAGCGAGACGAACAGGGTCATGGCCTTGGACTCGTACGGCACGGTCAGGGTCTGGAAGGAGGTGTCGCCCAGGCGCGTCCGCTGGATGACGAACGGCCGGCGGTCGTAGACGAGGGCCTGGTAGGCCTCGCCGTCGAGGATCTCCGGGAGCAGGCCGCTCGAGAAAAATTCCCGGCGGCTCGAGGCCAGGAGCACGCCGTCCTTGTAGATGATGACGTCGTTCGAGAGCGTCTCGCTGATCCAGAGGGCCAGGTCCTCGGACGGCTGAAGGTAGGGCGAGGCCTCGCCCTTGATGAACAGGAAGGCCTGCATGAGGCCCTGGGCGTAGCTGGCGTGGACGGCCGAGTCCTCGACGAAGCGCTCCGTGAACAGGCTGTCGAAGAGGTTCCGGGTGAAGACCGTGAAGATCAGAAGAGGCACGAGGGCGGCGGCGAGGAAGGCCGCGTAGACCCGGTTCGAGAACGACCAGAACGGCCGGCGGGCCGCGTCATTGGCGCCGCCGAACGTCACGGCGGCGGCCACAAGGACGGCGGCCGCCAGGCCGAGGAAGAAGAACCGGAGGAAGTCGACGGCCTGCGTCCGCACGTTCCGCCGCGGCGCAAAAAGGCTGTAGCCCCGATCTCCCCAGCGGAAGAAGTAGTCGTCGTAGACCGTCCCGCCCTCCTCGAACACGGACCAGGCGGGCGGGGCCGCGTCGCGGAGGCGGGCCAGCCCCGATTCCGAGAGCCCGGCGGTCAGGCGCCGCGGATTGAAGAGCGAACGGCCGTCGAGGTCGAAGATCTCGCAGCCGAAATCGACCTCGGCGAGCGACGGCAGGGAATCGGTCCTCAGGACCTCGAAGTAAGGATTGGCCGAATAGAGGAACGGCAGGATCTCGGGGTCGAGGGAGACGTAGATGACGACGCGGCCGAGGGCGACGCCGTTCGCGGCGTAGTCCCGGTAGCCGACAAGGAAGTCCTTCTTGCGGTCGATGAAGTCCATGGGATAGCGGACGATCGACCAGCCCTCGGAGGGCGGCAGGTCGGGGATCGCGCCGAGCGCCTTGGGGACGTTGAGCGAGAACCGGCTTTGGGTCGTGCCCTCCGTGTCGCGGATCTCGAGGCTCGAATACCAGTTGGACTTGGCGAGCGGGCTCTTCTCCCAGAGCTTCTCGGCGAGGCCCTTGTCTTCGGGATCGCCGAAGAACTTGACGATCTGGGCCTCTTCGTCGTCGATGACGGGCCATGTTTCCTGGATGAGGAAGTTGGCCCAGTTCTCCTGGCTGACGATGGCGTGGGTGATCGTCGTCTCGATGAGCCGATGGGTCCTGGCGACGCTCTGGCCTTCGATGGAGCGGGCCAGGAAAAGGGCCGCGAGGACCAGGCCCGCGGCCCAGACCTCGCGCCGCTTCGCGAGCGACGGGACAAGGGCGACCGCCGCGAGCCAGGCCGCGAGAAGGGCGGATAGGGCGGCGACAAGGGGCGCCGCGGCCGGTCCGGCGAGGAGGGCCGCGGCCAGAGCCCCGGCCAGGATGGCGGCGAGATCGGTCCTCCGGTCCCGGACCGACCAGCGATAGGCCGCGGCCAGGACGAGGAGCCCGGCGGCCAGGGCGATGAACAACCCGACCTGGAGCATGAGCCGGGCCAGGTTGAGGTCCCAGCGGAGGAGCGAGAGGTTCGAATTGAAGACGACGAGTCGGACGAGCCGTCCGAGCCCGAGAACGACGGCCGCGGCGAACGCGGCGGCCGGGACGATGGCAAGGCTCGCGGCGACCGGGGAGCCGGTCCCTCGCGGCCTCGGCCCGCGGAACGCGAACCAGGCTAAACAGCCGGCCAGGCCAAGGGCGGCGATCGAGGTCAGGAAGAAGTCGGCCGGAGAACCGGTCAGGCCCTTCCAGGAAATGAAGCCGGCCAGGGAGGGCCGGAAGACCGGCAGGGAACGGACCCTCTCGAGATGGCCCAGAGGAAGGGCCAGCAGGCGGGCGGCGACGAGAGACGCGGCGCCGGCGGCGCCGCTGAGGGCGCCGCGGCCACGGAGGAACCGGGGGGATGTCCAGAAGAAGGCGGCCGCCAGGCCGGCGGCGGCAATGAGGGCCAGAAGAAGGACGAGCCGGAGGTCCTCGCGGGCCGCCGTGACCCGCGATGTCAGGGACGGCGAGGCCAGCGTGGCCGTGGCCATGATGCGCCCGGTCCCGTTCCGGAGCGGGAAAAAGAGGGTCTGGATCTCGTTCTTCTGGCGAGGCTCGCCGGGGAATTCGTCCTTGTGGCGGGCGAAAAAGCCGTCGAAGCCTTCGACGTTCTCCCGGAAATCCCAATAGTCGACGTTGAAATCGGATCCCCGGGGCCGCGGAAGGGCCTGGAATTCACGGATGTGGGAGGACCTGACCTGAGGCAGGAAAGCCAGCCGGGCGAAGTGGGCCAGCATCCGTCCGTCCTGGCCCAGGGGCTGGAAGGCGACGAGGTAGACCGTGGCCTTGTTCTTGACCAGGAACGGCCCGCCCGTTTGCTTCTGCTTGTCCAGGTCCTTGCGGTCGATCAGATAGGCCGGGCTCAGCACGTCCCCGTACCACGCCTCGAGCAGGCCGTCTCCGTTGCATAAGGCGATACCGTCCTTTTCGGGGTCGAGGCCGGCCCGGCGGAAGAGCGGCAGGATCGCCTCTGTCTCCGCGGGCATCTCCGCCGCGGGGAAGAGGGCCTCCCGGGCCCTGAAGTCCCCGAGCAAGGAGGCGAATTCCTGGCGGACCCGGGCGGCCTGCCGGCGCAGGGACGCCTGGGCCTTGGCGTCGTAGTCCCGAGAGAGGAAGTCCGGCAGGGTCAGTGACAGCGCTCCGATCAGGGCGGCCGCGATGAGCAGCGCCGCTCCAGCCAACAGGAGGCCCCGGCGTCCTTTGGTGAGCGGTCCCATCACTGTCTCTCCGATCGGATCTCGACGATCTTGAAGATCAGAACGGGTCCGCCCGGAGGAGACGACGGGGGCGGGACGACCGGGACGACGAAGAAGAAGATGGGCCGGAGGGGATACTGGACCCCGGTCCGCTTGTTGCGGAACGACCAGCGGGCCTTGAGGATCAGCCCCGGCGTTCCGGGCAGAGAGGAGGGCTGGGCCTCGGTTGTGAACTCGGTCGTCTTGTAGGTCGCGAAGACCCTTTCGAACACGAGCCGGGCCTGGTCCGGCGAGAGCTGGTCGGCCAGGGTCATGGGCTCGGGCAGGGAGACCGGGATGGATCCGTCGGTCGTCAGGAGCTCGCCGAGCAGGGCCGGGGAGTCCTGCAGGAAGGCGGTCTGAAGGCTCGAGGCGATGGGCACCGGGAGGGAGAGCAGGACGCTCAGAGAGATGAGATAGAACGTAACCACGTTATCATCACCATCCTAGCCTGACCTATTCATAAAAACGCCCTATTTTTATTTATATCATATCGGGCGTTTTTACCCTATGGGCCTACCCGAAGCGAACTCTGTGAGCGGAGGCCCAGATGCGCCGTGGAGTGACTCGGAGCGGCGCGTCTGGTAGATATCCGAAACAAAGAGCTCTTTCCCGCCATTGCACCCCTCGGGCCTCGCATCTGGAGCCGCCTCGATTCGTGACTAGTCCAGGTTAGTACGCCCGCCGGGGGCCGGCAAGAGATGACGCCCGTGGAGCCGGCGGCCGGGCCGCCGGCGGATAGAGGCCCCCTCAGGTGGCCTTGGGCTCGGCTTCCTGCTCGAGCTTCTTGGTGCGCTTGGCGTCCTTGATGCTGCTGATGCCGGCGATGAGGCCGATGAAGCCGCCGAAGAAGAGGATGGGCGGGATGAATCCCAGGACGACGTTGAAGAAGGCGGAGCGGAAGGTGGCGGAGAAGATGACCAGCGCCAGGCCGCCGGCCATGGCGACGATTCCGCCGATCACGGCGATGAACTTGCCCATAGTCGGACCTCCCATAAGGATTGAAGCGGCCCGGATTATACCAAACGCCCTTGACAAGGGTCAATGCGCGATATTTCCCGTCCCTCGCCGCCGCCGGACGGGCTCATGGCCTGAGAGCTGGCGGATCGCCGCGGGTTTGGATAGAATACGGGGAAGATCGGACGAGGAGGTCAGGCATGTCCCTCATGCGCAGGACGGTCACGGCGGCGGTCATCATCGGGCTCGTTCTCTCCCTGGGCGCGGCGGCCTGGGCCGGCGACGATTTCGCCATCGGCGCGGTCAAGGTCAAGCCCGGCAGCGCGGCTTCGGGTTATCTCACGGTCCCGGCCGGAAAGGACGGTGCGGCGACGGAGATCCCCTACACGGTCCTCCACGGGGCCAAGAAGGGGCCGGTCCTGGCGCTCGTCGCCGGCATCCACGCCTACGAATATCCCCCGATCCTGGCCCTTTACCGGCTCAAGACCGCGGTCGATCCGAAGTCCCTGCGCGGGACGCTCCTCCTGGTCCATATCGCCAACCTGCCGAGCTTCCAGAAAAGAACCCTCTATTACGTCCCCCAGGACTGGAAGAACCTCAACCGCGTCTTCCCCGGCGACCGCAAGGGCACGATGAGCCAGAGGATCGCGGCCGTGCTCAACGACGAGGTCATCGGCCGCGCCGACGTTGTCATCGACATGCACTGCGGCGACGGCAACGAGGCCCTGATCCCCTACACCTATTGGATGATCAGCGGCCGTCAGGATTTCGACGCCAAGACCCGGGAGCTGGCACTGGCCTTCGGCCTGCCCCACATCATCATCGACGACACCCGCGGCCACGATCTCAAGGACTCCAAGTATTGCGGCAACACGGCCATCCTCCGCGGCAAGCCGGCCATCACGACGGAGGCCGGCGATCTCGGCCACTCGGATGAGGAGTCCGTGGGCCTCAACCTGCGGGGCGCGCTCAGCGTCATGCGTTATCTCGATATGATCGACGGCCAGGCCGAGCCCGCCGCCGAGCCGGTCTGGATCGACAAGTACGAGGTCGTCAACTCGAAGTGGAGCGGCGTCTGGACGCCGCGGGCCCGCATGGGCGCGTTCGTCCGGTCGGGCGAGATCGTCGGCACGGTCACGGACTATCTCGGGGCCTGGAAAGAGGACGTCCGGGCGCCCTTCACAGGGATCCTCCTCTACCTCATCGGCACGCCGCCGTGCAACGAGGGCGAGCCGCTCTTCGAGGTCGGCCGGGTCAAGGAGAAGTGACGGCCGCCATGCCGATCCGGGGCGTGATCTTCGATCTCGACGGCACGGTCGTCGAGAACGACTACGACTGGGCCCGGATCCGCGATGAGATCGGGACCGGGCAGACCTCGATCCTCGCCTATCTCGATTCGCTCGAAGAGCCGGACCGCTCGGCCAAATGGTCCGTCCTCGAACGGCATGAGGCCCGTCAGACCCAGGGCTCGATCGTCCGCGACGGCATCCCGGAGCTCCTGGGCCTGCTCCGGGCCCACGGCCTCGCTACGGCGCTCGTGACCAACAACTCCCGCGCCAACACGGAGTTCCTGCTGGCCAAGTTCGGCCTGGCCTTCGATAGCGTGATGACGCGCGAACAGGGATTGTGGAAGCCGTCCGGCGCGCCCTTCCGCGAGGTCTTGCGGACCCTCATGCTCAAGCCCGAGGAATGCGGCGTCATCGGCGACACGCCGTTCGACGTTCTGGCGGCCCTCGACGCCGGGATCGGCGCGATCTTCCTCCTCTCGGACCATCCCGAGCGCTTCGCCGGCTTCCCCGTCGAGGTTTTCGCGGCCGTGGACGCCCTTGAGGACCGGCTCCTCGAGCTGCTCTGACGCGTTCTCCTTTGGAACAAATCCCCGGGTCCGGTTGTATTAGAGGTGTGGAAAGGGAACACGGCACCTGAGGAGGACGCCATGGGACAAGGTCATCGCCGCAGGTCTCTTGCCCTTCTTGCCGTCATCGCCGTTTTGGCCGCCGCGGCCCCGGCGCTGCGGGCCGACGGCTTCATTATCCCCGACCGCCGCCCGGGCGGAGAGGCCGTCCCGCCGCTCAGCGTCAAGTACCACCATGTCACGGTCGAGATCGTCGACCAGGTCGCCCGGACCTCGATCGACCAGGTCTTCGTCAACCATTACGGACGCGACATCGAAGGGACCTATCTCTTCCCGGTCCCGGAGGGAGCGACCGTCTCGGATTTTGCCATGTACATCGGCAGCGAGAGGGTCAAGGGCGAGATCCTCGACAGCCGCGAGGCCAGGCGCATCTACGAGGACATCGTCCGCCGCATGCGCGACCCCGGCCTGGTCGAATACATGGGCCGCAACATCTTCCGGGCCCGGGTCTATCCCATCCCCGGGAACGGCGAGAAGCGGGTCCAGATCTCCTACACGGAGGTCCTCAAAGCGGAGAATAGCCTGGTCAAGTATCTCTATCCGCTGAACACGGAAAAGTTCTCGCGCGATCCGCTGGCCGATGTCAGCGTCGCCGTCCGGATCGAGAGCCGGGTCCCGATCGTCAACGTCTACTCGCCGTCCCACAAGATCTCGGTGCGGAAGGACGGGGAGGGCCAGGCCCGGGCCGGCTATGAGGACCGGAACGTCCGCCCCGACAAGGACTTCCTGCTCTACTACTCGCTCTCGAAGGACGACATCGGCCTGTCCTTCATGAACTGGGAAGGTCAAGACGGCAAGTACTTCATGCTCCTGGCCTCGCCCCGGTTCGCCGCCGCCGGCGAAAGGGCGGTCGCCAAGGCCATCGCCCTCGTCCTCGACAGCTCGGGGAGCATGAGCGGGGCGAAGATCAAGCAGGCCAAAGAAGCCGCCCGCTTCATCCTCAACCACCTCGACCGCCGCGACGAGTTCACGCTCATCGATTTCGACGACGGCGTCACGGCCTTTTCGAACGGGCTTTTGCCGGCGAGCGGGGAGAACGTCGCCCGGGCCCTCAAGTTCGTCGACGGTATCGAAGACTCCGGCGGCACGAACATCAACGACGCCCTCCTCGCCGCCTTGTCGCGGATGGGCGGCGGCGAACGCCCCGGCTACGTCCTCTTTCTCACCGACGGCCTGCCGACCGTCGGCACGACGGAGACGGCCGAGATCCTCAAGAACCTCGGGAAAGGGAACGAGCGGCGGTCGCGGATCTTCGTCTTCGGCGTCGGCGACGACGTCAACACCGAGCTCCTGGACCGCATCGCCTCGGATCACCGGGGCTCTTCGGCCTATGTCGGCGAGTCGGAGGATCTCGAGGTTGCGCTGTCGGGCTTTTACGAAAAGATCTCGTCGCCGCTCCTGGCCGACGTCGCCGTGACTTTCAAAGGGATCGAGACGAGCCAGGTCTACCCGCGGGTGCTGCCCGACCTCTTCAAGGGCTCCCAGCTCATCCTTGTCGGCAAGTACACCGGCGAGGGGCCCGTCGGCGTCATCCTGACCGGGAAGACCGGCCGCGAAGACAAGCGCTTCGTCCTTGAGGCTCAGTCCCTGACGGGAAGCGAAAAGTTCAGCTTCCTGCCCAGGCTGTGGGCCGTGCGCCGCGTCGGCTATCTCCTCGAGGAGATCCGGCTCCAGGGCCAGAGCCAGGAGCTCGTCAGCGAGGTCCGCCGGCTCGGGCTCAAGTACGGCATCGTCACGCCGTACACCTCGTTCCTCGTCACCGAGCGCGAGCGCCAGATCATCCCCGCGGCGGCGCCCGCGGCCGAGGACGCCATCGCCTCGCGGCAGGTGACCGGGGTGGGCGCGGTCAAGGCGGCCAAGGTGACGCAGTTCTTCAAGGACGAGGTCCTCGTGCCGGGGGCGGTCTCCGAGCGCATCCTCTACAAGGACGATAAAACCTTCTACCTCACCTCCGGCGTCTGGACCGACAGCGACTACCGCGAAGGTACGCCCGTGACCGAGATCGCGTTCAACTCCGGCGCGTTCTATCGTCTCATCGCCGAAAAGCCCGGCATCGCGAGATATCTCTCCGTCGCGAACAAGCTGATCGTCGTCTTCGAGGGCACGGTTTATCGGATCGTCGAATAGCGCCTTGATTTATGGACGGCGATTGGTCACAATGGGCGGGACTTTCGTTCGAGAGGTCCCCGATGCCCGAAGAGAAGCTGCTCCTGATCCCCGGGCCGAGCCCGGTCGTGCCGCGCATCCTCGACGCCCTGGCCCTGCCGACGGTCTCCCATGTGAGCCCGGAGATGGCCCGCGACCTTATCGAGGCCTGCGAGAACCTTAAAAAGATCGTCTTTTGCGCCGAGGGCGAGCCCTTCATCGTCGCTGGCGCCGGGACGCTGGCCATGGAGATGGCCCTCCTCAACACGGCCGGTCCCGGTGACCGCGTCCTGGTCCTGTCGCAGGGCTATTTCGGCGACCGGATGGGCCAGATCTGCCGGGCCTTCGGTCTCGACCACGACGTCCTGGCCTGCGAATGGGGGAAGGCCGTGACGCCCCGCGAGCTCGACGAGCGGGTCAAGGCGAAGAACTATAACGTCGTCGTTTGCACCCATGTCGACACGGCCAC
>CAZIQR010000044.1:0-17106 GCA_964541055.1 uncultured Eubacteriales bacterium
AAGCGGCATGAACCACATCGCGACGCACCTGCGGGACATCTTCTTCAATAAAAGGACCGGCAGCCTCATCTTCCGCCGCCGCGACGTCCTGAAGTACTTCTTCTTCGAGAAGGGCGCCATCTTTCAGGTCAAAACGAACCAGCCTGACGAGCGCCTCGGAGAGATCCTCAGCAAGCTCGAGCGCATCCCCCAGGACGTCTACGCCCGGATCGACGAATTCATCCGGCCCAACACGAACATCGGCGAGGTCCTCAAGACCCAGGGCGTGATCTCCGAAGAGGACCTGGCCGAGGCCCTCTCCCACCAGATCCGCGAGAGCATCCTCAACGCCTTCGCCTTCTTCGATGCCGAGATCGATTTCCAGCCGCACGAGGGGTACGGGGGCGTCCCCGACTCGCGGACGAGCGTGCCGCTCCTGATCGAATACGGCATCCGCCGCATGCAGCCGAATCCCCTTCTGCAGTCCTTCCTGGCCCGCCGCGTGCCTGTCCTCGGCCGCAAGACCTATGCCTATCTCCTGACCGCCGAGGAAAAGGAGATCCTCGACAAGATCGACGGCAAGGATGCGTCCGAAATCATCCTGCGCACGCTGACCATGCCCCCCGACCAGTTCTGGAAAAGCCTCTACCTCTTTTACTGCCTCGGCGTCGTCGACCTCTCCGGCGAAGCGTCTTCTCCCGAGACGGCCCCGGACCTCAAGACCCGCCTGCGCCCGCCGAGCGCCTCGCACGAGGGCCTGCCGTCCCAGATCGCCGAGGTCCTGACCCTCCGTGACATGCTGCCGTCCATGACCCTCTATCAAATCCTCGACGTGCCCAAGACGGCCTCGGACGAGGACATCAAGAAAGCCTATTTCCAGATGGCCCGTAAGTTCCACCCCGACCGGTTCGACCGGCGGGCGGCCGCCGAATTCAAGACCCCGATCGACGAGGTCTTCGACCACATCACCGGCGCCTACCGCGTCCTCGGCAACAAGGAGTCGCGCAAGGTCTATGACGCGAAGTCGGGGCCGGTTTTGGGCCAGGAGGACGCCCAGGAGACCTACCGCAAGGCCGACATCAAGTTCCGGCAGGGCAAGACCCTCCACAGCCAGGGCCGCTACGACGAGGCCATCGCCTACCTCGAAGAAGCCGTCCGGATGCGCCGGGACAAGGCCGACTACTACCTGATGCTGGCGATGTGCGAATCGAGGCTGCCGGCCTACGTCAAGAAGGCCGAACAGGATTTCCTCAAGGCCATCCAGATGGAGCCCTGGAACCCGGAGGGCTACGTCGGCCTGGGCCTGCTCTACAAGGCCGAGGGGATGAAGGCCCGGGCCGTCAAACAGCTGGAAAAGGCCCTCGGGGTCGACGCCGACCACGCCTCGGCCCGCGAGGCCCTCGACGAGCTCACCGGCGGCGAGAAGAAGAAGGGATCATCCGCCTTCTTCAAGATCGATCTTTTCGGCGCGAAGAAGAAGAAGAAGAAGAAATAGCTAGGACCTCCGGCCGACAAGCGCCAGGAACTCCTTCTCGTCGATCGTCCGCACGCCCAGCTCGCGGGCCCGGTCGAGCTTGGAGCCCGGCGATTCCCCGACCACGACGACGGTCGTTTTCCGCGTCACCGACGACCCGACCTCGGCCCCCCGCGCCTCGAGGAGGCCCCGGGCCTCGTCGCGGCCCATGGCGGCCAGCATGCCGGTGATGACGAAGACCTGACCGGCCAGCGGCTTGGGCCAGCCAGTTTCGGCCGGGACCGTGTCCCTGACCCCCGCCTTTCTCAGCCGTCGGAGGACCTCCTGGTTTTCCGGTTGGGCGAAGAAGAAACGGATGCTCTCGGCCACGGCCGGCCCGACGTCCTCGGCCTCGAGGAGCTCCTTCGTCTCGGCCTTTTCCAGCGCCTCGAGGGTCTTGAACCGCGCCGCCAGGGTCTGGGCCATCTTTTCGCCGACGTGGCGGATCCCCAAAGCGAACAGGAGCCGGGCCAGGCCCCGCGATCTCGAAGCCTCGATCTCGTCGAGGAGGTTCTGGGCGCTCTTCTGGCCGACGCGTTCGAGGCCCACCAGGCCGTCGAAGCTGAGCTCATAGAGATCGGGGATGGATTTGACCAGCCTGGCGGCCAGGAGCTGGTCAACCATCGCTTCGCCCAATCCCGTGATGTCCATGGCCCGGCGGCCGGCGAAATGGAGGATCGATTCCCGGACGCGGGCCGGGCAGGACGTGTTCATGCAGCGCGAGATGACCTCGCCTTCAGGCTTGAAGACCTTCGAGCCGCAGACGGGGCAGTGGGCCGGCCAACGGAACGGTTTCGCGCCCCGCGGCCGCCGGTCCTTCATGGCGGAGACGACGTTGGGGATGACGTCGCCGCTCCGCTCGATCAGGACATAGTCGCCGACGCGGATGTCCTTGCGCTTGAGCTCTTCCTCGTTGTGGAGGGTCGAACGGCTGATCGTCGTCCCCGAGAGCTTGACCGGCTCGAGCACGGCCACGGGCGTCAGGGCGCCGGTGCGGCCGACCTGGATGAGGATCTCCTCGACCCTGGTCGTCGCCTGGCGGGCCGGGAACTTGTACGCGACGGCCCAGCGCGGCGACTTGGCCGTGGCCCCGAGCGTTTCTCGGTCGGCCGCGGCGTCGACCTTGAGGACGATGCCGTCGGCGTCGTACTCGAGGCTGTCCCGCTTGGCGTTCCAGTCCTGGAAATAGGCGAGACCCTCGTCGATCGTTCGGCACAGCCGGGAGAGGGGATTGATCGGGAAGCCGAGCTCCTTGAGCTTCCGGAGGGACCCCCATTGGCTCGGGAGCTCCCGCCCGTCGATGAACAGGTAGTAGACGAAGAGCCCGAGCCGGCGCGAGGCCGTGATCCGCGGGTCGAGCTGCCGGATCGAGCCGGCCGCCGCGTTGCGGGGATTGGCGAAGAGCGGCTCGCCGGCCTCTTCGCGCTCCCGGTTGATGGCCCGGAAGGATGTGAACGGCAGGTAGACCTCGCCCCGGACCTCGACCTCGCCGCCGCAGTCGATCGCGAGCGGAAGGGCGCGGATGGTTTTGACGTTGGCGCTCACGTCGTCGCCCCGGACGCCGTCGCCGCGCGTGACGCCGCGGACGAACCGGCCGCCGCGGTAGAGGAGGGACATGCTGATGCCGTCGATCTTGAGCTCGGCCGTGTAGGGGACGGCGTGGCCGAGGAGCTTGCCGACGCGCTCGTCGAACTCCCGGATCTCCTCCTCCGTGTAGCCGTTGTCGATGCTCATCATCGGCGTGCGGTGGACGACGGCGGGGAAACCCTCGACCGGCTTGCCGCCGACCCGCTGGGTGGGCGACTCCGGCGTGACGAGATCTGGGAAGCGGGCCTCGAGCTCCTGGAGCCCGCGGACGAGGCGGTCGTATTCCTCGTCCGAGATCTGGGGGTCGTTCTCGACGTAGTACTTGCGCTCGTGATAAGCGATCTTGCGGCGCAGGGCTTCGGCCCGGGCGCGCTCCTTGGGCCCGGCGGCAGAGGAGGTCACGTCCTCCCTCCTTCTATCGATGACCGGTCCGCCGCCAACCCGCTCGGGGCCCTGGCGGCGGCCGTCGCGCGACGTTCCGGTATGGCCCTACTTGCCCAGCCGGGCCCTGACCTGGGCGACCAGGGCGTTGTACTTGTCGAGGACGCCCTTTTGGCTGGCAACGATCTTGTCGATGGCGGCCTTCTCGGCCTCGATGTTGTTCTGGAGCGTCTTGAGCAGCCGCTTGTCGGAGTCGGACAGCTCGTCTTCGCTCTTGCCCTCGAACTTGGTTTCGATCGTCTTGTTGAACTCCTCGATGGCCTTCTTGTGCTCGTCGATCTGGGAGTAGCTCGAGGCGAGGTCCTTGTCCTGGCCGACGAAGAGGTTCTGGGCCATGCCCAGGAAGTTCTTCTGCTGAGCCGGGTTCAAGAGCCCGGCTTCGATGTTGGCCGTGATGGCTTCTTGGGTCTTGGAGGGGTCCTTCTTGACCTCGGCGTTCAAGAGAACGGCGATGTTCTGGGCGAGAGACGGGGTCTTCTTGATGGCGTAGCCTTCCTTATAGATGGCCAGAGCCTCGTCGGTCTTGCCCTGCTTGTAGAGGGTCTGGCCAAGGAGGGCGGCGCTCTCCGGGCCCTTGTTGGCGGCGAAGAACTGCCGGAAGACCTGCTCGGCCTCGGCGAACTTGCCGTTCTTGTAGAGGTTCGCGGCCAGGCCGTTGAGCGATTTGGAGATGCTCGGGTCGGGCAGGATGCCGTAGGCGGTGATGAAGCTCTGGGCCGCCTTGCTGTAATCGCCGGCCTTCTCGGCGAACTGTCCGATCATCACATAGCCGCCGGCCTGCAGCCTGGCGCTCGTCTTGGCGTCGCTCAGGCCCTTGCCGTAGTCGATGAGCTTATGGGCCGCGGCCTCGGCCTTGTCGTTCTGGCCGATGCTGTTGTAGAGCGCCGGGATCGTGGCCATGATGGCCAGCTTGGTCTGGCCGTCGAGCCCCTGCAGAGTCAGGGCCTTTTCGCCGTATTCGGCGGCCTTCTGGCCCGGCTTGGAGGCGCACGGCGTCAGGCAGTAATAGGCATAAGCCCAGTGCTCGTTGGACGTGCCCTGGCCGGCGTATTTGCTGATGTAGGCCTCGAGGGCCTGGACCTTGGCGCAGTTATCGGAAATCTGCATGGCCTTGAGATATTCCTCGTCGGCGCTTTGGGCAGCGGCCAAGCCGGCGAGAACGAGCGTCAAGGTCACGACCGCGAAGAGTGTCGTTTTCATCGCTTACCTCTCCATAAAATTTCAGGAATCATAGCCCGCATCCTCAGGCTTGTCAATATCGAAGCGCATACCCGAGATTATAGCAAAAACTATGCCAATTTGGATTCCGCCGGCGTCCGATCCGCGTTATAATACCCGGCATGGACCGGAAGTCCTTGTTCAAGGAGGCTTTTCTCGAGAGGCTGGGGACCTCCGCCTCCGAGAACGTCCCCCTGTCGGCCATGTCCAGCTTCGGCATCGGCGGGCCCGCCGACCTCTTTTTTGAGGCCCGGACGGAGGACGAGCTCCGGGCGGCTGTGGCCTTGGCTGTCGAGGAGAAATACCCATTTTACGTTATCGGGGGCGGAAACAACCTCCTCTTCGACGACGCCGGCTATCGGGGTATCATTATCCGCAACCGCCTGGATGGACTGGTCCGCGGCGAAGATCGGTTGACCGTTCTCTCGGGGACCGGCCTTCCCTGCGTCCTTCGTGAGGCCTTGGACGCCTCGCTTTGCGGCCTGGAGTTCCTGGCGGGGATCCCGGGGACGGCGGGCGGCGCCATTTATGGCAACGCCGGAGCCTATGGCTGGAGCATCGGCGACGTCATCGAATCGGCCACGGTCCTGCGCCCGGGCGGCAAAACGGAAACTCTTTCCAGGGAGGCGCTGGGCTTCGGCTACCGGGATTCGGTCCTCAAGAAGGCCGGGAAGACGGGCATTGTCCTATCGGCGGTCCTGCTGTCTTCCCGCGGGGACAGGAAAGAGTCCGAGGCCAAGATCCGCGACATCCTCGAGAAGCGGCGGACAAAACATCCCCCGTTGGGGACGGCCTGCGCCGGGAGCTATTTCAAGAACTCCTGTTCGGTGACCGGCCAGAGGGTTGCGGCCGGCCAGCTCCTCGAACAGGCCGGGGCCAAGGGCATGGCCGTCGGTGACGCGGCGGTCTACGAAGGCCACTGCAACTTCATCGTCAATAGGGGGAACGCGCGGTCGCGCGATGTCCTGGCCCTGGCGGCCGAGCTCAAGGCCATGGTCCGGAAGGCCTTCGGCGTCTATCTCGAGGAAGAGGTTATTTGCCTCCGAGCAGACTCTTCAATGCTCTGACCCGGGCCGCCGGAAGCCCCTTCTTCTCCGCCAGGCGGAGCATCTGCTGTCCCAGGGCCCTGTAGACCCGTCGCGCCGCCGGATCCACTTTGAGGGCCGCGAGATGGCGCCGGACCGTCTCGACATCGCCCCGCAGGACGGGCCCGGTCAGGGCTTTTTCGAGCCCAAGGGATTTTACGTTCTGTAAAGTTCCTTGCACGAGCGGCATCAGAGTTCGGGAGGCGGTGTCCCCCTCCAATCCGGCCTCTTGGAGGACCTGGGCGGCCAAGAATTCGAGGGCCACGAGGGCGTTCGAGGCCAGGGTGCAGGCGGCATGGTAGAGGGCCTTGTCCTTCGCGGCGAAAAGCAGGACATGGCCGCCAAGGGACCGGACGATCCCGCTTCCCGTTTCGACGGCCGCGGCGTCGCCTTCGATCCCCCAGGTGATGCCCTTGAAGACCGAGGCCGGCAGATCTTTCCGCGGGAATGACTGGGCTGGGTGGAGCGAGGCGGCCCGGGCGCCGCGCCGAGCGAGCGGCGCGAGGGCCGACGCGGGGAGAAGGCCGCTTGTGTGGAAGACGTCGCGCCCCTCCCACGAACCGCCGGCGCGGGCCAGGGCCGCGGCGGCCCGGCCGATGGCGTCGTCGGGGACGGCGATGATGACCGTGCCGCGCGCCCGCGCCGCGGCGGCCGGGGAGGTCGTGGCCCGCCCCGAACCGGCGTAGCGCCGGGCCTCGCGGGCCGCCCCGGCGTCGCGGTCCACGACGGCCTCGAGCTTCCAGCCGCGGCGGACGAGGGCCGCGGCGAGCGTCGTACCCAGCCGGCCCGCTCCGACGATCGAGAATGTCTTGGTCATGGCTTGGAGCTGAAGACCTCTTTCCATAGATCGACCTCGAGCTCGGTCGGCGCCTCGGCCCTCTTCTCGAGCTCGCGCCGCTTCTTGCCTTCCTTGATGGCGGCCTTGAGCTCGCGGGCGAACTCGTCCGAGGTCACCGTTTCGATCCCCTTTTTCCGGGCCACGTCCCGGATGGCCCGGTCGGAGGTGACGACGAAGAAGCGGCGGCGGTCCGCCTGCCCGGCGATCATGTCCTTGATGATGTCGTCCGCGCTCTGGCCCTCGCCGGGATAATGAACGGTGAACTTCGGGTTGACGGCGATGTCGGTCGGCGTCACCTCGGGATTGCCGTCGAAGACGAGATGGATGCGGGCCCGGGTGACCCTCTGGAACGCCAGGAGCCGGACGACCAGGCCTTCGCGCCCCGACCGCTCCCGCAGCTCGTGCGGCGCGATGCGGCCGAGGAGGTTGTTGCCGTCGATGAGGTAGGCCATGAGCGCCTGCTCCCGCCGCCCGTCAGCCGGGCGGCCAGTGGAGAGGCCGGCCGCCGAGGACGTGGAAGTGGAGGTGGAAGACCGCCTGTCCCGAGTCGGGGCCGGTGTTGAGGACGATGCGGTAGCCGGACGCGGCCAGTCCCTTTTCTTGCGCCGCCCGCCGGGCCGCGAGCAGGACCTCGCCGAGGAGCTCGTCCGACCTGTCGGCGGCGTCGTTAAGGGAGGCGATGTGGTCCTTGGGGATGACCAGGACGTGGGCCGGCGCCTGAGGCCGGACGTCCTCGAAGGCCAGGACGCGATCGGTCTCGAACAGGATCTTGGCCGGCGCCTCGCGGCGGATGATCCGGCAGAAAAGGCAACGCGGGTCCTGGCCCCCGATCATGCCGGAACCCTTTCGATGCGGGCCCCGAGGCCGCGGAGCTTCTCCTCGATCCGCTCGTAGCCGCGGTCGAGGTGGTCGATCTCGGTCACGACCGTCTCGCCCGAGGCGACGAGACCCGCCAGGACGAGGGCCGCCGAGGCGCGCAGGTCCGTGGCCACGACCTCGGCCCCGGAGAGGGGCGTTTTGCCCTTGACCACGGCCTTGTCGCCCTGAACCTCGATCGAGGCGCCGAGGCGGATGAGCTCGTTGACGTGGGAGAAGCGCCGGTCGAAGATCGTCTCGGTGATGATCGACGTGCCACCGGCCTGGGTCAGGAGGACCATGAACTGGGCCTGCATGTCCGTCGGGAAGCCCGGGTAGGGCGAGGTCGTGATGTCCTGGGGCCGGATGTCGGGCCGGCCGGCGACGCGCAGGCTCGTCGCGCCCTCGGGCTCGACGAAGGCCCCGGAGGCCCGGAGCCGGTCGATGACGGTCGCGACGTGCTCGGGCACGGCCCCGCGGATGACGAAATCGCCGCCGGTCAGGGCGCCGGCGACGAGGAAGGTCCCGGTCTCGATGCGGTCGGGGATGATGGCGTGCTCGGCCCCGCCGAGCTCGTCGACGCCCCGGATGCGGGCCGTCTCCTCGTCGGGCCATTCGATGCGGGCGCCCATCTTGTTGAGGAGGGCGGCGAGGTCGGCGACCTCCGGCTCGCGGGCGCAGTTGCGGAGCACGGTCTCGCCCTTGGCCAGGGCGGCGGCCATGAGCAGGTTCTCCGTGCCGGTCACGGTCTTCTTCTCGAATTCGATCTCGGCCCCCCGCAGGCGGTCGGCCTCGGCCCGGATGTAACCGTGCTCGAGCGAGATCGTCGCCCCGAGCTTCTGCAGGCCGGCGATGTGGAGGTTGACCGGGCGCGAGCCGATGGCGCAGCCGCCGGGCAGGGCGACGACGGCCTTGCCGAAGCGGGCCGCGAGCGGGCCGAGGACGAGGATCGAGGCGCGCATGGCCCGGACGAGCTCGTAGGAGGCCTCGTCCGATCCGATCCGCGGCACGCGCAGTGAGACCCGGTCGCCGTCGGCCTCATACCGGCCGCCGAGATCGGCGATGAGCGTCAGGATGGTCTGGACGTCCTTCACTTGGGGCACGTTGGTGAGCCGGATCTCCTCGCTCGTCAGGAGCGAGGCGGCGATGGCCGGCAGGACGGCGTTCTTGGCCCCGCTCATGCGGACCTCGCCGGCGAGGCGCGCGTGGTTGCCGCGAATGACCAGCTTGTCCATCGGGGCGATTTTATCAGAAGGGACCTGGTTTACGCAAAACGGGAGGGCTTGCCGTTTTGCGTGAACCTGGTCCCGTCTTGTCCTAGGCGACGCGCCCGTCCGTCGTCCATCCCCACGCCTTGTAGTAGGCGTCGAGGATCGCGCTGTAAAAGGACGGATCCACGGCCCGGCCCTCGAGCGCGCCGCGGGTCATGGGCTTCGTCAGCTTGGGCGGGACATAGGCGTCGTAGGTCCGGTCGCGGCCCTGGGCGTTGTTGAGCCGGCGCTCGAGGGCGTAGATCCGGCGGCCGCAGGCCTTGAGCGATTCCGGCGTATATTCGATGCCCGAGAGGGCGCGATAGAGCGATAGGAACGGCTCGCCGGTGATGTCGCCGGTGAAGAAGTCGCACAGTCCCATGGAATCGACCAGGGCCTTGCCGACCTGGCCTTCCGCGACATAAGCGGCGAGGTCCGGCGCCTCCTTGAGGCCGCCTTCCTCGGCTTGGACGGTCCAGGCGTAAGTGTGATCGCCCCGGCCCCTGTTCGAGGTGCCGTAGGCGGTGAACATCCCTGGGAAGGCCTTGGGCATGATCCCGGCGTAGCCGAGCCCGCCGAAGGACGTGGTGAGGGAATTAGCGATGTCAGCCTGCGAGGCGGGCGCCGCGGCCGCGAGCTCGGCGATGACCCGGTCGGTGTGATGGCCCAGCAGTCGGCCGAGGCCCGTCGAGGCGTAGGCGATCTCCTTGAGCGTCCGGACCATGCCCGGAGCGTCGCCGAAAAGAGGCGCGGCTGGATAGGCCGTGAGAAGGCCTTTCTCCGCGAGCTCCATGGCCCCGGCCATGACGCTGCCGAAGGTCATGGTGTCGACCCCCAGACCGTTGCACAGGGCGTTCATATGGAAGATGGCGTCGCGGTCGGTGATGCCGCAGTTGATCCACAGGGCGATCGTCTCGAACTCGGGCCGGAGGCCCTCACCCGCATAGGGCCCGGACGGGACCCGGGCGGCGCGGGTGCAGAAGATGTGCCGGCACTTGTTGCAGACGGAGTGCTTCTCGGAGATCTCCAGGAAGGCGTCGGTCGAGACCTTGGCGTAATCGGCCGGATCGAACGCGCCCTCGTCGAAGTTGTGCCAGGGCAGGTAGCCGCCGTGCGCTCCCAGATAACGGCCGTTGAAGGCCCGGTCGAGCCACCAGGTCGTGCCGGTCGTCGGCCGGAACGAGGCTGTCCGGGCCGGGTCCTCGACGCTGGCCTTGATCTGAGCGTCGAGCTCCTTGGCCAGGCGCTTGAACTCCTCCGGATCGGCGTAGGTGACCGGCTCGTCGCCGAGGGCGGTGATGGCCAGCAGGTTCTTGGAGCCGAAGACGGCGCCGGCGCCGCCGCGGCCGAAGTTGCGGTGCTTGTCGCCGGTCAGGCAGGCGAAATCGACGAGGTTCCAGCCGGCCGGACCGGCGGCGAGCGTCGACGATCCCTTGATGCGGCCCGCCAGGATATCGGTGACGTCCGAGCATGTTTTAGGGAGGGGACGCCCGGAGGCCGTCTCGAAGAGCTCGTCCTCGGCGTCGACGATGCGGCAGGCGCCGCGGACGGCCTCGATGCGGACGGGCCGGTCGGCCCGGCCGTCGATGATGAGCTGGTCGAAGCCGGCCCGCTTGAGCATGTTCGGGAACAGGCCGCCGGCGCTCGAGTGGGTGATGAGCCCGTAGACCGGTTTGTGGCCGGGGACCCAGGGCGCCGGTTCGGGCGAGCGGGCCATGGTGCCGACGAACGAACAGGAGCCCCGGCCGGAGGTGGCCACGGCCGTGTCGTTGAGCGCCGCCGAGCCGATGACGATCCGGTTCGCGGGGGAGAGCGGGTCTTTGAGCGGGCCGGCCTTCTCGAGGTGGTCGGCGATGAGCCGGGCCTGGAGGCCGCGGCCGCCGACGTAATCGCGGAGAACGGCCGGGTCGGCCGGCTCGACGCGGACGGTGCGGTCGGAGAGATTGACAAAGGCCCAGCGGCCACGATATCCGGTCGTCATCTTCTCGTCTGCCACGGCGGTCTCCTGTTCTTCTGCGGGATCAGAGCGACTTCAGGGCCTGGTCGACGTCGGCGATGACGTCGTCGGGGTGCTCGGCGCCGACGCAGAGCCGGATGAGCTGCGGCGGCACGTCGGCCGCCTTGCGCGCCTCCTCGCCCTGCTGCTGGTGGGTCGAGATGGCCGGGATGGTGGCCACGCTCTTGATCCGGCCGAGGTCGGTGGCCCGGTAGATCATCTGGAACTTGTCGAAAACCTTGCGGGCGTTCGCCGGCGGGCCGTCGACGCGGAAGCTCATGAGGTGGCCGTAGCGGTTGACCTCATGACCCGCGCCGTCGGCGGAGTCGGCGAGGGCCATGTATTTCTTGGCCAGGCCGTGGAGGTGGTAGGAGGGCAGGCCGAGATAATCGACTTGGTAGACGCGCGGGTGCGTCTGCAAGAACTCGGCGACCTTCTGGCAGTTCTGGCTGACGACGTCCATCTTCGAGCGCAGCGTACGCAGGTCGTTCAGGGCGAAGATGGCGTTGACCGGCGAGGCGGCCGGGCCGTTGTCGCGGTAGGGCAGGAACTTGACGTATTCGGCGAAGCTCTCCTTGAAGAGGGGGTGGTCGTTCTTGACCCAGGTCGTGATCGGCTTGCGGCTGATGAGGGCGCCGCCGATGGCGAAGCCGCCGGACGTGATCGATTTCGTCAGCGAGTGGACGACGATATCGGCCCCGTAAGCGATCGGCCGCATCAGGGCCGGGGTCGCGCAGGTGGCGTCGATGATCACCGGGACCTCGAAGGAGTGGGCGAGGTCCACGAGGGCCTTGATGTCGGCGAAGGACTGCTGGGGGTTTGACGGCATCTCCATGTAGACGAAGCGCGTCTCTTCGTCGATCTTCGACTTCCAGTCCTGGATGTCCCAGGGATGTAGGACCCAGCGGCACTCGATGCCGCGCTCCTTCATCTTGCGCAGCGAGAACTGCTGGTAGGTGCCGCCGTAGACCTGGACGCAGGAGACGAAGTTCATGCGCTCCGGCCCCTCCTTCTGCTTGATCAGAAAGGGGTCGACGGCCTGCGTGATGGCCGCCATGCCCGAGGCCATGACGCAACAGGAGGTGTCATAACCGGTCTTGTAGCCTTCGAGGAGGGCCAGGACCCACTCGAGGTAGTAGGTCGTGGGGTTGGCGATTCGCGTGTAGCACCAGGTCGGAACGAGATAGGCCAGGGCGGCCTCGAGCTCGTCGGAATCGGCGTAGGCCTGGGAGGTCGAGAGGTAGAGGGGTTCGATGACGGCCCCCTGGTTCCGCTGCAGGGCCTCTTCGACGGTGTAAAGGCCGTGGACGGCGATGGTGTCGAACCTCATCGTCTTCATTCGGGCCAGGGCGGCGTCGCGCTGGGCGATGAGCTTTTGGGCCTCGTCGACGTACTTCTGGACGCCGGGCGAGAGTTTCGGAGCGGAGCTTATGGGTCCTCCAATCAGGGGATCAGGATAGAGAGAGTCTCGATGAGGGGTGAGGTTGCGTTTCGGGCAAACGGCATGACACAGTCGAGACTGCGTCCTAAGCATATAAAGAAGGGCGGGCCCGAGTCAAGCCGGGCGGGTTACTGGCAGCGGTGAACCGCCGGCGGGGAGCGGAGCCTGGGAAGCGACCATCACAAGCGAGGCGGAGCGGCTCGGAGCCTCGCTTGTGGGAGATATCTTGATGGAGTGCTATCGAGATCTATGCACTGCCAATATATCCGAAAGTATCGCGAACCCCGTCTCGATCTTCCCCGCTCCGGCCCCCTGGATGGTGATCTTGCCCATCAGGTCGGTGTCGAGCGTCAGGGCGTTCTGGGCGCCCATAACCCCGGCCAGGGGGTCGGACACGGCGAGCTTCTGGGGCGAGACGTTCGCCGTGACGACGCCGTTCTCGATCCGGGCGTGGCCGATGAGCTTGTAGCGGAGCCCCTGGGCCTTGGCCGCTTCGATATCGGCCTTGGTGATCGAGGAGATGCCCTTGCAGGGGACGTCCGACGTCCTGAGCGCGCCGCCAAGGAGCACGTTCGACAGGATGACGACTTTGGCCAGGGCGTCGAAGCCCTCGACGTCGGCCGTCGGGTCGGCCTCGGCATAACCGAGCTTCTGGGCCAGGGCCAGGGCCGGGCCGTAGTCCATGCCCTCGGTCTCCATCTTGGTCAGGATGAAGTTGGTCGTGCCATTGAGGATGCCCTTGACCTCGCGGATCGTGTTCCCGGCGAGGCCGGCCTCGGCCAGGTGGAAGACCGGGGTGCCGCTCATGACCGTGCCCTCGATGCGGAACTGGAGCTTGTTCTGCCGGGCCAGCTCCTGGATCTCGCGGTAGTGGAGGGCGGCCGGGCCCTTGTTCGAGGTGACGACGTGCTTGCCGAGGCGAAGGGCCTTCTTGATGTAGCTCGTCGCCGGCTCGCCGGTCTTGATGTCGGTGTAGGTCATCTCGGCGATGATGTCGGCGTCGGTGCGCTCGATCATGTCCAGCGGGTCGAGCGGCTCGGCCTGGCCGGGCTGGGCCTTGGCGTAATGGTCCAGGGTCCTGCCGGCGCCGAGAACGGCCAGCGCCTCGGGGATGTCGATGCCGTCGGGAACGAGGAGCGAGCCCTTGAGCTTGTCGGCGATGGCCACGACCTTGGCCTCGAAGCCGAAGGCGTCGCGGAGATAGTCCCTCTTCTCGTGCAGGATCTTTAGGAGACCCTGTCCGACCGTGCCGCAGCCGATCAAGCCCAGCTGGTGTTCCATCGTCGTTCCTCCTCGTTCTCGGAAAGAACGATGATAGCAAAATCGGGGGCCGGCGGGAAGCGGAGATTTCGGAGCGACCTGCAGGATGGGGGCTGAGTACTCGAAGCCACGATCCTGCGAAATATCTGAAGAAGCTCCAGACGGGCGTGCCGGAATTTCGGAAAATAGTATTGTATCCGCGAATTGAACTACAATGGGTCCCATGAAGAAAACCCTCTCGATCCTGGCCGTCGTCCTGCTCGTCGCGGCGGTCGCCGCCTACGGGCAGACGCCGGCGAAAAAGCTCAAGGTCTTCATCTCCGTCGACATGGAAGGCATCGCCGGGCTCATTTCTTGGAGCGAGACGGAGGAGGGCGGGGCCGATTATCCGCTTTTCCGCCGCATCATGACCGAGGAGGCCAACGCCGCCATCGCCGGCGCCCTCGACGCCGGGGCGACCGAGATCGTCGTCCGTGACGCCCACGGGAGCGCCCGCAACATCCTGCCCGATCTCCTGCGCCCCGAGGCCCGGCTCATCCGGGAATGGGCCGGCCCGATGAGCATGATGGAGGGCCTCGACCGGACCTTCGACGCCGTCGTCTTCGTCGGCTATCACGCCCGGGCGGGCACGCCGGACGCGGTGCTCAAGCACACCATGAGCCTGACGCTTTTCGACGTTATCCTGAACGGCGTGCGGATGCCCGAAGCGGGTTGGAACGCGGCCATCGCCGGGTACTTCGACGTGCCGGTCGTCTTCCTGGCCGGCGACTCGGCCATCTGCAAGCAGGCCCGGGAGATCATCGGGCCGATCGAGACCGCGGCGGTCAAGGACGGGATCGGCAAGGCGGCCTCGATGATCCACCCCGTCAGGGCCCAGGAGATGATCCGCAAGGGCGTCGCGGCGGGTCTCAAAAACCTGAAGGCGGCCAAGCCCTACAAGCCTGTCCCGCCCTATAAGCTCGAGATCGTGTTCACGGACGAGAACCTGGCCATGCGGGCCTCTTCGGTCCCCGGGGCCGTCCGGACCGGCGAACGTTCCGTGGCCTTCACTTCGAACGACCTCATGGAGATCGTCGTCGATTTCAGCCTCGCCCGCCGACAATAAATCGGGGATAATTATTCATAAAAAGCTCTGAACAGTTAGCGTACTCGCGCAAACCAGGTTTCTTCCGGAGAAAAAAAAGGCCGCCGTCCCGAAGGACGACGGCCCTGAGCAGGCGTTTCTATGAACGCTTACTTGGCGGCCGGGGCAGCGGCCTGCTGCTCCTTGATGAAGTTCTCCAGCCACTCGGTCGTGACGGACTTCGGCCGCTCGATCGGCAATCCCAAGGCGCGGTCCCAGATGAGCTGGGCGAGGACGCCGAGGGCGCGCGACACGCCGAAGAAGACCGTATAGAAATCGAACTGGTTGGCGCCGTAGTAGTAGAGCAGGACACCGGAGTGCGCGTCGACGTTCGGCCACGGGTTCTTGGTCTTCCCGTGCTTGGTGAGAACGTCGGGGGCGACCTCATAGATCAGGCTGACGATCTTGAAGAGGTCGTAGTCGGGCAGGTGCTTGAGGGCGAACTCGCGCTGGGCGACATACCGGGGGTCGGTCTTGCGAAGGACGGCGTGGCCGTAGCCGGGGATGACCCGTCCGCCGTTGAGCGTGTCCCACATGAACTTTTCCATCTGCTCCTTGGTCGGGACGACGCCGCCGAACTCCTTCATGAGGTCCCTGATCCAGGCCAGCACTTCCTGGTTGGCCAGGCCGTGCAGCGGGCCCGCGAGCCCGTCCATGCCGGCCGACAGCGAATAGTAGGCGTCGGACAGGGCCGAGCCGACGAGATGGGTCGTGTGGGCCGAGACGTTGCCGCCCTCGTGATCACTGTGGATGCAGAGGTAGAGCCGCATCAGTTCTTTGAAGGCCGGGTCCTTGCTGACGCCGAGCATGTGGGCCAGGTTGGCGCCCCAGTCGAGCTTCGGGTCGGGGGCGATGTGCTTGCCCTCGAAGTAGGTGCGCCGGAAGATGTAAGCGGCGATGTTCGGGAGCTTGGCGATGAGGTTCATCGCGTCTTCGTACATCGCATCCCAATACTGGGTCTTCGGCATCTTCTCTTTGTAGCGCCGGGCGAACTCGGATTCCCGCTGGAGCTGGAGGATGGCCAGCGAGAACTGGGTCATCGGATGGGTGTCCTTGGGGACGGCGTTCAGGACGTCGATCAGGTACTGGGGCAGGACGCTCCGCGACCGCCACTCTTCCGTGATCGCGACGCAGTCCTCATAAGTCGGGATTTCGCCGAGCAAGAGGAGATAGAAAATGCCCTCGGGGAGGGGCTCGGTGCCGCCGGGGGCCTTGGGCAGCTTGTCGCGGAGCTCGGGGATCGAGTAGCCGCGAAAGCGGATGCCTTCGAACTTGTCGAGCAGTGAGACGTCCCAGAGCATCGAGATGATGTTGCGGGCGCCGCCGACGACCTGGCCGACCTCGACCTTCGACACGGGAACCGTGGCGTGATCCTTGGCCAGGGCCTTGACCCGGGCCTGCATCGGGCCGACCTTCAGATAGAATTTCTCTTTCAGTGTCGCCATTCCGAGAAACCTCCTATGGTGATGTATCTAAAGGGTGTCGCCACCCTAGAGAGCACTCCATCTTAACATGGCCCGCGCGGGGGTGTCAATGCGGAAAGGCATGCTATTTCAGCGGCTTGCGAGGGACGCGCTCGTCTGCCATGGCGGCCTGGTAGGCGAAGAAGGCCTCAATGACGGCGTTCTTCATCAGGTCCTCGGCGCGCAGCGTGTCGTAGAAGTCCAGGTTGGTGTGTCCGTACGTGCCGCCGATGCGGTCCTGGATGAACTGGAATCCGGGCAGGCCGGCGGCGTCGAAGGAGACATGGTCGGTGCTGCCGACGCTCTGGATCGAGAGGGCCGTGAAGCCGAAGTCCTTGAACGGCTCCATCCAGGCCGCGAGCAGGCGGCGGGCCCGCTCGTTGCCCTGGAGATAGACGCCGCGGAACTGGCCCGCGCCGTAGTCCTGGTTGAAATAGACCGAGAACTTGTCGTAGCCGGGCTTGGCCCCGACCGTCGGGTCGTTGGCGTCGCCGAAATGGGCGCGGACGTACTCGCGCGAGCCGTGCAGGCCCTGCTCCTCGCCGCCCCAGAAGGCGATGCGGATGGTGCGGCGCGGCCGGACGCCCACGACCTCGAGGATGCGGGCGGCTTCGAGGGCCACGGCGCAGCCGGCGGCCGTATCGCTGGCGCCGGCGGCCTCGTGCCAGCTGTCGAAATGGGCCCCGAGCATGACGACCTCGCCGGCCAGGTCCGTGCCCGGGATCTCGCCGAGGACGTTCGCGGCCTTCTCGACCTTCTCGCCGACGCGGTTGCGGACCTCGACCTCGACCTTGACCGGAAGCCCCCGCTTGAGGATGCGGAACATCCGGTTGTAGTGCTCCGGCGTCACGGCGATGATCGGGAGGGTCGCGAGCGTCTTCTCGCGCGACCAGTGGTCCTCGTTGGCCCCGGGGCGCGAATAGCCCACGACCGCGCCCAGCTGGCCGCCCGTGCACTGGAGGACGGCAACAACGCCCTCCGCCTTGAAGAAGTCCATCCGCTCCTCGGGCTTGACCAGGTCGGGATTGGGCGGGGGCGGGGTGACGGGGGCTCGCTG
>CAZIQR010000045.1:0-16725 GCA_964541055.1 uncultured Eubacteriales bacterium
CGTTCCCGCGCCTGCCTTACGCCGAGGCCATGGAGAAGTACGGCTCGGACAAGCCGGACCTGCGGGTGCCGCTCGAGATGCGCGACCTGACGCCAGCTGGGCAGGCGAGCTCGTCGGAGATCCTCAAGAATGCCGTCGCCGGCGGAGGCGAGATCAAGGGCCTGCTCATCCCCAAAGCGGGCGGGCTCACCCGCAGCCAGCTCGACAAGCTTGGCGACAAGGCCAAGTCCCTGGGAGCCAAGGGCCTCGTCTGGATCAAGAAACAGGACGGCTGGAAGTCGTCGCTCAAGACGGTCGAAGCCGATTACGAAGCGATCTGGGCGGCGCTCGGCGGCGCGGAGGGCGATCTGGCCCTGCTCATCGCCGACAAAAAGGACGTCGCTCTTAAGGCTCTCGGCGAGATCCGTCGGACTTGGCCAGTCGAGGACGCCGCTCGGCGCGATAGCCTGGCCTTCGGCTGGGTCGTCGATTTCCCGCTCTTCGAGTGGAGCGAGGAGGAGAGGCGCTTCGTCTCCATGCACCACCCCTTCACCTCGCCCTACGAGGAGGACCTCCCTCTCCTCGAGACGAGTCCCGACAAGGTCCGGGCCAAGGCCTACGACCTCGTCCTCAACGGCACCGAGGTCGGCGGCGGCTCGATCCGTATCCACGACATGGACATCCAGCGCCGCATCTTCAAGGCGCTCGGCCTGAGCGACGAGGAGACCGAGACGAAATTCGGTTATTTCCTCGACGCCCTGAGCTTTGGCGCCCCTCCCCACGGCGGCATCGCCTACGGCTTCGACCGCCTGGTCATGTTCCTGGCCGGGGAAGAGTCCATCCGCGAGGTCATACCCTTCCCCAAGACGACCGGGGCCCTCGACCTCATGACCGGCTCGCCCTCGAACGTGGACCAGCGCCAGCTCGACGAACTCGGCCTCAAGCTCAAGGGCTGATCGCCCTCCCTGAGCTGCCAAAAGCCGTAAAATTGCGACATGATGCGTCAGTACCTCTTTGCGTACTTGACTTCCCGCCCCGGCGCTCTAGATTCGATAATAGAACGGTCAGGGGCCGGTCTTAATAAGGCGGCGTCGGCAGCGGCCGCCGCCGGGGACGGCGCCTGAAGTCATAGGGGCTAAGGAGGACTTCTTTCGAGGGGATCATGGTCAAGGAAGGGGTCCGGTCCCACGACAGGCCTTGGTGCTGGGCCTGCTTGCCGCCGACTTCTTGGTCCGCCTCGCGCCAGAGTCCCGGCCGCAGCTCCTTCCGGCGCAAGCCGGCCAAGAACAAGGGATCGTCTCGCGTCAGAGTGCGCAAATAGGCGACATTAGCCGTTGACAGGACGTGAAGGGGTGCCGGCGGATCAGGGCCGGCGGGTTTCGGCCACGACCGCCCCGGCCGTAGCGACCAGGGCAAAAAGAAAGACGTGCCATAGCAGCTTGATGGCTAGCGTGCCGGGATCTTGGGCCGCCCCGTAGAAGGCAGGGACGAACGTATTGGCCAGGGCGTAGAGGACGCCGGTCAAAGCGCCGCCGGCCGTTCCCAAGAGGATGCGCCGGCCGAGTCCTGCCCCGCCCGCGCCGCGCGAGATCAGGGCCCCGGCGAACGCCGGCACCCAGAGCGCGAGCCACCAGACCTGCTTCAGCGCCGGCACGGCTCCGCCCGCCTTGAACCAGCCGAGATCGAGCCCGGCCAGGAGCGCCGTCCCCGCTAAGACCCAGGCCCCGGCCTGAAGGGTCCGCGGGCCAAGCCCCTGCCGCGCCTCGGCCCTGAGCCTGATGCGCCGGCGGATCGTGAGGGGGAAATTGTAGAAGGCGTCGAAGGCGAAATGCTCCAGCCAGGCGCCCTTCTCGCCGAAAACAGGAACGATGTGAACCGCGCTCGTCGCCCAATGGGCGGCCATAAACCTGGCCAAGTCGGGGTAGCGGTAGGCCATCTGGATCGGGAAGGCCAGATAGCCGATGTATTTGAAGAAGCTCAACCCGAAGGCGATGCTGTAGTCCTTGAAATTCTTTTCGCGGATGACGAGCGAGCTCGTGTAGATGCCCCGCGCCAGGGAGCCGGGCGAGACGGGGATGATCTGGAAGAGGCCGAAGATGACGCCCGTGGCCAGGGTCGCCTGCTGCCAGGTCAGTTCGGGGTGGAGCCGGACGTAGAAGAAGGCCACGATGAGGGCCACGACATGCGTCGTCGGCATGAGCAGCAGATGGATGGCCAGGCTCTTGAGATATTTCTGGATGAACGGCTCCTTGAGCTGACCGACGATGTGGGCCGCTTCCGCCGGCGTCAGCATGCCGTTCCGTTCGCCGGCGGCGACCATGTCGCGGAGCCATTTCTCGCGTTCCGAGGCGTTGAAGTACAGCTTGAAGGGCCGGACGAAGATGCCGGCAAGGGCGGCTTTGAAGACCGCCTTGTCGGTCAGGAAGCGATGGAGACCGGCGGGCAGGAAGGCGAGCGGCCGGTTGAGGACGTAGAGCCATGGCCGGCCGGCGATGACCAGGGCCCGGCGCTCGCTCACCCGGCCCGACCGGACCCAGTCGACGAGCGATTCGGCGATATGGGCCCGGAATGTCCGCCAAAGATAGGGCGGCTGGACCACCGCCTGCGCATAATGACGGCGCAGATCGCCGCGGCCCAGGAGACGCCGGACGGACGGGCCAAGCAGCGGCACGGCCCAGAGCGGATATTTCCACCATGCGCCCCCCGGCCAGGCCAGAGCCAAGAGGAGCGGCGTCGCCAGCGGGGCCAGGCCCAGGAGAAGGAACAGGAACGAGAGGATCCCGCTCTTTCCGAGCCGGGCGGCGGAGCTCTCGTCGGTCATGTTCCGGACCCGCCAGCCTTCGCGGAATCCGGACATGACGGCCCGACGGAGCTTGGCCCCAAAGAGCCGGACGTGATGGAAGGTGATATCGAAAAGAGAATCCCGGTAGGCTTTGTCTTCCCGCTCGAGGGCGGCGAGCGCGTCCCGCATATCGGCGAAGACCGCGCCGCGGGCCTCGACAAACGCCCTGAGCTTGTCGACGTCCCCCTTGTCGAATTGGACGAGCCGCCCCCGGCCGAGGCCCCGCACGATGAGCTTGAAGTCGGCCGGGCACTGGGGCAGGAACGGCATCAGGGTCATGCCGGCCCGGAAGTCCACGGCCGTGAGGCCGGCCCGCGGATCGGGGTCGCTCGCGGTCCGCTTCATGGCGTTGGGCTGGCTTTTGAGCGACCACCACTCATACTGCCGGGCCAGCTCTTCGGCCCCCATCTCGCGGAGCAGGCGGACGACGCGGTCCATGAAGGCGCGTTTCGTCCGGTATTCGGGCGAGCCCGCGCCCGGGTCGTTATCCCCGGCGCGCCAGCGGCGCCGGCGGTCAAGGTCGTCGTCGACCTCGAGGCGCCACATCCGGCCCGGCACCCACTCGCTGATTTCGCCGTAGCTGCCGAGCGCCCGGTCGAGGAGCGTGCCGTAGATGTCGACGATCGCGGCGTCGGTTCCCAACTCGGTCTTGGCCGCCCGGCGGATCAACTTCTGCCAGAGGGCCTGGGAGCGGCCGGCGGCGGCCAGGCATTGCAGGGAAAAGGGGGCCTGGAAGCCCAGGCCGTAGAGGGTGTTGCGGATGAGCCGGCCCGCGCCGGAAACCGGGACCAGGATCTTGAGGGCAAAGGACTTTCCCGGCGCGATGCCGGCGATCTCGCCGGCCGCCGGCTCGACGGCCAGGGCCTTGACCTTGTAGACCTGGCCGGCGTAGCCCCCGCCGACATACTTTTCGATCTCGAACCGGACCTTGGCCCGGCCGTCGGGGATGACGCCGCGGACGTCGTACTCGAGGATCTGGCCGGGTTCGTACCGCCGCAGGCGAAGCGGGCGCAAAACCCTCTCGGCCCGGAAACGGTCCACGAGCTCGCGGACGGTCCCCGCGGAATACACGTTATCTTTCATGGCTAAGACAATTTAGTCGTATAACGGAAGGCCGGGGGCGTCCTCGGAGGCCGCTCCCGGCCTTCCGGCTCGAAAACAGGATCGTCCCTTCCGTGATCTTACTTGATCTCCTGTCCGGTCATGGGATCGGTCAGGGCGACCTTGTGGACCCGGCCCAACTTGTCGAGCGGGCCGGCCCACTTTTCGCCGCCCTTGTTGCAGGGCTCCCAGTCGCCGACGATGACGATGACCGCCTTGTCGGGCTGGATGTATTTCGTCGCCACGTCCTGGACCCTGGCCTTGGTCACGGCCTGGATCTTGGCCCGATACGTCTTATAGTAATCCATAGGCTTGCCGGTCATCTCCAGGTTGGCAAAGCTCATCATCGTCGTCTGGGACGACTGGAAACTGTCGGCGAAGCTCTCGAGATAGAAGTTGACGGCCGTTTCTATTTCCGCGTCGGACACCGGCGCCGTGCGGATGCGGTTGAACTCGTTGAGGATGAGCGAGATGGCATAGCCGACCGTCGACGACTTGGTCTGGACATAGCCCGAGAACGTGCCGGGCAGGCCCCAGCGATAGGTGAAGCGGCTGCCCTGGTTATAGGACAGGCCCTCGTCCGAGCGGACCTTGGTCGTGATCCGCGAGGTGAAGCTGCCGCCGCCGAGGATGAAGTTCATGACCTGCACGGCGTAGTAGTCGGGATTCGTGTCCTCGATGCCGAGGTGGCCGAGGCTGATGTAGCCTTGGTTGATGGCCTTCTCGACGAAATAGACGCCCGGCTCGGGATTGGGGAACGTTTTCGGGATGGCCGGGAACGCCGGCGCGCCACCCTTCCAGCCGGCGGTGAGCTTCTCGATCTTGGCCTTGAGCGCGGCCTTGTCGAAATCGCCGGAGACCGCCAGGATGACGTTCCTGGGCGTGAAGTACTTGGCGTGGTAGGCCTTGAGGTCGGCCGCGGTGACGCCCTCGTAGGAGGCCTTGGTCGGCTGCCAGGTGATGGCGTTGTCGCCGTAAAGCAGCCGGTCATACGCGCGGCTGAGGATCGTGCTCGGCTGGTCGTTGACCTGGCGCAGCTGCTCGATCATCCGGGCCTTGGCCAGCTTCAGCGGCTCCTCCCGGAAGGCCGGGTTCCGCAGGACGTCGAAGAACGTGGCCAGGCCTTCATCGAGGTCCTTGGAGAGGACCGACAGGGTCAGCATCGCGGTCCGGTCCTGGACATTGAAATTCAGCGAGCCGCCGAGGAAATCGATGCGGTCCTCGATCGCCGGCCCTTCCTTGGCCGTCGTGCCGCCCTTGATGAGCTGGTCGCCGAGGACCGTTCCCAGGCCCGTCTTGTCCTTGGGAACATAGAGGTCGCCACAGTTGACGATGGCCGTGATATTGAAGAGCGGCAGGCTCTTGTCCGGCTGGACATAGGCCCTCAGGCCGCCGGCATAGACGATCCGGAAGTCCCTCGGGGACGGCGGCTCGTATTTGAGGGGCGGATAGGTCAGGTCCGAGGGGCGCTGCGCCTGGGCCGGAGCGAGGCCGGCGCCGATCACGAGAAGCCCGAGAATGGCGATGATGGTTCTTTTCATGGCGTCCTCCTTACCGCCCCTTCCGGGTGTAGATCGCGGTCAGGCTGTTGTCCTTGACGAAATACTTGGCCGCGACGCGTTTGATGTCGTCGTTCCCGACCTTCTTGAGGGCGTCGAGGTCGGTCAGGATGGACCGCCAGCCGCGCATGAGCTCGGCCCGGCCGACCTGGCTGGCCAGCCCGGAGGTGCTGCCGAGGCTGCGGATGAACATCGCCTCGCCCCGGTTCTTGGCCTTCTGGATCTCCTCCTCGGTCAGGCCCTCTTTCTTGACCTTCTCGATCTCGGCCCAGATCTCCTTTTCGAGATCCTCGGGCTTGACGCCCTTGTCGAGCCGCGGGGTGGCGCTGAACTGGAAGGCGCCGACGTACCACTGGGGCCGGCTCGAGGCCGAGGCGCTGACGGCCACCTGCTTGTCGCGGACGAGGTTCTTATACAGGCGGCCCGTGCCGCCGCCTCCGCCCATGCCGCCGCGGAAGCCGCCGCCCCCCGAGCCGAGCGTGCTGGCCAGGATGGACAGGGCCTGGGCGTCGGGGTCGCCGGCGGGCGGGATGTGGAACATCATCTGGAGGCTCGTTGGGGCCGGCCCCTCGCCGTACATGCGCTTCTCGCCGTATTGCGGCGGCTCGCCGTCGCGGATGGGCTCGAGGTCCGGGCCCTTGGGGATGCGGCCGAAATATTTCTCGGCCAGGGCCACGACGGCGGCGGGATCGAAGTCGCCGACATAGATGGCCACGGCGTTGTTCGGCACGTAGTAAGTCTTGTGGAAGTCGGTGAGGTCCTTCTTGGTCACTTTCCGCAGGTCGTCCATCCAGCCGATGACGTCCCAGTGATAGGGCGAGGCGGTGTAGAACGCGGCGTTGACCTGCTCGCCGAAGAAATAGCCGGGCCGGTTCTCGCTCAGGCGCCGCTCCTCCATGATGACGTCCTTCTCGGAATAGAACTCGCGGAAGACGGCGTTCATCATCCGGTCGGACTCCATGAGCATCTGGAGCTCGATCTTGTTCGACGGCAGGGTGACGTAATAGCCCGTCGTCTCCTGGCTGGTCGAGGCGTTGAGCGCCGTGCCGCCGTTCTTCATATACTGCGTCCAGAGGTCGTCCTTGATGATGAAGGCTTTTTCGGCCTTGGCGAGCTCGTCGACCTGCTTCTGGAGCGCGGCGATCTTGGCTTGGTCGCCGTCGGTCTTCCAGAACTTCTCCCGGTAGATCTGGCCCATGAGCTCGTCGATCTGGGCGTCGATCTTGGCGTCGGCGGCGTCATCCGTGACGCCCATGACCTTGGTGCCCTTGAACATCAGGTGCTCGTGGATGTGCGCGCTGCCGGTGATGCCGGGGCGCTCGTTGATCGAGCCGACCTTGAAGTAGACGTGGCAAACGACCCGGGGAACGCCCGGCTTGGGGATCATCAGGATCTTCATGCCGTTCGCCAGAACGTGCTCCTTGACGTCGAGGGTCACATCCGCCGCCGCGGCGAAGGCCGCGACGACGAAGACCGCCGCGATCAAGAAGAGGATCCGCTTTTTCATCTCCGAAACCTCCTGGGAAGGGATAGACTAAGAATCAGTCCTTTAGACGTATTTCCGGTGGCTCTTCTTCCCTGTAAGGGCGGCGACGACGTCCTTGACCTTCTGGTCGCTCGACGCGCCGCAGACGAGCAGGGCGTCGCCGGTGTCGACGACAATGAGATCGTGGACGCCGACGAGAGCGGTCAGGCGGCCGGGGTTCCAGACGAGGCAGTCCCGGGCGTCGAGGGCCAAGGCGTCGCCCCGGACGGCGTTGCCGGCGGCGTCACGCGGCCAGATCGTCGCCAGCGTCGACCAGGACCCGACGTCCGACCAGCCGAAATCGCCGGCGGCGACGAGGGCCCGCCCGGCCTTCTCCATGAGCGCATAGTCGATGGACAGGGCCGGAACGAGGCGGAAGGCCCGTTTGAGGGCGGCCCCGTTCCGCGACTTCAAAGCGGCGACGAGGCCCGTCCAAGCCGGTTCGAGCTCCGGGGCGGACCGGGCGATCTCGCCGGCAAAGGCCCCCGCCCGCCAGACGAACATGCCGGAATTCCAAGCGTAGCTCCCCGACGCCACGTATTCCCGGGCCGTGGCCGCGTCCGGCTTTTCCTTGAAGGCCTGCACGGGATAGAACTCCGTGCCGCCGATCGTCCGGCCGGCCCTCCGGTCGTGGCGGACATAGCCGAATCCGGTCGCCGGGCAGGACGGGGGGATGCCGAAGATGACCAGCGCGTCCTCGCGGGCGGCGGCCGCGGCCGCCGCCCGGACCCGGGCCAGAAAGCGGGCCTTGTCGCGGATGAGATGGTCGGCGGGCAGGACGACGACGACCGCCTCCGGGTTCTCGACAAAGACCCGGGCCGTGGCCAGCATCAGCGCCGGCGCGGTGTTGCGGGCCTCTGGCTCGACCATGAAGCTCGCTTTCGGCAGCTTGGGCAGCAGCCGGCGCGCCCGGCGCGTCGAGGCGGCGTCGGCGACGAGGACCATCCGCCGCGGCGGCACGAGCGGCCGGATGCGGCGCACAGTCTCGGCGAGCATCGGCTCGGAGCCGGCGATCTTCAGGAACTGTTTCGGCCGGGCCGCCCGGCCGAGCGGCCAGAACCGGGTCCCCCGTCCTCCGGCCAGGATGACGGCCCGGATGTCGAGGTCCTTCATGAGGCCCCGAGCGTGTTGATGGCGTCCTGGAGCACGCCGCGGACCTCCTTCTGGATCGCGGCCAGGTCTCCCTCCGTGTCGGCTTCGAAACGGAGGACGATCACCGCCTGGGTGTTGGAAGCGCGGACGAGGCCCCAGCCCTTCGGGAAAATGGCCCGGACGCCGTCGATGTCGATGACGGGATAGCGCGCCGCGAGGACTTTGCGCACCGTGTCGACGATCTTGAACTTGACCTCGTCGGAAGCGTAGATGCGGATCTCGGGGGTGGCGAACGTCCTCGGCAGCCCGGCCATCACCGTCGAGAGCCGGTCCTTCGACCGGGCCAGGATCTCGATGAGCCGGGCCGAGGCATAGATCGCATCGTCGAAGCCGAACCAGCGGTCGTTGAAGAAGATGTGGCCGCTCATCTCGCCCGCGAGAGGCGCGTTCTCCTCCTTGATCCTTTTCTTGATCAGCGAGTGGCCGGTGCGCCCCATGACCGGCTTGCCGCCGAGCTTCTCGATCTCCTCGTAGAGGACCTTGGAGGCCTTGACCTCGGAGATGACGGCCGCGCCCGGCCGGGACGGCAGGATGTCGCGGGCGAAGACGACGAGGAGCTGGTCGCCCCAGATCGTCCGGCCCGCGTCGTCGACGACGCCGATCCGGTCGGCGTCGCCGTCGAAGGCGATACCGAGCTCGGCGCCGCTCTCGCGGACCTTGGCGGTGAGCTTCTCCAGCGTTTTCGGCAGGGTCGGGTCGGGGTGGTGGTTCGGGAAGCGGCCGTCGGGCTCGCAGAAGAGCTCGACGACCTCGGCTCCCATCTTACGAAAGAGCGGGACGGCCACGACGCCGCCCGTGCCGTTGCCGGCGTCGATGACGACCTTGACCGGACGGGCGAAGCGGACGTTCTTCGAAACATAGTCGATATAGCCGTTGACGACGTCGTGCGGCCGGACCCGGCCCTGGCCGTGCGGGAAGACGCCCTTGCGCACGATCTCATAGAGCGCCTGGATGGTCTTGCCGTAGAGCGTCTCCTCGCCGGACATCATCTTGAAGCCGTTGTGTTCCGGCGGATTGTGGGAGCCGGTGACCATGACCCCGGCCGGGAGCCGATCATGGAAGACGGCAAAATACAAGAGGGGCGTGGGGACGACGCCGAGATCGGCCACGTCGCAGCCCGTGGAGAGCAGGCCGCCGATGAGAGCCTGGGCAAAGCCCGGGGAGCTCAGCCGGACGTCGCGGCCGACCGCGACCTCCCCCTGGCCTCGGCCGAGGAAGAACGTGCCCATGGCCCGACCCAGGATCTCGACGGCGCGGTCGTCCAGGTCCTCGCCGGCGATGCCGCGGATGTCATATTCCCTGAAGATCCGAGGGTTGATGTCCACCCGGCCCTCCTCCGTTCTTTTTGTGCTTTATTAATATATCTATTTTCTTATGTTTACAGCGCTAACAGCGCTAAGTCCTGACCCGTTCCCGACCCTTGACCCGCCCGGCCTCCCGGCGGTGGGCATAGCTGGCTCCGATGAAGGCCTTGAACAGCGGGTGCGGCGCCAGGGGCTTGGACTTGAACTCGGGGTGGAACTGGCAGCCCAGGAACCACGGATGGCCGGGCGCTTCGACGATCTCGACCAGCCCGTAATCCGGATTCATGCCGGAAAAGACGAGCCCGGCGTCGGCCAGAGCGTCTTTATAGGCCGGGTTGAACTCAAAGCGGTGGCGGTGCCGCTCAGAGATGTGGAGGGCGTGGTAGGCCTTGTGGGCC
The DNA here is from genome assembly GCA_964541055.1 of uncultured Eubacteriales bacterium. Classification (GTDB taxonomy): domain Bacteria; phylum Acidobacteriota; class Aminicenantia; order Aminicenantales; family Saccharicenantaceae; genus RBG-16-66-30. Next base: position 9,861 of record CAZIQR010000045.1, read on the forward strand.
ACCGACCCCGGTTGAAGATCGCACTTGAACTGGCCGAGACGCATCGTCCCGCCGATATCGCAGTCCATGGCCAGTTCGCGCCAGCGGACGATGACCTTGTGCGGCGCGTCGGGCACGAACTCGGTGCTGTTCGCCTTTTTTAAGCCGGCGAAGGACCGGGCGTATTCGATGGAAGCGCACTGCATGCCGAGGCAGATGCCGAAGAACGGGACCTTGTTCTCGCGGGCGTAGGTGACGGCCCGGATCTTGCCCTCGATGCCGCGCTTGCCGAAGCCGCCGGGGACGAGGATGCCGTCCTTGGCGCCGAGGACCGTCGCCGGGTCGCTCTTCTCGAGCGCCTCCGCCTCGATCCAATCGATCTTGACCTGCAGCCGGTTGGCCAACCCGCCGTGGATGAGGGCCTGGTTGAGGCTCATGTACGAATCGTGCAGGCCGGCGTATTTGCCGACGAGCCCGATCTCGACGACGTCCTTCGGATGCTTGAGCCGGTCGACCATTGTCTCCCACGCAACGAGGTTCTTTTTGCGCCGCGGCAGATGGAGCATCTTGAGGACGGTCGCGTCGAGCCCCTGTTCGGCGTAGTTGAGCGGGATCTCGTAGATCGTGTCGACGTCGCGGGCCGTGACGACGGCCTCGACCGGCACGTTCGTGAACATGGCGATCTTCGACTTGAGGTCGGCCGAAAGATCGCGGCAGGTACGGCAGAGCAGGATGTCCGGCTGGATGCCGATGGCCCGCAGCTCCTTGACGCTGTGCTGCGTCGGCTTGGTCTTGAGCTCGCCCGAAACGCCGACGTACGGCACGAGGGTCAGGTGGATGAAGAGGGTCTGGCCGGCGCCGCGCTCGAGGCGCATCTGGCGGATGGCCTCGAGGAAGGGCTGACTTTCGATGTCCCCGACGGTCCCTCCTATCTCGCAGATAACAATATCGTTACCGCCAGAGACGTGGTCGATCGCCGCCTTGATCATGTCGGTGACATGCGGGATCACCTGGACGGTCTTGCCCAGGTACTCGCCCTTGCGCTCCTTGCGGATGATCGATTCGTAGATCCGGCCGGCCGTCCAGTTGTGGGATTTCGTCGTCTTCGTCGACGTGAAACGCTCGTAATGTCCGAGATCGAGATCGGTCTCGGCGCCGTCGTCGGTGACGTAGACCTCTCCGTGTTGGAAGGGACTCATGGTGCCGGGGTCGACGTTGAGATAGGGGTCGAGCTTCTGGATGGTGATGCGATACCCGTGACTCTCGAGCAGGCGGCCGATCGACGCCGCCGCGATGCCCTTGCCCAGGCCCGAGATGACCCCGCCCGTGACGAAGATGTACTTGGTCATATGGTGTTCGTCCCTCTCATGATGTCCCGATTATATCCATAGGGCCACCGCCACTCAAGCCGGGATTCGCCATCCCGGCCGCGCGTCGGGGGCCCGGAGAGCCCGGCCTCAGGCCTGCTCGGCCGCGGCCAGCGCGGCCGGCCTCGGCGCGCCCTTGGTCTGGCACGTCGCTTCGAGATACGCGCCCTCTTCGACGACCAGTGTGGGCGTGATGAGCGCCCCGAAAACGCGGCCCTTGTCGTGGACCTCGATCCGCTCGGTCGCCTGAAGTGTGCCGTGGATCTCGCCGTTGATGACGAGCTGCCCGACCTTGACGTCGGCCTCGACCTTGCCCCGCTCGCCGACGACGAGGAGCGACTCGGAGTTGATCGTGCCCTTGAAAGTCCCTTCGATGCGGAACGAGCCTTTGAACGCCAGCTCGCCCTTGAATTCCGACTCGATGTCGATCAAGCCGGCGAGCTTCGTCTCGTTCAGTTCACGAGGTTTGTCTTTCATGCGCTTGCTCCTTTGATCCGGTCATAGATGCGGTTCAGGTCATCGAGGGAGAAATAGTAGATCTTCAGCACGCCCTTGTTCCGGCTCCCGGCGACCAGGACCTTGGTTCCCAGGAGCTTGAGCATCTCCTCCTGCAGGGCATGGAGGTCGGGGTCGGCCAGGCTCCTCTGGGCGCGAGGGGCCTTCTTCTTGAGCCGGTTGACCAGGGCCTCGGTGTTCCTCACGGAAAGCCCCCGGTCGATGACCTGGCGGCAGCAGTAGAGCTGCGTCGCTGTATCCTCGAGGGCCAGCATGGCCCGGGCATGGCCCATGGTGATGTCGCCGTTCGTGAGACGGTCCTGGATCTCGTCCGGGAGCTTGAGGAGGCGTAGGTAGTTCGTGACCGAGCTCCGGTCTTTGCCGACCTTGTCGGCCAGGTCGTGCTGGGCGTAGCCGTGGTCATCGATGAGCCGCTGATAGGCGCGGGCGATCTCCAGGGCGTTAAGCTCTTCCCGGTGGATGTTCTCGATAAGCGAGACCTCGAGCTGCTTCTCGTCGGGGATGTTCCGGATGAGCACCGGGATCTTCCGCAGCCCGGCCTTCTGCGCTGCCCGCCAGCGCCTCTCCCCGACGATGATCTTGTAGTGGTCTTCCTCGGGAACGACGATGACCGGCTGCACGATGCCCGTCTCCTTGATCGATTGGGCCAATTCCTCGATCGTTTGGTCGTCGAACTTCACTCGGGGTTGAAGCGGGTTGGGCTTGACGTCCTCGACGTCGACTTCGGCGAACCGCTCGTCCTTGAGGATGCTGAATTCTTCGGGGATGAAGGCCCCCAGCCCTTTACCCAGCGCTTTCTTGCTCATCGGCGCATGATCTCCTCAGCCAGTTTGATATAGGCCTCGGCCCCCTTGGACTTGATGTCGTAGAGGACGATAGGCTTGCCGAAGCTCGGGGCCTCGGCGAGTCGAACGCTGCGGGGAATGATCGTATCGAAGAGGATATGCTTCAGGGATTTCCGGATCTCGTCGGCGACCTGCTTCGAGAGATTGGTCCGTTCATCATACATCGTCAAGAGAAGCCCTTCGACGGCCAGCTTGGGGTTGAAATAGGTCCGCACGGTCTCGAGCGTCTGGAAGAGATCGGGGATCCCTTCCATGCAGAAAAATTCGGTTTGGACCGGGATGACGAGCGAATCCGCCGCCGAAAGGGCGTTGATGGTCAGGAATCCGAGCGACGGCGGGCAATCGATGACGATGTAGTTGAAATACCGCCTGGCCTTGTCGGCCGCCCCGGCCATGCGCTTTTCTCTCTTGTCGGACTGGTAAAGCTCGGCTTCGATGCCGGCTAGCTCGGGCGAACAGGCGCAGAGGTAGAAATTTTCGAGCTCGGTCCCTTCGATACAATCCATGATCTCACGGCCGTTCATGAGGGCCTGATAGATCCCTTTTCCGTTCTGCTTGCGCTTGCCAAGGCCGAGCGTCGACATCCCCTGGGGATCGAGATCGATGAGCAGGGTCCGCCTGTTCTTGATGGCCAGGCAGGCGGCGAGATTGATGGCCGTGGTCGTCTTGCCGACCCCGCCTTTCTGGTTTGCGACGGCCATGACCCTATTCATCAGGGGCCCCTGTTCCACGTGGAACCAGATGTTTGCGCTTCTTTTTCGTCTGGATCTCGATATGGAGGCCGAGGTTCAGGGCTGCCGCGGGAGTGATGCCCCGGAGCTTTCTGGCCTCTCCCAAGGTCTGTGGCCTCATGTTCTCCAGCTTTTCGACCGCCTCGCGAGTCAGCCCGGAGACCTGCCGGAAATCCATGTCTTTCGGGATCTTCATCGCGTCGGACCTGGCCGCCTTGGCGATCTCCCGTTCCTGCTTCCGGATATAGCCTTCATATTTCGTTTCAGACTCGATGTAGCGCATTTCCTCATGGCTCAGGGCCGCCGGAAGTTGACCGCATTTTAGCACATCTTTGAGCCCGATATCAGGTTTCCTCAAAAAATCGAGCAGGGGGGCGCGATTTCCGGCTTCGTCCCTCATAGTGTTTTTCTTCAGGAAGCCCATCGCTTGCGCGATCCGCGCCATTTTGTCCAGGTGATCCTGCCAAGTGACATCGTCGACAAGACCGAGCTCGCGGCCATATCCCATCAGCCTCTTGTCGGCGTTGTCGATCCTCAAGATCAGACGGCGCTCGGCCCTCGAGGTGAAAAGACGGTAAGGCTCGTCAATGCCCGTCGAAACCAGGTCATCGATGAGTACCCCGATATAGGCCTCGTCCCGCCTCAGGACGAAAGGCGGCTTCTTCTTGAGGCTCAAGGCGGCGTTGATCCCGGCCATAAGGCCCTGGGCCGCGGCCTCCTCATATCCTGAGGTCCCATTGATCTGTCCGGCCAGGTAAAGGCGCCGCACTTTCCGGGTTTCCAGGGTCGGCAGGAGCTCAGTGGGGGAGACGGCGTCGTATTCGATCCCGTAGGCGGGCCTCAGGATCTTGGCCCGGTCGAGGCCAGGGATGGTCGACAGGATCTCCCGCTGGACCTCATAAGGCAGGCTCGACGAGAGGCCGTTGACATAGGTCTCGGTCGTATCCACCCCTTCGGGCTCGAGGAAAAACTGATGGCGTGTCCGGTGAGGGAATTTGACGACCTTGTCTTCGATCGACGGACAATAGCGGGGGCCGATGCCTTTGATCTTCCCCGAATAAAGGGGCGAACGGCCGAGGTTGCGCCGGATCACGGCATGCGTTTCGGCATTTGTGTATCCCAGGCGGCAAAGAACCTTGTTTTCAAGTCTGCCCCGGGTTCTGTAGGAAAAGGGGACAGGCTCCTCGTCCCCGGCCTGGGGAGTGAATCGGTCCCAATCGATCGTTTCCTTATCCAGCCTCATCGGTGTTCCCGTCTTGAGGCGGAGCATGCGGAGGTCGAGCGCCCTGAGGCCCTCGGCGAGCTCGACGGAGGGCGGTTCGTTGGCCCGGCCGGCCCGATAACTCTCGAGCCCGATATGGATCAGGCCGTTGAGGAACGTGCCTGGCGTCAGGATGACCGTTTTTCCATTCAGTGTCAGGCCGTCGATGGTCCTGATCCCTCTCGCCGTCCCTCCGGAAACGACGATCTCGGCGGCGATGCCTTGAAAAACGGTCAGGTTGGGCATTCGCTCGAGACGGCTTTTCATGGCCAGGCGGTAGGCCGCCTTGTCGCACTGGGCCCGGGGCGCTTGGACAGCTCCGCCGCGGCTTCGGTTGAGCAACCGGAACTGGATGCCGGTCTCATCAGCCAGAAGCCCCATCAAGCCGCCGAGGGCGTCGATCTCCCGCACCAGATGGCCCTTGGCCAGGCCTCCGATAGCCGGATTGCAGGACATCTGGGCGATGGTATCGAGGTGGATCGTCACGAGGCAGGTCCGAAGCCCCATGGCGCTCGCGGCGGCGGCCGCCTCACAGCCGGCGTGGCCGGCCCCGACCACGATGACGTCGAAATCGCTCGAGTGGGCCATGGAGCCCCTATTTCCCGACGCAGAATCGGCTGAAGATGTCGTCCAGGACCTCTTCGGCCCGGACCTCTCCTGTCAGCTCGCCGACGAGGTTTAAAGCCGTCCGGATCTCCTCGGCATAGACCTCTTCCGAATGTCCGCTCTCGAGGAGCGCCACGGCCCGGCAAAGGGCTTCGCTGATATCCATGAGACAGTCCCGTTGCCGGGCGTGGAGGATGATCTCCTCGGCCTTTTCTGTTTTGGGGACGAAAACCTCACGGATCCTGGCGCGGAGGGCATCCATGTTCCGGCCTTTGAGGGCAGAAACCTCGACAATCGCGGCTTCTCCAGCCTGGCGGCGCATCCCTCGGGACGAGAGCTTTCGGGACAGGTCGGCCTTGTTCAGGACGACGATCGCTTTCCGTCCCAGATAGCGCTTCATCAGCCTTCGGTCTTCTTCGCTCTCGGGGCGGGAGGCGTCGAGAACCAGGAGAAGGCCGTCCGCGGCACGGGCGATCTTCTGGCCCCTGGCAATGCCGGTCCGTTCGATCGGATGACCGGGCCGGCCCAGCCCGGCCATATCGACCAAGTGGAAAACGACGCCGTCAATGACCAGGCGCTCCCTCAGGAAATCGCGGGTCGTGCCCGGGAAAGGCGTGACAATGGCCCTATTTTCCTCGAGAAGGGCGTTGAAAAGCGTCGATTTCCCGACGTTGGTCTTGCCGACGATCGCCAGGGTCACGCCCTCGGCCAGAGCCTTTCCCGCTTCATAGCTGGCGGCGAGGCGTTCCGCTTGGTTCGCAAGAGACAAAAGGGTTTTCCGATCGGCCGTGCGGCTCTCCCTGGGCCCATCCTCGGGGAATTCGAGTCCCGCCTCGACTTGCGAAAGAAGGGCGATAAGCCCGGCCCGGAGCTTCAGGACGCGTCGCGAGAGGCTCCCCCCGAGTTGCTTGGACGAGATCCTGGCCTGGGTCAGGGAAACGGCACGGATCAGGTCGTTGACGGCTTCCGCCTGAAGGATGTCAAGCCGGCCGTTGAGATAGGCACGCAGGGTGAATTCGCCGGGGTTGGCCGTCCGCGCCCCCGCCTTGGCGCCCATTTTGAGGACGGCCTCGAGCACGGCCGGGCTGCCGTGGGTGCTGATCTCGACAACGTCCTCCCGCGTGTAGGACCTCGGGGCCTTGAAATAGGTCAGAAACGCTTCGTCGAGGGCCGCTCCGCCCTGGGGATCGCGCACCGATCCGAAGACCGGCCGCCGGTCCGCGAACGTCCGGCCTGATCCCCCGTGGGGCTCGAAGATCCGCCCGGCCACGGCGAGCGCATTGGACCCGCTGATGCGGACGATGCCCAATCCGCCGAAACCCGGCGGCGTGGCGACGGCGATGATCGTCTCCTCGAGCATCTTCCTTCCTGATCCAATTCCCCATTCTATGGGACCCGCGCGGTTATAACAAGTCTTCTACCATTTGCCTGACTCGCTTCAAGGATCCGCGCCTTTATGCCTTCCGCGATTGACTAGCGGCGAGGAGGGCCTTGGGCTCGATTTGGGAGATGGGACGGTACATGGCACAGGGTTGAGGCCGCCGAAAGAGGGGCCGCAGG
>CAZIQR010000046.1:0-16443 GCA_964541055.1 uncultured Eubacteriales bacterium
CCTCCGCCGGAGACGATGTTCAGGGCCAGCGGGGCATATTTCGCCCTCAGCCCGGTCGCCCTCTCGTAATCCGCCTTGGTGACCTGGGCGGAAGCGAGGGCCGGCACGAGAAGCGTGAGGATCAGGATGAAGGCGAAGATCGAAGCGGTGCGGGAGCGGGTCATGGCGCCTCCTTCGGCGGGGACGCGTTTCTGTTCTCCGGGTCCCCGGTCTGTCATTTCGACGGGATTATATCACCCGCCGGAGGCGCGGGTAAGGCAAAAAAAGGGGACATATGCCGCGAGGCCTATGTCCCCGTTGTGATCGGCCGGAACGAGGCGAACTACTTCTTCTTCGCGGTCCACTCGACCTCGTTGCCCATCCGCATGGTCGTGCCCTTCATGGTGGCTCCATCGACCGTCCCCTTGTACTCCATCTTCATCTCGCCCTGGGGGCCCTGGCGGACGATCGTCCACTGAATGGCATTGCCTTCGAGGGTGCCAGCGCCGACGATCGGCTCGCCGGGTTCGCCGTTGGGTCCGGGCCGGCCTGGCATCGTCACCGTGATCTTGGTGCCTTCCTGCTTGATGGTGATGTCGCGATCCATCATCTGGCCGTTGCGGCCGGGCGTCGACATCGTCCAGGTGCCGGAGATGTCAGCGGCCCAAACGGCCAGGGTCACGGCGACGAGCGCCAGCGCCACAAGTGAGAGCTTCTTCATGATCGAACTCCTTTGCATAAAAAATTCCGTCATTAATTAGACATAACGAGGGGCGTTTTCTTCCCGTTCCAAGAATCCCTAAAAATCCGGTGTCCCTATTTTTCTTGATAAATAACGGCCATCAGCGCCTTGCCGACGGCCGCCAGAGTATTCTTATCGATCTTGTCGAGGGTGTCCCCGACCGTGTGCCACATCGAGGGGAAGCCGCCTCTCGCGCTATCGTAATCGATAATGTCGATCGTCGGGATCCCGGCGTACCTGTTGATGTACATGTGGTCATCGATGAGCGGGTCCGAGCGGTCGTTGAGGAAGTACCGCGTGAGCCCCAGGCCGCGGGCGACGTCCCAGACCTTGCGCACGACCGCCGGGGCGAAATACATGGACGTCCCTTCCATCGGGAACGTCGCCTTCGACGCCCCCACCATATCGAGGAGGATGCCGAAGCGGGCCTTGGTGCCGGACGGATAGGGGTTCTTGGCCCAGTACTGGGAGCCCAGCCCCCAGCTTTCTTCCTGGCTGGCGCCGCTCCAGTTGGCGTGCTCTCCGAAATCCTCGAGGTCGAGGAGCAGGATGTCGACGCCGACGACGGATTTCTTGAGGGCGAGCAGGCGGGCCACCTCGAGCAGGACGCCGGCGCCGCTCGCGCCGTCGTTCGCGCCCATGACGGGCTTATAGTGATTGGCGGGATCGGGGTCGTGGTCCGCGAACGGCCTCGAGTCCCAATGGGCGCAGAGCAGGATGCGGTCCTTCGCGTCCGGATTGAAAGAAGCGATGATGTTCTTGCCGTCGAGCGGCCGCCCGTCGTAGGCGCGGGCCTTGAATTCCTGGACGTGGACGTCCGGGGTCCATTGCTTGAGCGTCTGGACGAACCATTGGGCGCAGGCTTCGTGAGCCGGTGTGCCGGGGACGCGCGGCCCGAACCCGACCTGCTTCTTGACGAAGCCGTAGGCCGAGGCTGCGTCGAACTCGACCGTCCCCGGCTTTGCCGCCGGCTGGCTCGCGCACGCGAACACGGCCGAAACCAGGATCGCCCCAAACGGCATGATCCGTTTCATTGATAATTATTATACCCGAAAGGCGGCCGCCCTGATATAATCCGCCTCTATCGATTCTCGAAGGAGGTCGGCATGAGACGTTTCGCCCTCATCCTCGTTCTGGTCATGGCCTTCAGCGGCGCATTCGCGGCCCCGCAGGCGGCGACGGCCCCGAGCGGCCCCGACGCGGCCAGCCTCGCCCGCCATCTGCACTGGCGCTCCGTCGGCCCGGCCAACATGGTCGGCCGCATCTCCGATTTCGAGGCCCTGGACAACGACTTTACCCAGGTCCTCGTGGCCACCGCCTCGGGCGGCGTCTTCAAGTCGGCGAACGCCGGCACGACCTGGGAGCCCATCTTCGACCGCTACGGCGCCGCCTCGATCGGCGACGTCGCCTTCTTCCAAAAGGACCCGAAGATCATCTGGGTCGGCACGGGCGAGGAATGCGTCCGCAACAGCGTCGCCTGGGGCGACGGCATCTATAAATCGACTGACGGCGGCAAGACCTTCGCCCGGATGGGCCTCGAGACGACCCAGACGATCGCCAAGGTCATCACCCACCCGGCCGATCCCAATATCGTCTACGCGGCCGCCTCGGGCCACCCCTGGGGCTACACCGGCGAACGCGGCCTCTTCAAGACAACCGACGGCGGCCAGACCTGGGCCAAGCTCGCCGGCGGCCTGCCGAATGACGGCAAGACCGGGGCCATCGACTTGGTCATGAGCCCGACCGACCCCGAGACCCTTTATGTCGCCTTCTGGCAGCGCCTGCGCCAGCCCTGGCGCTTCGACTCGGGCGGCCCGAACTCCGGCATCTTCAAGACGACCGATGGCGGGGCGACCTGGACGAAGCTCGCACAGGGCCTGCCCGCGGGCGATCTCGGCCGCATCGGCCTGGCCATCTCCCGCTCGAACCCCAAGGTCCTCATGGCCATCGTCGAAGCGACCTATCAGCCCCAGCAGATGCTCCGCCAGGGGAGCGAGCAGAAGCCCAACCCCGAATACGAGGACATGACCAAGCTCGGCACGGGCATCTACCGGACCGAGGACGGCGGCGCGACCTGGACCTACATGAGCCGGCAGAACAACCGGCCGTTCTACTACAGTCACATCTATATCAACCCCTCCGACGAGAAGCTCGTCTATTGGCTGGCCACGAACATGAGCTTCTCCCGGGACGGCGGCAAGACCTGGAACCAGGTCGGCGGCCTCCATCCCGACTTCCACGCCATGTGGATCGACCCGGCGAACAAGAACCGCTTCTACGTCGGCCAGGACGGCGGGGCCTCCCTGACCTACGACCACGGCCAGACCTGGGTCTTCTTCGACAATTTCACCGCCGCCCAGTTCTACGCCGTCAGCACCGACATGCGCGATCCCTACTACGTCTACGGCGGCCTCCAGGACAACGGCACCTGGGGCGGGCCGTCGATGGCCCGCGAGGGGCAGATCCTGACCGACTTCTGGTTCAACATCGGCGGCGGCGACGGCTTCCACACCCAGAACGACCCGCGGGATTGGCGCACGGCCTACTGCGAAAGCCAGGGCGGCTCGATCATGCGCGTCAACGTCGAGACGCGCGACGCGAAACAGATCCGGCCGACCCAGGCGAACGTCCTCAACTATAAAGAGTTCTATCCGCCGGCCCCGCCGGAGAAAAAGGCCCCGGCCGCGAAGCCCGGCGCCAAGCCGGAAGCTGGCGTGCCCGGGGGCCCCATGCGCGGCGGGATGGAGCGGCAGCAAGGACCCTTCCGCTTCAACTGGTCGACGCCGATCCGGCTGTCCGAACACAATCCCGAGACGGTCTTCATGGGCGGCAACCACCTCTTCAGGTCCGTCGACCGGGGCGACCACTGGATGATCATCAGTCCCGATCTGACGACGAACGACAAGAGCAAATACGCCCCAAAGGAGAAGAAGGACGGAGGGCCCGGCCCGACCGGCGGCATCACCTCCGACGTCACGGGAGCCGAGACCTACTGCACGATCATCACCGTCTCCGAATCGCCCCGCGTCCCCGGCCTGATCTGGGTCGGCACCGACGACGGCAACGTCCAGCTGACGCGCAACGACGGCGCGGCCTGGACCAACATCACGGCCAATTTCACCGACATGAAGACCGGCAAGCCCAAGCCGGGCATCACGGGGGCCCGCTTCCCCGCCGGCCTCTGGTGCAGCCGGGTCGAGGCCTCGCACTTCGACGACGGCACCTGCTACGTCACCTTCGACGGCCACCGCTCGGACGACTTCCGTCCCTATGTCTTCAAGACGACCGACTTCGGCAAGACTTGGACGTCGATCACGGCCGGCATCCCCGACAACCAGCCGGTCTATGTCATCCGCGAGGACCCGGTCAACAAGAACCTGCTCTTCCTGGGGACGGAGTTCGGAGCCTTCTTCAGCCGTGACGGCGGGCTGTCCTGGGCGTCGCTGAACCTGAACCTGCCCACGGTCGCCGTCCACGACCTGCTCATTCAGCCCCGCGACAACGACCTCATCGCCGCGACCCACGGCCGCGGCATCTGGATCCTCGACGACATCACGGCCCTGCGCCAGGCGAGCGACGGCGTCCTCGGCCAGGACGCCTACGTCTTCGAGCCGGGCAAACCCGGCACGCGCTGGCTGCGCATCTCCCGCGGCGGCTACGGCCGGGGCGACCTGTTCTTCAAGGGCGAGAACCCGCCCGAGGGCGCCCTCGTCAATTACTACCTGAAGGCCAAGCCGGACGCAGCGGCCACGCTCGAGATCTCCGATCCCCTGAGCCAGGCCAAGACGGTCTTCATCCTCGACGACGCCCAGGCGGGCATCAACCGCATCGTCTGGGACTTCCGCTTCGACCCGGCGCCGACGACGACGCAGACCCTGGTCGCCAACATCAAGCGGCAGATCGATCCGGCCCTCCTGAGGGCCGACCTCACCGACGAGCAGAAGGCCACGCTCAAGCAGGCCCAGGCCGACCTCGAAAAGTGGGGAACGAACTTCCGCAAGGTCATGGATATCCAGCGCCGCGTCTTCGCGGTCCTGCGGCCGGGCGGCGGCGGCTTCTACGGCGGGCCGGGCATGCGGGGCGTGGGCGGCCAGGTGGCCGAAACCGGGACCTACGCCGTCAAGCTGACGGTGGCCGGCAAGACCCTCGCCGGCAAGGTGGCCGTCCGCCAGGACCCGATGCTCGAACACCAATAACAGAAGCTAAAAAAAGGGGGACACGCACCGCGCGGTACGTGCCCCCGTCAATCCCCTACTTGAACATCGGGTCGGGGCTGACCTTGACGGTCTTGGTGGCGATGTCCTTGCCGTCCACGTTCAGGGTCACCTTGTAGACGCCCGCGTCCACCAGGTTCATCCCCCGCCGCCGCATCCCGCCGCCGGGAGGCCCGCCCGCCGGCTGGCCCTCGACCCTCCGGGTCAGGTTCCAGCTCGTCTTTTGCAGGCCCTTCTTGGTCGTGCCGGCGAGCTCCTGGATGACCGTGCCGTCGGGGTCCTTGACCGTCAGCTTGACGGTCTTCGGGTCGCCCTTGAGATAGTAATAGAGGGTCGCGGCGACGGCCGGATTGTCGCACTTGGCGAATTCGCCGTACTGCTCGCCGCCCGAGTCATAGCGGTTCCAGCGGATGACCTCTTCCGGATCGAAGAGATAGGCGTCCTTCGCCAGGACGTCCGGGCTCATCTCCTTGAGCGGGGCGATGTCGGCGATGTAGATGCCGCGCCCGTAGGTGCCGATGACCAGGTCGCGGTCGCGCCGCTGGATGGCCATGTCGCGGACGATGACGTTCGGGGCCGAGGTCGAGAACGGCGCCCACGTCTTGCCCTTGTCGACCGAGACGAAGATGCCGAGGTCGCCGGAGATGTAGAGGACGTTGGCGTTGTCGGGGTCCTCCTCGACGTCGAAGAGCGGGTTCATCAGGCCGCCCGAGATGTCTTCCCAGGTCTTGCCGAGGTCGTGGGTGACGAAGAGCCAGGTCTTGTCCTCGTTGTGGGTCCGGTAGCCGCTGAAGCCCGCGTAGCAGGTGTTCTCGTCGAACCGCGAGGGGACGACCCTCTTGACCCAGCGGTCGAACGGGATGAGGGCGCCCTTTGTCCCCGGCTTGGCCTTGCCGGTCTTCATATCATAGAAGTTGGCCGTGAGGTTCGTCCAGCTGTTGCCGTTGTCGGTCGAGAGCTGGAGGTTGCCGTCGTCGGTCCCGGCCCAGAAGAGGCCGGGCTTCTTGGGCGACTCGGCGAAGGTGTAGATCGTGGCGTATTGGAGGTTCGTCTTCTTGGCTTCCTCGAGGCGGGCCTTGTCGGCCCGGGTCAGGTCGGGGCTGATGGTGACGAACGTGCCCTGGTCGCCGCGGCTGAGCGAGCGGTGGACGAACTGGGAGCAGATGTAGACGATGCCCGGGTTATGGGGCGAGAGGATGATCGGGGCGTTCCACTGGTAGCGCTGCGCGGGCACGCCCTTGGCCGTCTCCTCGGGGGTCGTCCTCTTGGCCAGGCCCGTCGTCGCGCCGTTCGAGAGGTCCTGCCGGCTCGAACCGCCGAACTGGCTCTCGAAATAGACGAGGTTGAAGCCCCACCAGTCGCGGACGACATAGAAGGCGTCGCCCGTCGGCAGGTAGCGCCAATCCGCGGCGAAAACGCCCCAGGAATTCCGGGTCTGCGAGGGACCGAGCCAGGCGCCGTTGTCCTGCGTCCCGCCCATGATGTTGTAGGGCATTTCCGCGTCCGCGGAGACGTCATAGAACTGCTGGGCGCTGATCGTCGACTTCTGGGCCCAGTGCTTGCCGCCGTCCCAGGTCTCGCCGCAGCCGCCGTCGTTGCCGCTCAGGATGTGGTTCGAGTTCGCGGGATCGAGCCAGAGGGCGCGGTGGTCGACGTGGAGCTTGTAGGCGCCCGAATCCCAGCCCGTGACCTTGAAGGTCTTGCCGCCGTCGGTCGACGAGGTCACGTTGGTGTCGCAGGCGTAGAGGACCTGGTCGTTCTGGGCGTCGACATAGAGGTGGGCGTAGTAGCCGGCCTCGGTCTGGTTGATGAGGCCGCTGCCGCCCTGGAGCTTGTATTCGGTCATCTTCTTCCAGGTCTCGCCGATGTCCTCGGACCGGTAGACGACGCCGGCGCGCTTGACCGGCTCCTGGTTGCGCAGGACGCCGGCGTAGAGGACCTCGAGGACGTGACGGTTCACGACCTGGGTGCGGCCCTTGGCCTCGCTCGAATCCGGCTTCGGGGCCTCGCGCTTCTGGAGGTTCTCGATCTCGGTGATGGCCTCGAGGATGGCCTTGTTCTTGGGATAGGCCTTGCGGGCCGCGGCGTTGAACTTGGCCAGGTCGACCCCGCTCTTCGTCAGGAAATCCTTGTCGGCGACGAGCTCGTTCAGCTTCTTGGCGAGCTCCGCCTCGTCGGCGGCGACGAGGGGGGTGAACTTGGGCGCTTCCTTGGCCATCGCCGGATTGATCTTGAAGGCCTTGAAGGATCCGTAGGTCATGTCCTCGGCGAACATTCCGCCGCCGCCGAAACCGCCGAATCCGGCCCGGAAGTTGGCGACGCCGTCGCGCTCGGCCAGGCCGAGGTTGACCTCTTCGTCGATCCGGGCGTAGACGATGTTGGGGTTCTTGGCATAGACGGCCAGGCCGGCCCGGCCGGCGTCGAGCTTGGCGGGCAGTCCCTCCGTCAGCTTTTTCCACGTCTTGCCGCCGTCGGTCGTCTTGTAGAGGTCGTTCCCCGGCTGGCGGTCGACGTAGGTCCAGGCCCGGCGGTAGGTCTTGTAGGCCTGGGCGATGACGACGTTGAAATTGCGCGGGTCGACGACGAAGTCGCCCACGCCGCGGTCGTTCATCGGCCCGAGGTTCGTCCAGGTCTTGCCGCCGTCGGCGGTTTTGAAGAGGCCGCGCTCGCAGTCCATGGCGTTGTCATAGAGCTTGCCTTCGGCCGCGACATAGACGACATCCGGGTTCTTGGGATCGACCTGGACCGTGTTGATGAAATAGCTCTTGGTCAGGCCGACGTTCGTCCAGGTCTTGCCGGCGTCGGTCGACTTCCAGACGCCGTTGCCGTGGGAGCTCGACCGGGCATGCATCGGCTCGCCGGTGCCCAGGTAGAGGATGTTGGGATTGGACGCGGCGATCCCGAGCGAGCCCATGCTCATGTTGCCGTATTTGTCGAAAAGGGGCTCGAAGTGCGTCCCGGCGTCTTCGGTCTTCCAGAGGCCGCCGCTCGCCGTCAGGACGTAATAGGTCGTCGTTTGCCCGGGCGGCACGGCGAAATTGGCGATCCGGCCCGAGAAATTGACCGGGCCGACCCAGCGCCAGGCGAGCTGGTTGAGATCATCGGCCGTGACCTGGGCCTGGGCCAGGACGGCGCCGGCGCCCAGGACGAGGCCCAGGGCCAGCATGACGGGGAGAATTCGAGACAGACGGGTAGACATCGATATTCCTCCTGAGGATTTTTGGGCGGAAGGGTTTTCTTCCATCTTTCCAGGGCCAAGGGAGCCCACGGCTGAACCTAACGACTATCACAATTAATTCGGGGACACAATACTCTTTTCCGATTTCTTCAGGGCCTCGCCCCCGGGATCCAGGGCCGGGCCCGCACTTGGGGCTAAGCCGACGAGCGTGAGAATCCGTCCTCCTCAGACGGCCGGACGCAGGCGCTTGTGGAACCAGGGCTGGAGGGCCTTCATCTTGGCCAGCTGGGAGGCGGGGGCATGCCGCCGGGCCGTGGCCAGCTCGGCGCTCCCGGCCGGGGCGCCCCACCGGATCTCGATGCTGTCGTTGGGGTTGTAGCCCATCTCGAAAGCGTCCTTGCGGCGGAAGATCTCGGCGAGCGTCCGGGTCCGGGACGAGCCGTCCGATCCCTTGTAGGTGATGGTCATCGAGGCCGCCCATTTGTCGGCCAGGGCCCGGAGCTCGCGCCGGATCTCGTCGGGCGCCCTGCGGCCCATGTCGAAGGCGGCCGGATCGCGGGCGACCTTGTCGGGGAACTCGGCGATGGTGTCGATGGCGATGAGCAGCCGCAGGTCGCGGTTGGGGGTCGAATAGTCCTCCCACGATCCAAGCGATTGGAAGACGGACGGGCCCGACGGCATGGGGATGACCGCGCCGGGGTGGGCCGTCACGTAGGCTTCGCCCTTGGCCACCGAATCGACCCGGACGAGGAGCTGTTCGTGGAGGGCCCGGAAGAGGTCCTCGAAGGCCGCCTTCGCGTCCAGGGGATCGGGATTGATGAGCTTCTCCATGGCCGCGTAGAAGGCGTTTGAGGCCATCTTCTCCTGTTCGAGGGAGAAATCCCCGTAGTCGGGGCTGGCCGCGATCTCGCGGTTGGCCAGCTGGCGGGGCCGGCCGCCGTCAACGACGATCGGCCGGAAGGCCTTGAAGCCGGGCTCGCCGACGACCTCGGCCGTCGTGAACAGGAAATTCCCTTTCCAGAAGCGCTTGACCGCGACCGTTCCGTCGGGCTGGGCGTCGGCGCCGAGGAGCAGCCCCGGGGCCTGGCGCGTCTGGCCGATCCAGCGGACGAGCGTATAGGTATGCCCGTAGGGGTCGGCGAAGACCGTGCCCGGCTTCAGCGCCCGCCGGGTGAGTGGCAGAGGATAATAATCGGTATCGTCGGCCCGGAGGGCGGTCCGGCCGTTGCCGGCGTGGATGACGTTCTTGACTTGGTTGAGGAAGCGCCCCATCGCCGGGACGATGTTCGCCGGCGAGCCGGGCCGCCGGGTCCCGGCCATGATGAGGCGGCCGGCCTTGGGCGCCGATTCGAGCGTGCCCCAGCCCGTCTCATGGAATCCGAAGGGCAGGCCGAGCTTCCAGGCGAAGTAAGCTCGGAGGAAAAAGGGATTGTCGGCGCAGTCCGGTGTCATCTCGAGCGAGTTCGGCCCGGACGGATCGTCCTCGCCCGCGCCGAGGTGGTCGTGGAGCAGGTTCCGGCCCCGGTCCCGCGTGACATCGTGGAGGGCGGGCCATGAGGAGCGCTCGTCGGCATCCGCGAAAAGGGCCTCGATCCAGGCGGAGTAGAGGGCCTCGGAAGCCCAGGACCACCCTCGGGAGACATCGAGCAGGCCGGACGAGGGCCCCACGACGGCCTCGTCACGTCCTTCGGCCAGGATGACGCGGAACGTCCCCGCCGGCGCGGCGGCGAATTCGGCGGCCACCCAGAACGGCGGCCCTCCTCCCCTCTTCAGGGCCAAGGGCTTGGCGTCGCCCGCCGCGCCGCGGAGGACAACGCGCACGTTGGCGCCAGCGTTCTCGAACGCGGCCAGGACGCGCAACGGCCGGCCGGGCTGGGTTTTTTCGGGAGAAACGAGGACGGCGCGCCGGCCAGCCAGCGCCGGAGGACTCGCGCCGCGCCCGAAGGGCGATCCGCCGGAGCGGGCCGGGATCAAGAGGACAGAAAAGCTAAAGAGACAGGCCAGAACGCGAACGATGCACCGCAGCGTTCCGGCGACGGTCGGCCGGCGACTAGAAATAATACCGGAAGCCAATGGCACCGGCCATCTGGACTTCGGTCGAGGGAATGAGATCGAGCATGGGCACGACCCCGAGAAAGAGCTCGACCGGGGTCTTCTCGAATTCGTAGGAGATGCCGATCGGGACGCGCCGGCTCAGGACGGTGTCGGATCCTCCGGTCGTGTCGTTGCTCCCGAACTTAAGTCGCGCGCCGGCGCCGTAGAAGAGGGACATGCGCCCCGTCTCCACCCGGAACAGGTTGAAGTTGTGAAGGAGGAAATCGCCGTGGACCTGGAAGTATTTGCCGCCCACGAACGACCACGCCGCGCCGGCGTCCCAACCCACCGTCTGACGGCTCCACATCTTGAAACTGATGCCCGTGGGTTCGCCGAGCATGATGCCGAGCCCGATGTTATGGTTGCTTGCCGCGAAGGACAGGCCGGCCAGGCAGCCGAGGAGAAGAAGGGCAAAGGCGGCTTTTTTCATTGGGCCTCCAAACTCAAATATGATCCCACCCTTTGATAACGTATCAAAAATGACCGGGATGGTCAAACCCGGAAGGGGGGAAATCGGGCCGCGGGTCCCCCACCGGCGCCGGCTAGCCCCGGGGTAGTGACAGACAGGCCAAAAAAGGGTAAGTTGGGCGCCTGAAGGGACCTACCGGATGCCGTTCTCGAGCCTCCTCCAAAAACACCGCGCCCGCCTCGAGGCTTTGACCTTCCTCCGCTGTCTCGGGCCCGGACTGCTCGTCACGGTCGGCTTCATCGACCCCGGGAACTGGGCCTCGAACATCGCCGCCGGGTCCGGCCACGGCCTGGCCCTGCTCTGGATCGTCACCCTGGGAACGGTCATGCTGGCCATCCTCCAGCACAACGCCGCCCACCTCGGGATCGCCACGGGCGAGTGCCTGGCCGAAGCGGCCACGAACCACATGCGTCCCGCGGTCTCGCGGTTCGTGCTGGTGAGCGCGATGCTGGCCGCCGTTTCCACGGCCCTGGCCGAGGTCCTGGGAGCCGCCCTGGGTCTGACCCTCCTCTTCCCCGCCCTTCCGCGGGAGGCCGGCGCGATCCTGGTCCTGGCGGTCGTGCTGGCCCTGCTGCTGACGAATTCCTATCCCAAGCTCGAGAAATGGATCATCGCCTTCGTTTCGCTCATCGGGCTGTCGTTCCTTTACGAGCTGACCCTGGTCCACGTCCCCTGGGGCCGCGCGGCCGCCGCCTGGATCGTACCCCGCTTCCCGGCCGGCTCCATCCCGATCGCCATGGCCGTATTGGGCGCCGTCGTCATGCCCCACAACCTCTTTCTTCATTCCGAGATCATCCAAAGCCGGCAGTGGAACGTCAAGAACGAGGCCGTCATCCGGCGCCAGCTTAAGTATGAGTTCGGCGATACGGTCTTTTCCATGGGCGTGGGCTGGGCCATCAACAGCGCCATGATCATCGTCGCGGCCCTGACCTTTGTCGGCCAGCCCCACGTGACCGAGATCGGCCAGGCCCAGCGCATGCTCGGGCCTCTGCTCGGACAGGCCGCGGCGGTCGTCTTCGCCCTGGCTCTTGTCCTCTCGGGCCTCTCGGCGCTGATCACGGCCGGGTTCGCCGGCGGATCGATCTTCACCGGGTTCTTCGGCGAGTCCTACGACATCAAGGACCCGCACACGCGGCTCGGGGCCGCCGGCACGCTCATCCTGGCGACGGCCATCGTGTTCTTGATCCGCAACCCGTTCCACGGCCTGCTCGTCTCGCAGATGGTCCTGAGCGTGCAGCTGCCGATCACCATCGTGACCCAGATCCGGCTGACGTCGTCGCCGGCGGTCATGGGGAAATATGCCAACTCGCCCGGGCTCAACGTGGTGCTTTGGACTGTCGCCGCCGTGGTCATCGGCCTCAACGGGCTGCTTCTGAAGGCTCTCGTCTTCGGCTAAGACTTCGTGGCCGGAACGGCCCCCGGCGGCAGCGACGCCAGCTTGATCCCCTCCGCCTTGTAGCGGGAGTGGAGCCGCTTCAGGAGATCGTGCCGGAGCGGGTATTGGTCCTGGTATTCCTTGAGGCGCAGGACGACCGTGAGGCGGACGCCGAGGTCGGTGTAGGCCCCGACCCGGACCTTGGGCTCGAAGCCGGGGACGGTCAGGCCCGGGCCCGCCATGGCCTCGCGGGCGACCTCGAGCGTCACCCGCTCCACCTTGTCGAGGTCGTTGTCGAAGGCCACGGTGACCGGCACGAACAGGCCCATCTCCTCCTCGGGCAGGTGCGTGTTGGTGACGATGGCGCCGCCGAGCTTGACGTTCGGCACGATGACCAGATTGTCCTCGGGGGCCCGGATGGTCGTGTTGCGCCAGGTGATGTCGCAGACGACGCCTTCCTCGCCGCTGTCCATGCGGACGTAGTCGCCCGGGCGGATGTTGTGGGTCATGAGGATGTTGAGGCCGGCGAAGAGGTTCGACATCGTGTCCTGGAGGGCCAGGGCCACGGCCAGGCCGCCGACGCCCAGGGCCGTCAGCAGGGACGTGACGGGCACGCCGAGATAGTCGAGGACGATGAGCAGGCCGACGAGGGAGATCGCCGCCGAGGCGGAGTTCTTGAAGATCGAGGTCGGCACCTCGACCTTGCGGTCGACGTAGACGTGGATGGCCTTGCGGGCCAGGCGGCTGGCGAAGATGACCGCCGAGACGATGCCGACGACGCCGATGGCGCGCTGGACGATCTTCAGCACGTCGGGCCGGAGGGGGATGAATTTCAGGATGACGGCCAGGCCGACGAGCACGAACCACAGGACGAGGACGCCGTGCAGGGACTCGACGAGGATGTCGTCCCAGGCGCTAGCGGTCTGGCGGGTCAGGGCGCGGAGCCGCGACGCGAAGACGCGCTGCAGGATGAGGCCGAGAAGGACCGCGGCGGCCAGGATGCCGCCGATGACGACGAGCTGGACAAGACTGAAGCTCATGCGCATTTGCTCCAACCGCAGTTCGGGCAGACCGGGCATTTCTCGTCGGGGAGCAGGGCGCCGCAGATCTTGCAGCGGACCGTGTAGAAGTCCTTGGCGCTTTCCCGGACCTCGCCGAAGTGCTTCTCGAGGACCTTGGCGATGGCGTCGGGGATGGACTGGATGAGCCCGCCCTCGGTGAAGATGGGCTCCGAGCCGCCGATCCCCTTGAGCTGGGAGATGACGTCCTCGGGCTCGACGCCGCTGCGGAGGGCGGTCGAGATGAGGCGGCCCAGGGCCTCGGCGTCGGCCATGGTCGAATAGCCGCTCTTGCCGATCGAGGCGAAGACCTCGAAGGGTTTCTGGTTGTGGAAGGTGATCGTCACGTAGAGGTTGCCGAAGCCGGTCTTGATCTTGTCGGTGACGGACGGGAGGGAGCCGGGGCGGCCCTGCGGATGAAGGATCTCCGCGCCCTCCTTGTAGAGGACCTGGCTCTCGCGGCAGCCGTCGCGGTAGATGGTGACGCCCTTGGTGCCGAGGTCCCAGGCCAGGAGGTAGGCTTTTTCGACGTCCTCGACCGTGGCGCCGTGGGGGAAATTGACCGTCTTCGAGACCGAGTTGTCGACGTGCTTTTGGAAGGCGGCCTGGGTCTTGATGTGCCAGCCCGGGGCGATCTCGTGGGCGGCGCGGAAATAGTCGGGCGCAGGCCGGCCCGGGTTCTTTTCCTTCCAGGCCGCATAGATCGGGTGGATGTCCCGGAGCTCGGTGTCGAGGATCTTGGAGACGACCTCGAAGGCGAAGACCGGCTCGATCGAGGAGGAGCAGCCGGCGATGCGGGAGATCGTGCCGGTCGGGGCGATGGTGAAGACCGTGGCGTTGCGCATCTTGCCGCCCTTGTAGACGGACTGGGCGATGGCCGGGAAGGAGCCCCGCTCGGCGGCCAGGTCGCGCGAGGCCGCGGCCGCCTCGGCGCGGAAGAAGGCGGCGACCTTCTCGGCCAGGGCCAGAGCCTTGGCCGAGTCGTAGCGGACCTTCATGAGCAGGAGCAGGTCGGCCCAGCCCATGACCCCGAGCCCGATGCGGCGCGAGGCCCGGGTCACGCGGTCGATCTGGGGCAGCGGGTAGCGGTTGACGTCGATGACGTCGTCGAGGAAGCGGACGCCGAGGCGGATGGCCGAGGCCAGGCGCCGCCAATCCACGCGGTCCTTGGACTTGGCGTCGTAGAAGTTCGCCAGGTTGATCGAGCCGAGGTTGCAGGACTCGTAGTCGTGGAGCGGCTGCTCGCCGCAGGGGTTCGTGGCCCGGATCGGGCCGAGCCCGGCGGTCGGGTTGGCGGCGTTGACGCGGTCGATGAAGATCAGGCCCGGGTCGCCGACGGCCCAGGCCGATTCGACGATGAGCTGGAAGATCTTGCGGGCGTCCCGGCGGCCGACGGGCGCGCCGAGGTGCGGATCGACGAGGTCGTACTCGGAGCCGGCCGCCAGGGCGGCCATGAAGGCGTCGGTGACGGCGACGGAGATGTTGAAGTTCGCGACGGACGCGCCGTCGAGCTTCATTTGGAT
This sequence comes from uncultured Eubacteriales bacterium, assembly GCA_964541055.1. Lineage (GTDB taxonomy): Bacteria > Acidobacteriota > Aminicenantia > Aminicenantales > Saccharicenantaceae > RBG-16-66-30. The sequence continues at coordinate 14,633 of CAZIQR010000046.1, forward strand.
GAACTCTTCGATGTCGGGGTGGTCGACGCGCAGGATGCCCATGTTGGCGCCGCGGCGCGTGCCGCCCTGCTTGACGGCTTCGGTCGCGGCGTCGATGACCTTGAGGAAGGAGAGAGGGCCGGAGGCGACCCCCTGCGTCTTGCGGACGAAGCTGCCCTTGGGGCGGAGGCGGCTGAAGTCGAAGCCCGTGCCGCCGCCTTCCTTGTGGACGAGGGCGGCGTCCTTGACGGTCTCGAAGATCGCGTCGAGCGAGTCTTCGATCGGGAGGACGAAGCAGGCCGAGAGGCACATGCCGCGGCCGGCGCCGGTCAGGGTGGGGCTGTTCGGCAGGAAATCGCGGCCGTTCATGAGCTCGAGGAAGGCCTTCGCGTACTTGGCCCGGTCGGCCTTGTTCTTCTCGGCCGAGGCGACGTGGGCGGCGACGCGGCGGAAGAGGTCTTCGGGGGTCTTATCGACGAGCTCGCCCTTCTCGTTCTTGAGGAAATAGCGGGCCTTCAGGATCTTGAGGGCGTTTTCGGAGAAACCGGCGGATGCGAACACGAGGGCCTCCCATTATCGAAAAATTCCCACCCGAGGAAAATAATTCCTAGTGGAATAGTATGAATTATATTCAGGTGCCCCGGCGAATGCAAGCGGAAAGACCGGGTCAGACCTACACCTTTTAACATATTGCCCTTTGGTCTGAGCTGCCATGCGGGAAAAGTTAAAAGGTGTAGGTCTGACCCGGTCTTGTCGGGTGGCGCGCCCGCCCGGCCCGTGCTAGAATACCCGCTCTTCCGAAAGGAGCCTTCATCATGGGCGAACACGGCATCGCCGACCGGCTCGCCGGTCCCGAGATCGAGGACGGCGCCTGGGCCGCGCCCGGCACGGTCCTCATCGGCCGGATCGTCCTCCGCGCGGGGGCGAGCGTCTGGTACAACTGCGTCCTGCGCTCGGACATGGACGGGGCCTATATCGAGATCGGCCCCGACGCGAATATCCAGGACGGAACGGTTGTTCACGTCGACGAGAACATGCCCTGCCTCGTCGGCGCCCGGGTCACGGTGGGCCACGGGGCCATCCTCCACGCCTGCGTCATCGAGGACGACGCCATGATCGCCATGGGGGCCACGGTCCTCAGCGGCGCCCGGGTCGGACGCGGCGCGATCGTGGCCGCCGGCGCGGTCGTGCCGGAGGGCATGGCCGTCCCCGCGGGCGTCGTCGTCGCCGGCGTCCCGGCCAAGGTCCGGCGCGAGACGACGGACGAGGACCGGGCCCGCCTCACGCACGCCTGGAAGACCTACTCGGCCCTCATGGGGCTCCACAAGAAATAGACATCATGTCGTCCATTCGACTTGTCATCTTCGACCTCGACGGGACGCTGCTCGACACGATCGACGACATCGCCGAAGCCTCGAACCGCGTTTACGGGCGCCGCGGCCTGGCCCCGTTCAGCATCGCGGAGATGAAGGCCCTCGTCGGCGAGGGCGCCGAAGAGCTCGTCCGCAAGGCCTTCGCCACGCAGGGCCGCGCCGCCCCCGGCCCCGACGAGATGGCCGCCATCATCAAAGAATACCGCGGCGAATATGAGGCCTTGTGGCGGGAGCACAGCCGGTCCTATGCCGGCATCCCCGAGCTCCTCGACGCCCTGGCGGCCCACGGCGTCAAGATGGCCGTCCTCTCGAACAAGGCCCAGCTGTTCACGACCCTGATGACCGAGGCGCTCCTCCCCGGCTGCCGGTTCGACATCATCCGCGGCGCCCGGCCGGACGTGCCTCTTAAGCCCGATCCTGCGCCCGCCCTGGCCATCGCCGCAGAGCTCGGCGCCGCGG
>CAZIQR010000047.1:0-16257 GCA_964541055.1 uncultured Eubacteriales bacterium
AATCGGGCCGAAGAGCCTTGACCCGGGGGCTCCGCCGGGAGTACGCTTGTTCTCGGGGCCAACATGACGCGCCGGACCGCTTGTCTTCTCTTCCTTGCCGGCAGTTGCCTGGCCTTGGGCGCCTGCGCCCGCCGCCTGAGCGTCGGGCCGCTCCGGGCCGGGGTGGCGGCCGCGAACGACGAACGCTGGGACGAAGCAATCCGTTTTTGGACGCAGGCCCTGGAACAGGATCCTCAGTCGGCGGCCGCCCATAACAACCTCGCCGTGGCCTACGAAAAACGGGGCGATTGGCCGGCCGCGGCCGGGGAGTACGAAGAGGCCGTCCGTCTCGAGCCGGATAACGCCCTGATCCGCGGCAATTACGAGGCCTTCAAGGCCCGGCTCGACGCCGGCCGCGGGAAGGGGTCGTGACGCGCGGCCGGGCCGGCCTCGCGGCCGTCATCGTGTTCGCGGCCGCGGCGGCCTGCCGTTCGACCGCGCCCCTCGATGTCCACACCTCCCTCCCCGGTGTTTCGTCCTTCCCTCCCGGAACCTTCACGACGATCATCGTGACCCGCTTCCGTGATGACGCCCCGCCCCCCGATTTCGCGCCGGGCCCGGCCCTCGAAGACGTTCTGGCGAACGGCCTGCGGCGCGAGCTCAAGCATACAGGCGGCCTCGTCGATCGCCGCCGCGACGAAGCCCGGGCGCGCCCCACGGACCCCGCCGCATGGAAAGCGGCCGGGGAGGGACGGCCTTCCGGCGCGGCCTTTTTGGCCGGCGCGGTGCGTCTCTCCGCAAAGACGCTGAAGGCGATCGACAAGAAGGCCCTCGCCGACGGACCCTTCGATCTCGCGCGCCGGCTCATCGCCAAGCGCCGTTGGACGCTCGAGGCCGAGATCTCCGTCGTTTCGGCCGCGACCGGCGAAACGCTCTACCACGAGACCTTCCGCGAGAGCCAGGATTACGGCGAGCTTGACAAAGCCGCCGAGTTCGCTTTTTCCGAGCTGGCCGACCGCATTTTGGGCCGGTTCAGCCAGGCCCTGCTGGGCCGCCCCACGATCGAGGTCCGGACCCTTCTTCGGCGCTAGGGCCCGTTCTCGGCCGCACCGCCAAAGCCCGAGTTTTCAACAGCTTTCCGGGGCTCCGCGGGGCTGCCGTTTGAGCCCATTTTTCCGAGCGTTTTGATGATCTTTTTCGCCCCCGTTAGGCCCTTGCGGCGAAGCTCCGCCGGACCCGGTCCGTTGGCCGGTTTTCCCCTAAAAAAAAGCTTGAAAAGGCCATCCCGGAATGCTATCATTCACGGGCTCCTTCCGGTTCCTAGCCTGGCCGGAAGGGACTTTTCCACAGATGTGGAAAAACCTGTGGAAAAAGCATCGGCTCCCATGGAACCTAAAGAAAATCAAAATCCTTGGATACAGATCCTGAAGGCGGTCGAAACAAAGGTCGACCCGAACTCCTTCGAGACCTGGTTCGACCCGACGACCTTCATCGGACGCGAACAGGATTGTCTCTACGTCAAAGTCCCCAACGCTTACTTCCGCGATTGGCTCTCCTTCCATTATTCGAATATCATCGCCGAAGCCTGCCGCGATCTTTTCGGCAAAGCGCTTGATATCCGCTATATTCACGAGGATACGCCGGCCGCGTTCATGCGGCGGTCGCCCGACGAACGGAAGACGAAGGAGGGGCCGGCCGTCAACCCGAACCTGAACCCGAACTACACCTTTGAGAACTTCGTCGTCGGCAGCTGCAACCAGTTCGCTCATGCGGCGGCCCTGGCCGTCTCCAAGAACCCGGCGAAGTCTTACAACCCGCTCTACATCTACGGCGGCGCCGGGCTCGGCAAGACCCACCTCATGAACGCCATCGGCCATTTCGCGCTGCAGCAGAACGCCAAGGCCAAGATCCTTTACGTCACGACCGAAAAGTTCATGAACGACCTCGTCAACCATCTCCAGTACGGCAAGGTCCTCGAATTCCGTGAAAAGTACCGCACCGTCGACCTGCTGTTGATGGACGATATCCACTACCTGGCCGGCCGGGAGCGGACCAAAGAGGAATTTTTCCACACCTTCAACCATCTTTATGACAGCCAGAAGCAGATCGTCATCTCCAGCGACTGCCCCCCGAAGGACATCCCCCGCCTCGAGGAACGCTTCCGCTCCCGCTTCGAATGGGGCCTTATCGCCGACCTCAAGCCGCCGGATATCGAGACCCGGATCGCCATCTTGAAGAAGAAAGCCGAGGGCGAAGCGGTCGCGCTGCCCGAGAGCGTGGCCCTCTATATCGCCGACAACGTGCAGACCAATATCCGCGAGCTCGAGGGGTACATGCGCCGGGTCATCGCCTTCGCCTCCCTGAAGGGCGAGCGCATCGACCTCGACCTGACCAAGGAAGCCCTCAAAGGCCTGCTGGACGCGTCGGCCATGATCGTCACTGTGGAAAAGATCCAGAAGATCATCTGCCACAGGTTCAAGATCAAAACCTCGCAGCTCAAATCGAAGAACAACTCCCCCAAGATCGCCTTTCCCCGCCAGATCGCGATGTATCTCGCCAAGGAGCTGACGAATTCCTCATTGCCGGAAATCGGCAAGAAATTCGGTGGAAAACACCACACGACGGTCATCCACAGCATCCGCAAGATCGAAAGAATGCGGAACGACGATCCTGAATTCAACAAAGAGATCAACAGCCTGATGAGCTCTATCCAATGAGGACCGTCAAGCGGTTAGAGGAGAAATGCACATTTGCACGCGTCTTTCTTATTTCTCTTCTTGATTCAGAATTTGTTATGAATTAAATAATAGGAATTAAGAGCCCGAGCGCGAAAGGTGATGTCATGAAATTCTCAGTCGCGAAGGAAGCCCTCCTTGACGAGCTTCAGATCCTCCAGGGGATCGTGGAAAAACGCAACACCATGCCTATCCTGGCGAATGTCCTCATGAACGTGTCGGCCTCGGATATCGAGCTCGTCGGCACGGACCTCGAGGTCGGGCTGAGGACCCACATCGGCGCGGAGATCGCCAAGGGAGGCGCGATCACGGTCAACGGCAAGAAGATCTTCGAGATCGTCAAGTCGTTGCCGGAGGGGCAGCCGGTCGAGGTCGAGCTCAAGGACGAGACGCTGGAGATCCGGGCCGGGGAGAGCGAATTCAAGGTCCTCTGCCTGGCAAAAGAGGAGTATCCGCAGGTCCCGGACGCGGGCTTCGACAAAGGTATCGCCCTTCCGCTCCAGGACGTCAAGGACATGATCGACCGGGTGTTCTACGCCATCACGCAAGAACAACGGTACTACCTGAACGGGGCCCTGTTGTCCCTGAAGAACCGGCAGATCGAGCTCGTCAGCACGGACGGGCACCGGCTGTCCTACACGAAGAAGGCCCTCGACGGGCTGAAGCTCGACAAGGACCTCAGCGTGATCGTCGCCAAGAAGACCCTGAACGAGATCCGAAAGTTCGAGGACGAGACGGTGGCCTTCGATCTCGACGAAAACAACCTCTTCTTCCGGGTCGGGGCCCGGACCCTCATCTCCCGGATCATCGAGAGCAAGTTCCCCAACTATCAGGCCGTCATCCCCAAGGACAATCCTCACCGCCTGGTGATGGACCGGGCCGCCCTGGCCGACGCCATCCGCCGGGTCTCTCTCCTTTCGGCCGAGCGGTCGAAGGGCATCAAGTTCACGCTTGAGAAGAACCGGCTGCGGCTGTTCTCCTCGAACCCGGAGATCGGCGAGGCCCGGGACAAGATGGCCGTCGAATACAAAGGCCAGGACATCGAGGTCGGGTTCAACGCCCAGTATCTCCTCGACTTCCTGACGGCCGTCGGCTCGGAGAAGGTCGTCTTCGAGCTCAAGGACGAGAACAGCGCGGTCCTGATGCGGCCCGACCCCGAAGAGGGGCTGACCAACATCTACGTCCTCATGCCGATGAAGATCTGAAAATAGAGCCCTCATCCGGCGGTCCGGATGAGGGCTTTTGTGTATTCGGGGGGGTTACGCTTTGGGTTCGGCGACGGGAGCTGCGGCCGGCGCGGCCGCTTTCGGCTTGATCACGGCCCGGACGTAGACCCAGTCCCTTTTCAGCTTGTGGCGGTCGTCCGTGGCGATCTCAAAGAGGCTGTCCATCTGCATGGCCTTGGGCGTCGTCGGGCACGAATCCACGCACTGGGCGCAGTGGATGCAGCGGTCGTTGTGGATGACCATCCTGAATCGCTTCTCGGCCGGATTGACATCCGCGATCTCGATGGCCTCGGCCGGGCAGTCGCGCTCGCAGGCCTTGCAAACGATGCACATCTCGGGGTTGAGATAGGGCGTGCCGCGGAAAGCGGGCGGCACCTCGAGCTTCTTGAAGGGATAATCCACGGTGGCCGGCTTCTTGAAGAGGTGGCGCAGGAGTTCGGGCAGGAAGGCGGCGATTCTCATGACATGAATCCCTTCAGGAGAATGGAGGCCAGGAGCTGGACGATGGCCAGCGGGGCCAGGACCTTCCAGGACAGCGAGATGACCTGGTCGATGCGGATCCGGGAGGTCAGGGCCCGGATGAGCGACAGGAGGAAGATGATGAAGAGCGTCTTGAGGACGAACCAGACGAAGCCGAGGAGGGGCCCGCCGGGGAAGCCCCCGAGGAACACGGCCGCCAGCAGGCCGCTGGCCACGACCATCTCGATGTCGAAGGCCAGGCGGAAGAGGGCCAGCTTCTTGCCCGAGTACTCGGTGAACGTGCCGCCGACGATCTCGGTCTCGGCGTCGGGGATGTCGAAGGGGCAGCGCTCAAGCTTGGCCTGGACGGCGACCACGGCCACGAGGAAGCCGAGGATGTTGACCAGCAGGAGCAGCGGCTTGGCCTGGTAGAAGGCGGCGATCTCGGCCAGGCGCCAGGAGCCGGCCAGGACGGCCGGGCTCAGGACGGCCAGGAAGAGCGGCACCTCGTATCCGAAGAGCATCGTCAGCACGCGGGCCCCGCCGATCGTCGAGAACAGGTTGGTCGACGACCACGCGGCCAGGAACAGGATCAGGGTCGGCAGGCTCAAGAGGTAGAGCATGACGATGATGTCGCCCTGGAACGAGGTCCAGCCCGGCGCCGCCAGGTCGAAGTTCCAGACGGGCAGCAGCAAAGCCGCCGTCGAGACCACGGCCAGGCCGAAGGCCGGCAGGGCGTTGAAGAAGCCCTTGTCGGCGGCCTCGGGGACGACGTCTTCCTTGGACATGAGCTTGAAGAAGTCAGCGATGGGCTGGAGGAGGCCGAAGCGGCCGGTGTGGGTCGGGCCCATCCGGTTCTGGAGCCGGGCGTAGACCTTGCGATCGAACCATTCGCAGAACGTCGAGTAGACGAACAGGAACAGGATCCCCGGGTAGACGAAGAGGTAGAGGACGGTTCTCAAAGCGGCCATACCGCGTTCCCTTTCAGAGGGGCCTTCGGGGCCCGTTCGAGCGCCCGCCGGCGGAGCTCGCTCATGCGGACGATGGCCTCGGCCCCGTTGCGGGCGTCGACCAGGGTCACGGCCCGCTCGGCGCAGCAGATGCAGGGGTCGATGGCGGCGAAGATGAGCGGAATGTCGGCGATGAAGCAGCCCCGGAGCATCTCGACCGTGGCCGGGTAGTTGCCCAGCGTGGGCGCCCGGACCTTGAGCCGCTCGGGCTTGTCGGAGCCGTTGGACTTGATGTAGTGGATGTTCTCGCCGCGGGGCGCCTCGTAGCGGCTGACGGTCTCGCCGGGCTTGGCCTTGCGCGGCGCCTTGCAGGCGATGTCGCCGGCCGGCAGGTTGCGGACCATCTGCTCGATCATCTTGTAGGACTCGAGCAGCTCCATGACGCGGACCACGACCCGGCCCAGGACGTCGCAGGTGTCGGCCGTGCAGACCGCGAAGTCGAGCTCGTCATAGACGGCGTAGGGGTCCTCTTTCCGGACGTCCCGGCCGACGCCCGAGGCCTTGGCGACGGGCCCCGTCGCGCACAGGGCGATGGCCTGCTCCTTGCTCAACATGCCGACGCCGGCGATGCGGGCCACGAAGCTGGGCTCGTTGGCGCCGATCCGGAAGTAGTACTCGCTCCGCTTCCGCAGCGTGGCCACGCCCTCGAGGATCTTGGCCCTCTGGCCCTCGTCGAGGTCGCGGCGGACGCCGCCGATGGTGTTGATGGCGTAGTGGACGCGGTTGCCGGAGATCATCTCCAGGAGGTCCATGACGATCTCGCGGTCCCGCCAGGTGTACATGAAGAAGGAGTCGAAGCCGGCCTCGTGGCCGGCCACGCCGAGCCAGAGGAGGTGGCTGTGGATCCGCTCCAGCTCGGAGACGAGGTAGCGGATGTAGAGGCCGCGCTTGGGCGGGGCCAGCTCCATGAGCTTCTCGACGCCCTGGACGAAGCAGGTGGCGTGGGAATGCGAGCAGATGCCGCAGATGCGCTCGGTCAAGTAAATGTTCTGGGTCCAGTTCTTCTCCTCGGCGACCTTCTCGACGCCGCGGTGGTTGTAGCCGAGGCGGATGTCGACGCCGGTGATGACCTCGCCCTCGACCGTCATGCGGAGGCTGATGGGCTCCTTGAGGGCCGGGTGCTGGGGGCCGATGGGGATCTCGAAACTCATGATTCTCCTCCGGGGATGACTTCCTCGGGCCGGACGTGCTTCCAGTCCTTCCGCAGCGGGTAGACGCCGGCCGGCCAGTCGTCCGGAAGCATGAGGCGGCGCGGGTCGGGGATGCCCTCGACGACGAGGCCGAACATCTCCTGGATCTCCCGCTCGTACAAGACGGCCCCGGGGATGGCGGGGCAGATGGACGGCACCCGGGGATCGTTCTTGGGCACGGCGGTCCGGACGTGGATGGTCGTCACCGGCGACGCGAAATGGTAGAGGATCTCGAACGCGTCGCCCGCGTCGACGCCCGTGATCGTGGACAGGAAGGCGCAGTCGTACCGGTCGCGCAGCAGGGTCACCGCGCCGACCAGATCGGCCGGGGCGACCTTGAGGAAGATGCGGCGGAGGGCCGGGTTGGTGAGCTCGAGGGCTTTGGCCCCGAGGTCCCTCTTCAGGCTTTCAACGATGTCGATGTCGGACATGGCCTTCCTCTCGTCAGAGTTTGCCGAGCAGCTTGACGACGCCGTCGACGATGGCGTCGGGACGGGCCGGGCAGCCGGGGACGTACATGTTCACGGGGATGACCTGGTCGATGCCGCCCATGATGTTGTAGGCGCCCCGGTAGACGCAGCCGGACATGGCGCAGGCCCCGACGGCGATGACGAATTTCGGGTCGGGGGTCTGCTCGTAGATGCGGATGATCCGGTCCCGCATCTGCCGGGTGACCGGCCCGCTGGCGATGATGACGTCGGCGTGCCGGGGCGTCGCCCTGAGCAGGACGCCGAAGCGCTCGACGTCGAAGCGGGGCGTCAGGGCGGCGACGATCTCGATGTCGCAGGCGTTGCAGGCGCCGGAGTTGAGGTGCAGGATCCAGGGCGACTTGATCCTGGACCAGCGCGTCAGCTTGTTGAGCATGTTAACTCCTCGTGACCAGGGACGAAACGGCCAACGCGATCATGACCAGGTAGAACAGGGCGAAGAAGACGATCTTGCCCGCGGGCACCGTGGCGATGACCAGGACCGCGACGTGCATCATGGTGAAGAACAGGGCGATGAAGAAGAACAGGCGGTAGCCGAACTGGACCTTTGCTCCCGGCCGATCCTCGCCGCAGGCGTAGGTCGTGAGCTTGCCGCCCGCCTTGTTCAGCTTGGGGGCCATGCCCCGGCCGAGGGCGTAAAGGCCGAAGGCCGCGGCCAGGAAGACGAAGAAGGCGACGGGGGGAGACAGAAGCAGGCCGATTCCTGTCATGGCTTACCCTTTCAGCTTGGCCAGACGGCGGACGTCCAGCGACTTCGTGTGGCGGTAGATGTTGATGATCAGCGCCAGGGCCGTGGCGACCAGGCTGACCTCGATGACGATGTAGGTGATGGCCAGGGCCTGGGCCGTGAGAAGGCTGGCCTTGGCCAGGCCGGTCGCGACGAGGAGAAGGCTGATGCCCTTGCCGATGACCTCGATGCAGATGAAGAGCTTGATGAGGTTGCGCTTGGCGAGCAGGCCCAGGATCCCGGCGAAGACGAGGGCGGCGGCGAAGAAGACGTAGAGGTACCAGGTGTTAGTCATTTTTCTCTCGCTTGCGGAAGAGGGCCAGCACGGCGAAGACGCCGGCCAGGATGACCGCGATCTGGCCGACGAGGTCGTAGGTCCGCGCCTTCCAGAGGACGTCGCCGAACGAGCCGGTCTCGGCGCCGGCGGCCAGGGCCGGGATCTTGCCGATCAGGCCCTTCATGACCAGGGCGTCGATGACGATGAAGGCCACGAAGACGACCGGGAAGGCGACGTTCACGAGCTTGGACTCGCGGACCTCTTCGCCCGTCTTGGTCAGGGCGATCGTCAGGACGAACAGGACCGTGATGAGGCCGGCGACGACCGAGATCTCGAAGGCCCCGGCGTAGGGGGCGTTCATCCGGAAGAAGATGATCCCCAGCAGGAGGCTGGCCACGGCCAGGGCGATGGCCGATCGGAGGAGGTCCCTGAGGAGGATGGCCAGGGCCGCGAAGATCACCAGGCCGATGAGGAGGGCGGTTTGTAGGATCATCGTTTAAAATCCCCACGACCCGGTCACGGCGTGGAGGCCGTCCGCGAGCACGTCGGCGGCGGGCTGGATCCAGGTCGTGATGGTCGACGAGAAGAAGATGCCGATCCCCACGCAGAGGAGGGCGAGAAGGACGGTCGAGGCGGTCATCCAGAAGGGCGCCTCCTTGACGGCGGCCCATTTTGCGTTGAGCTTGCCGAAGAAGGCCTTCCGCTGCATGAGGAGGTAATACCAGAGGGTCAGGACCGAGGCCAGGACGGCGACGACGGCGAAGGCGCCATGGCCGGCCTGGACGAGGGCGACGATGATGAGGAGCTTCGACCAGAAGCCGTTGAGCGGCGGCACGCCGGCGATCGACAGGGCCCCGACGAGGTTCGTCGCCGCGGTGACCGGCATGCGCTTGGCCAGCCCGCCCATCTCGTCGAGATCGCGGGTGCCGGTGGCCTGCTGGACCGAGCCGCTCGTCAAGAAGAGGAGCCCCTTGGCCAGGGCGTGGTTGAAGAGGTGGAACAGCCCGCCGGCGATGCCGAGCGGCGTGCCGATGCCGATGCCGAGGACGATATAGCCGACCTGGCTGATCGACGAATAGGCCAGCATCCGCTTCATGTCCTTCTGGCCGAGGGCCAGGAAGGCGGCCACGACCAGGGAGACGATCCCCATCCACATCATGACCGTCGAGAGGGCCGGCGTCAGGCCGAAGACGTTGAGGAAGATGCGGGTCATGGCGTAGACGCCGGAGACCTTGATGAGCAGGCCCGACAGGACGGCCGAGATGGGCGCCGGGGCCGAGGGGTGGGCGTCCGGCAGCCAGGCGTGGAACGGGACGAGGGCGGCCTTGAGGCCGAAGCCGAAGAGGAAGAAGGCCGAGGCGATGGCCACGACCGGCCCGGCGTTGAGCTCCCGCAGCCCGGCGGCGACGGCGGCAAAATCGAGGGCGCCGGTCATGCCGTAGATGACGGCCACGGCGGCGACGACGAAGGCCGAGCCGACGACCGAGAGCATCAGGTATTTGAAGGCGGCCTCGAGCTCGTCGTGGCCGAGGCCGTAGGCGACCAGGGCGTAGGAGGCGACGGCGGCCACCTCGAGGAAGACATAGACGCTGAAGAGGTCCGAAGCCAGGACGAGCCCGTTCATGCCCGCCATCATGACCAGGTACAGGGCGTAGAACGTCGCTTTGGACCCGTAGTGCTCCATGTAGTTGATGGAGAAGAGGCAGGCGGCGAAGCCGACCACGGACACGGCCATGAGCATGAACAGGCTGAAGCCGTCGAGGCCCAGCCGGAGGCCGATCGTCTCGCCGAGCCAGGAGGGCTGCAGCAGGACCGGGCCCCCGGCGATGAGGGACCGGCCGGCGACCGCGGCGTAGACCACGAGCGCGAGGAGCGTCGCGTTGGCCAGCAGGTCCGGCAGGACGCGCCGCGAGAGCCTGCCGGCGAGCGGCAGGATGCCCGCGACGACGAGCGGAAGGACGATGAAGAGTATGATCAACGCTCCTCCTCTCTACCGGGCCAGCAGGCTGACGACGCCCGCCAGGATGATCAGGCCGGCCAGACACCAGGCCAGGTAGTTCGCGTAGTGCCCGTTGTGGGCCTTCTTGAGGATGCCGGTGAATTTCTCGCCGGTGACGGTGACGACCTTTTCGAGGACGAAATCGATGGGCCGGTCGACGGCCTTGAAGAGGACGAGCGACAGCCCCTTGAGGACCTTGATGCCCTGCTCGTAGGGATCGAAGACCCGCTTCTCGGCCAGGTCAAAGGCCTGGTGCATGACGGGCAGGTTGTGGACCGGCTCGGAGGCCAGGTAGGCCTTGCGGCCGCCCTTGAGCCAGCCGTAGCGGTGGAGCAGGAAGGCCAGGACGAGGCAGCCGATCGAGATCAGAGCGACCGGGGTGAAGACGCTCAGCGCGTGGGCCGTGAAGTCCAGATGCCCGCCGGCCTCGGCCCGTCCGGCCAGGATGGGCTGGATGAAGAGGGTCAGGGGCAGCTTGTTGTAGACGCCGAACAGGATGCACAGCCCGGCCAGGGTGAGGATCGGGATGACGATCGGCGCCGGGCTCTCGCGGACCGCGGCGACCTCGCGCGACCGCTCGCCGAAGAAGACCGAGTGGCCGGCCTTGAGGAACGAGGCGAAGGTGAAGATGGCCCCGATCCAGGCGGCGATGGCGAAGATCGTGTAATGCGTTTCAAGGGCCCCGTGAAAGACCATCTCCTTCGAGACGAAGCCGTTGAGGGGCCAGACGCCCGAGATGGCCAGGGCGCAGACGACGAAGCCCGCGGCCGTGAGCGGCATCTCGCGGGCGATCCCGCCCAGCTTCTTGAGCTCGGTCGTCCCGGCCCGGTGCTCGACCGAGCCGGCGCTCAGGAAGAGCCCGCTCTTATACATGGCGTGGTTGATCATGTGGAAGATGCCGCCGGCGATGCCGATGGGGATGGCCGTGCCGATGCCGAGCACCATGTAGCCGACCTGGCTGATGGCGTGATAGGAGAGCAGCCGCTTGAGGTCCTTCTGGACGAGGGCCATGAGGACGGCCAGGACGATGGTCACGGCGCCGACGGTCATGAGCAGGATCGAGAGGCCGCTCCCGGGCCGGATCTTGAAGAAGTCGAGGGAGATGCGGGCCAGGAGGTAGATCCCGAGGAGCTTCTCGAAGGCGGCCGGCAGGAAGGCCATGAAGGTCACCGGGGCGTCGAGCGCGGCGTCCGGGATCCAGGTGTGGAAGGGCATGGCCCCCGCCTTGCCGGCGGCCCCGATCATCATCAGGACGAAGGCCACCGCGGCCAGTCCGGTCGGCTCGACGGAGATATCCGACAGGGTCGCCGTCCCGGCCAGGCTCCAGAGGATGGCGATGCCGAGGATCATGGAGAAGTCGCAGAAGCCGCTGATGATCAGGGCCTTGACGGCCGAGCGGGTCGAGGTCACGCGGCCGCCGAGGGCGATCATGCCGTAGAGGGTGACGAGCAGGCCTTCCCAGAAGAAGAGGAGGGGCACGAAGTTGTTGGCCAGGGCCGCCCCGTTGGCGAAGGCCGCGGTCAGGAAGACGTAGGCCAGGAACTCGCGCTCCCGCGGCGCGCCCTTCATCTTGGCCGTCGTGTAGAGCGTGATCAGGATCAGGAACCCGGCCAGGGCGAGCAGGATGAAGGCCGAGAACTGGTAGAGGCGGAGGTCGAAGTCGATGCCCGGGATAAGCCACGGCACGGCGTAGCGGAGGTCCTTCACCGAGAAGAAAACGAAGGCGTAATAGAGCAGCACGCCCGCCCCCGCCACCGCCAGGACGTCGCGCAGGAGCTTGAGCGTCCGGGGCAGCAGCATGAAGACGGCAGCCAGCACGGCCGGCAACAGGATCGGGAGAAGCAGCATTTTGGGCGTCATCGGAGCCACCAACTCATCTGTGTCGTCGCCACGCTGATGACCTTCATCGGGAAGGCGACGAAGACCCCGGCGGCCAGGCTGAGGACGGCGAGCAGGGCGACGACATAGACCATGGATTTCGACGTCTCGGGGGCCGGGTGCTTGGCCTCGCCGAGGAAGACCATATGAAAGGCCTTGAAGAGGTAGAAGAGCGTCAGGACCGCGGTGAAGAGGCCCAGGGCGGCGATCCACGGCCGTCCGGCCTGGACCGTGCCGAGGATGACCATGAACTTGGCGAAGAAGCCGCCGAAGGGGGGAATGCCGATGACCGAGAAGGCGCAGGCGATGAAGGCCGCGGCCGTGACCGGCATGGTCTTGATGAGGCCGCCCATCTCCCGGATGTCCTTGGTGTGGACGGCGTGGATGACGATGCCGGCGCAGAGGAAGAGGCCGGCCTTGGCCAGGCCGTGGGTCAGGATGAAGAGGAGCGAGCCGTTGATGCCGGTCGGCGTCGCCACGGCGAAGCCGAGGAAGATGTAGCCGATCTGGCTCACGGTCGAGTAGGCCAGGATCCTCTTCAGGTCGTTCTCGACGGCGGCCGCCCCGGCGGCGACCAGGCTCGAGACCATGACGATGATCGGCAGGGCGTTCTGCCAGCCCTCGGGCAGCCGGAACGTGTAGAGGAAGAGGCGGGCGAAGGCGTAGGTGCCGATCTTGACGAGGACCGCCGCGTGGAGCAGGGCCGTGACCGTGGTCGGGGCGACACCGGCGTCGGGCAGCCAGGTGTGGAGGGGCACGGTCGCCGACTTCGAGAACATGCCGAAGAGGATGAGCAGGACGGCCATGCGGGGCACGATCGTGCCCCGCATGGCCGTCAGGTCGAAGGTGTTGGTCAGCCCGTAGATCTGGATGAAGCCCAGGAGCATGACCACGGCGCCGAAGAACGTCACCAGGAAGGCCTTGTCGGCCTTGCGGACGTGGAGCGGCTCGCGGTAGAAGCCGATCAGGCGCCAGCAGGCGATGGCGATGATCTCCCAGAACAGGTACATGAAGAGGAGGTTGGCCGAGAAGACCAGCCCCATCATCGACCCGATGAAGAGGATGACCATCAGGTAATACTCGTTCTGGTTCTCCTCGTGCCGGACATAGCCGAGCGAGTAGACGACGATGAGGAAGCCGATGAACGAGGAGACGCAGGCCATGAAGATGGCCAGCGGATCGGCGATGAGGATGAAGTCGAAGCCCATCGCCAGCGGCTTGCGCACGACCTGCTCCCCTCCCTTAAGGGCGAAGGGGAGGAGCGTCAGGGGCAAGATGGCGGTCGCGCCGCTCACCAGGACGGCCCAGATCGAGCGGATGCGCCTCCCGGCGAGGCCGGCGAGCGGCGTCGCGAAGGAGCCGAGGATGGGAACGAGCACCGTGAGGAGGACAGTTGTTTCGACGTTCATGGGGCGGGTTGCCTTCCTATCATAAAGAAGGGTCAGTATAGTGGCGGCCAGGGGGGTTGTCAAGGTTTTCCACAGGCGGCCCTCAGCTTTTGAACAGCTTTTTGCAGAGACCGATTTCTGTTGATTTTTGGGCGTGAAAGTAGGATAAAAGGGCGTCCCCTATCATCGCCCGCGACGAGGTGAAGCATGGCCGTCGACATCCGCGAGATCGACCCCCGCAAGCGCCAGGACCTGAAGATCTTCATCAACCTCCCCGAAAAGACCCACGCCGGGCACAAGAACTGGGTCTATCCCCTCTACTCGGACGACTGGAAATATTTCGATCCGAAGAAGAACAAAGCCTTTTCCTATTGCGACACGATCCTCCTCGTCGCCTGGAAGGACGGGAAGCCCGTGGGGCGGGTCATGGGCATCATCAACAAGCGATACAACGAATACCGGCAGGAGAAGACGGCCCGCTTCGGCTACCTCGAAACCTACGAGGACAAAGACGTCTTTCGGGCCCTCCTTCACCGCATCGAGGACTGGGCCCGGTCCAAGGGCATGACCAAGATCGTCGGGCCCTACGGCTTCTCCGACCAGGACCCCGAGGGCTGGATCATCGAGGGCTTCGACCACCACGCCACGATCGCGACCTACTTCAACTTCGAGTGGATGCCGAAATGGGTCGAGGAGGAAGGCTACACCAAGGACAACGACTGGTTCGTCTACAAGCTCGACGTGCCCAAGGAGATCCCCGAGTTCTACAAGAGGATCTACGACCGGCAAATGAAGCGCGGGACCTTCCAGATCGTCGAGTTCAAGAAGCGCAAGGAGATCAAGCCCTGGATCCACAAGGTCCTAGGCCTCATGAACGAGACCTACATGGCCGGCAACATCTACGGCTACGCCCCGCTCGACGAGCAGGAGATGGACGAGCTCGCCGGGCGCTTTCTGCCGATCCTCGACCCCCGCTTCGTCAAGGTCGTGGCCAAGGACGGCGAGGTCCTGTCGTTCATCATCGCCATGCCCGACATGACCGATGGCATCAACAAGGCCCGCGGCCATCTTTTCCCGTTCGGCTTCATCCATATTCTCAGGGCGGCCAAGACGACGAAACAGCTCGACCTGCTGCTCGGCGCCGTTAAAGAGCCGTATCGGGGCCAGGGGCTCGACGTCCTGATGGGGGTCAAGGTCCTCGAATCGGCCTCCAAGGCCGGCAAGGAGATGATGGACACCCATCACGAGATGGAGGCCAACGTCCTCGTCCGGGCCGAGATGGAGCGGATGGGGGGCAAGATCTACAAGAAGTTCCGGGCCTTCCAGAAGGCCCTGTAATTACGCGACCAGCGAGACGACGTAGGCGCCGGTCAGCACGGTCAGCACGGCGACCGTGATCCAGGCGATGGCGTTGAAGGCCCGGCTATTCTTGTGGGCGCCCATCAACTTGACATTGTTGATGAGGATGAGCATGAACACCAGGACGACGGGCAGGACCAGTCCGTTGATGATCTGGGAGACGAGCATGACCCGGAAGAGGGGGATGCGGGGCAGGAGGATGATGGCCGCGCCGAAGACGACGAGCAACGAGTAGAGCCCGTAGAACTGCGGCGCCTCCGAGAACTTCTTGTTGACGCCGTTCTCCCAGCCCATGCCCTCGCAGATGATGAAGGCGGTCGAGAGGGGCAGGATCGAGGCCGCGAAGAGCGACGCGTTGAGGAGGCCGAAGGCGAAGAGGGCCGCGCAGTAGCGGCCGGCGAGCGGCTTGAGGGCCAGGGCCGCGTCGGCCGCCGTCTCGACCCGGATGCCGGCCTTGAATAGCGTCGCGGCGCAGGTCAGGACGATGAAGCCCGCGACGAGCGTCACGACGAAGCTCCCGGCGATGACGTCCAGCCGCGAGTGCTTGTAGTCCTTGACGGGGATGTTCTTCTCGACGATGGAGGCCTGGAGATAGAATTGCATCCACGGGGCGATCGTCGTGCCGACGAGGCCGATGACCATGGCCAGGGCGCCCGGGGAGAAATCGAGGCTCGGCCGGACCAGGCTCGTCCCGATCGCGCCCCAGTCCGGCTTGGCCAGGAAGCCGGAGATGATGTACGTCACGTAGAAGAGGCAGGCGAAGAGGAAGATCTTCTCCACGGACCGGTAGGTGCCCTTGATGACGAGGAGCCACACGAGCAGGGCGCTGAGCGGCACGGAGATGAACTTGGAGACGTGGAAGATCTCGAGACTCGAGGCGACGCCGGCGAACTCGGCGATGATGTTGCCGAAATTGGTCAGCAAGATCCCAAAGAGGAGGTAGACCGTGATCTTGACCCCGAACCGCTCGCGGATGAGGTCGGACAGGCCCTTGCCCGTGACGACGCCCATGCGGGCGCTCATCTCCTGGACGACGATCAGGGCGAGCATGACGGGGATGAGGGTCCAGAGCAGCCTGTTGCCGTAGAAAGCGCCGGCCATCGAATAGGTGGCGATGCCGCCGGCGTCGTTGTCGACGTTCGAGGTGATGATGCCCGGGCCCATGACGGCCAGGAAGACGAGGAAGCCCTTCCAGCGCCGCCGGAACGCGTCTTTCAACATCCCATCCCCCCCGTAGCCGCGAGCCGAGACGGCTGCAGATGCGAGGCGTCAAAGGGTGAAGCTGTACTCGGAGTACTGCGATAAGCGCTCTTTCCCGATATTTCCCAGATGTGCCGCTCCGAGTCGCTCCGCGGCCCATCTGACCTCCGCTCCCTTCGGTCGCTTCGGGTAGGCCCGAAGGGTGAAAACGCCGGTCTTGGCTCTTGGGTGTTCATCAGGAAACACGGCGTTTTCACGGCTACAGCTCCTCGGCGGTTTCCTGGATGATGTCCTGGAGGGTGATGATGCCCTGGATGCGGCCGTCGGCGTCGACGACCGGCA